>NZ_JAPMLV010000002.1:0-300000 GCF_026420145.1 Enterobacter pseudoroggenkampii
AGACTTGGTATTCATTTTTCGTCCGAGGACGTTAAGAATCCATGTCACTTTGAGTGCCCACACAGATTGTCTGATAAATTGTTAAAGAGCAGTGCAACGCGGCTTTCGCTCACCGTTGCGAGGTGGCGTATATTACGCTTTCCTCTTTCAGAGTCAACCCGTTATTTCAGGATTTTTTCTCTTCAACCGACCGGGTTGTTTGTGAAGTGATTCACATCCGCCGTGTCGATGGAGGCGCATTATAGGGGGCCGCCGAGGAATGACAAGCGGAAAAATGCATTTTTATTTCAACCGCTCATCTTTTCGCCAAAAAGGCTATTTATGGTGCTTTTTAATCTCTTTTGGCAGATCGGCCAGACTATTAATCACCCAATCCGCTGCATTTTCTGCTTCTGGCGTTACTGGCTTACCGGTGCGGACTAATATTTTGGTCCCTACACCCGCTGCTGCTGCTGCCTGCATATCTTCCAGTTTATCGCCCACCATATAAGAAGCAGACATATCAATGTGCAGGAACTCCTGCGCAGAGATGAACATCCCCGGATGCGGCTTACGGCAATCACAGGTCTGGCGATACGCTTCAACCGTTCCCTGCGGGTGGTGCGGACAATAATAGATGCCGTCGAGATCCACGCCGCGGTCGGCCAGCGACCAGTCCATCCATTCCGTCAGCGTCTCGAACTGCGCTTCGGTGAATTTACCGCGTGCAATACCGGACTGGTTCGTCACAACTACCAGCGCATAACCCATCTCTTTCAGCTGGCGCATGGCATCTATTACGCCATCGATAAATTCGAACTCATCAATCTCATGGACATAACCGTGATCCACATTAATAGTGCCGTCACGATCGAGAAAAATTGCGGGTACTGATTTTGCCACCGGTTTGCTCCTGAAAAAGGCATGTTCGACTAGTATCTCATGAATCGCAGCGCAATAAAGTGCTCATCGTACAGAGTTGGATTGATTTAGACGTCTGGATGCCTTAACATCCGTTTTGTTTACGGTCATCACCCGTATCTGGCAGAAGAAAATGCCACGGCTAACTTACATACGATAAAAATAATCTAATGATTAAACTTTCCAATATCACCAAAGTGTTCCAGCAGGGGAACCGAACCATTCAGGCGCTGAACAACGTCAGTCTGCATGTTCCTGCTGGTCAAATTTATGGCGTCATTGGCGCATCGGGTGCAGGTAAAAGCACGCTGATCCGTTGTGTTAACCTGCTTGAGCGCCCAACCCAGGGCAGCGTAGAAGTTGGCGGCCAGGAACTTACCGCCCTTTCAGAAAAAGAACTCACCAAAGCGCGTCGTCAGATTGGCATGATTTTCCAGCACTTTAACCTGCTGGCCTCCCGCACCGTGTTCGGCAACGTTGCCTTACCGCTTGAGCTGGATAACACGCCGAAAGAAGAAGTGAAGCGTCGCGTCACCGAGCTGCTCGACCTCGTGGGTCTGGGCGATAAACATGATAGCTACCCGGCAAATCTGTCCGGTGGGCAAAAACAGCGTGTGGCCATTGCCCGCGCGCTGGCAAGCAATCCTAAGGTACTGCTGTGTGATGAAGCCACCAGCGCACTGGATCCGGCCACCACGCGTTCGATTCTGGAACTGCTGAAAGACATTAACCGTCGCCTGGGCCTGACGATCCTCCTTATTACGCACGAGATGGACGTGGTGAAACGCATCTGCGACTGCGTGGCGGTCATCAGCAATGGTGAACTGATCGAGCAGGACACAGTAAGTGAAGTGTTCTCGCATCCGAAGACGCCGCTGGCACAGCAGTTCATCCAGTCCACCCTGCATCTCGATATTCCGGAAGACTATCTGGAGCGTTTGAAAACCGAATCCACCGCAGACAGCGTCCCGATGCTGCGCATGGAGTTCACCGGTCAGTCCGTTGACGCTCCCCTGCTTTCCGAAACCGCGCGTCGCTTTAACGTGAACAACAACATCATCAGCGCGCAGATGGATTACGCCGGTGGCGTGAAGTTCGGCATCATGCTGACAGAAATGCACGGCACACAAGAAGAAACCCAGGCCGCGATTGCCTGGCTGCAAGAACACCATGTAAAAGTAGAGGTACTGGGTTATGTCTGAGCCGATGATGTGGCTGCTGGTTCGCGGCGTTTGGGAAACGCTGGCAATGACCTTTGTCTCTGGCTTCTTTGGTTTTGTGATTGGCCTGCCGGTCGGCGTATTGCTGTACGTAACGCGTCCGGGTCAAATCATTGAGAACGCGAAACTGTACCGTACGCTCTCTGCGCTGGTGAACATCTTCCGTTCTATCCCCTTCATTATTCTGCTGGTGTGGATGATTCCGTTTACCCGCGTGATCGTCGGAACGTCTATCGGTCTGCAGGCAGCGATCGTTCCGCTGACCGTAGGGGCTGCGCCGTTTATCGCCCGTATGGTGGAAAACGCCCTGCTGGAAATTCCAACCGGTTTGATCGAAGCTTCCCGCGCGATGGGCGCAACACCGATGCAGATCGTGCGCAAAGTCCTGCTCCCGGAAGCACTGCCAGGCCTGGTGAATGCGGCAACCATCACGCTCATCACCCTGGTCGGTTATTCGGCAATGGGTGGTGCAGTTGGCGCGGGCGGTTTAGGTCAGATTGGTTACCAGTACGGCTATATTGGATATAACGCTACCGTGATGAATACCGTTCTGGTATTGCTGGTTGTTCTGGTTTACTTAATCCAGTTCTCTGGCGATCGCATCGTCCGGACCGTTACTCACAAATAACGTTACACACAACACAAACTCTACGAGTTAAGGATAAAACATGGCGTTTAAATTAAAGACCTTTGCAGCAGTAGGCGCGCTGATCGGCTCTCTGGCACTGGTGGGTTGCGGTCAGGACGAAAAGGATCCAAACCACATTAAAGTGGGTGTTATCGTGGGTGCAGAACAGCAGGTTGCGGAAGTTGCTCAGAAAGTGGCAAAAGAGAAGTATGGCCTGGACGTTGAGCTGGTGACCTTCAACGATTACGTTCTGCCGAACGAAGCGCTGAGCAAAGGCGATATCGACGCGAACGCCTTCCAGCATAAGCCATACCTGGACCAGCAGATCAAAGATCGTGGCTATAAACTGGTGGGTGTCGGTAACACCTTCGTTTATCCAATTGCCGGTTACTCTAAGAAAATTAAATCGCTGGACGAACTGCAACCGGGCTCTCAGGTAGCCGTGCCTAACGACCCAACCAACCTTGGTCGTTCCCTGCTGCTGCTGCAGAAAGTGGGTCTGATCAAACTGAAAGACGGTGTTGGCCTGCTGCCAACCGTTCTGGATGTCACCGAGAACCCGAAAAATCTGAAAATTGTTGAACTGGAAGCGCCTCAGCTGCCACGTTCTCTGGACGATGCCCAAATTGCCCTGGCCGTTATCAACACCACTTACGCCAGCCAGATTGGCCTGACGCCAGCCAAAGACGGTATCTTCGTTGAAGATAAAGATTCCCCGTACGTTAACCTGATCGTGACTCGCGAAGACAATAAAGACGCGGAAAACGTGAAGAAATTCGTTCAGGCTTATCAGTCTGATGAAGTTTACCAGGAAGCCAACAAAGTGTTTAACGGTGGCGCTGTTAAAGGCTGGTAATCTCACCTCAGTGTAATATCATCAGGACGGGCTTATGCCCGTCTTGTCATTTGTGCAGTCAACTGATTCAATATCTGACGTTTTGATTATCCATTGAGGAAATATTATGCGTGCTTTACCGATCTGTCTTTTAGCACTCATGCTGAGCGGCTGTTCAATGCTAAGCAGATCTCCCGTTGAACCCGTTCAAAGCACGGCAACCCCGCCAAAAACAGAGCCTGCGAAACCAAAAGTGGTTCGCCCTGCGCCAGTTCGCATTATCACGAAAGCGGACGAACTCGTCGGTAAACCGTTCCGTGAACTGGGCGAAGTAAGCGGCGATTCCTGTCAGGCGACCAATCAGGACTCACCACCGAATATTCCGACAGCGCGTAAACGCATGCAGATCAATGCCGCAAAAATGAAAGCTAACGCGGTCCTGCTGCACAGCTGCGAAGTCACCAGCGGCACTCCGGGTTGCTATCGTCAGGCGGTTTGCATCGGTTCTGCGTTGAACATCACGGCGAAATGAGTGCATTTCAGTTCGAGCAGATAGGCGTTATCCACTCTCCCTATAAAGAGAAGTTCGCCGTCCCCCGCCAGCCCGGTCTTGTCACCAGCGGACGCGGTGAGCTTCACCTGATTGCGCCTTACAATCAGGCCGATGCGGTACGCGGGCTCGAGGCTTTCAGCCATTTATGGGTGGTATTCGTGTTTCACCAGACGATGGAAGGCGGCTGGCGTCCTACCGTGCGCCCTCCTCGTCTTGGCGGAAATGCGAGAATGGGCGTGTTTGCAACGCGCTCGACCTTCCGTCCAAATCCGGTTGGCATGTCGCTGGTTGAACTGAAAGGCATACGCTGCCAGAAAGATCGGGTGATACTGGAGTTAGGTAGCCTGGATCTGGTCGACGGCACGCCGGTTATCGACATCAAACCCTATTTGCCCTTCGCCGAAGCCCTCCCGGACGCGCGTGCAAGTTATGCTCAGGACGCACCGCAGGCGGACATGCCTGTTTATTTTACGCCTGAGATAACCGCGCAGCTCGGTCAACTGGAGAAACGCTATCCTCGCTTACGGGATTTCATCACCGAAGTTCTGGCACAGGACCCGCGGCCGGCCTACCGTAAAGAAGAGGAAGCAGGAAAATCATACGCCGTCTGGCTGCTTGATTTTAACGTTCGCTGGCGCGTCACCGGGGCAGGTTTTGAAGTGTTTGCCCTTGAACCCAGGTAATTTTGTTCTCCTCTCTTTTGGCATCTTTGCCACACTGGTAAACTAAACCACTTTTTTTGTGTCAGGCTGGTGTTTCAGCCTGTTCCAATCGTCGAAATGGAACCGTAACAACATGCGTACTAGCCAATATCTGCTCTCCACTCTGAAGGAGACGCCTGCCGACGCCGAAGTGATCAGCCATCAGCTGATGCTGCGCGCCGGGATGATCCGCAAGCTGGCCTCCGGGTTATACACCTGGCTGCCGACCGGCGTGCGCGTCCTGAAAAAAGTCGAAAACATCGTGCGTGAAGAGATGAACAACGCCGGTGCTATCGAGGTGTCCATGCCTGTGGTTCAGCCCGCTGACCTGTGGCAGGAGAGTGGCCGTTGGGAACAATATGGCCCAGAACTGCTGCGCTTCGTCGATCGCGGCGAGCGTCCGTTCGTTCTCGGCCCAACGCATGAAGAAGTCATTACCGACCTGATTCGTAATGAGCTGAGCTCTTACAAACAGCTGCCGCTGAACTTCTTCCAGATCCAGACCAAGTTCCGTGACGAAGTTCGCCCACGTTTCGGCGTCATGCGCTCTCGCGAATTCCTGATGAAAGATGCCTACTCTTTCCATACCTCTCAGGAATCCCTGCAAGAGACGTACGACGCAATGTACGCGGCATACAGCAAAATCTTCTCCCGCATGGGTCTGGATTTCCGTGCTGTGCAGGCTGATACCGGCTCCATCGGCGGTAGCGCATCCCATGAGTTCCAGGTACTGGCGCAGAGCGGTGAAGACGATGTGATCTTCTCTGACTCTTCAGACTACGCGGCGAACATCGAATTTGCAGAGGCGCTGGCGCCAAAAGAACCACGTGCTGCTGCAACGCAAGAGATGACGCTGGTTGACACGCCAAACGCGAAAACCATCGCCGAGCTGGTTGAGCAGTTCAACCTGCCAGTTGAAAAAACCGTTAAGACCCTGCTGGTGAAATCCACCGAAGGGAGCGCTTACCCGCTGGTTGCCCTGCTGGTGCGTGGCGATCACGAGCTGAACGAAGTGAAAGCCGAGAAGCTGCCGCAGGTAGCCAGCCCGCTGACGTTCGCGACGGAAGCGGAAATCCGCGCCGTGGTGAATGCGGGTCCAGGTTCACTGGGTCCAGTCAATCTGCCGGTTCCGGTTGTTATTGACCGCACGGTAGCCGCGATGAGCGACTTCTCCGCCGGTGCGAACATCGACGGTAAACACTTCTTCGGCATCAACTGGGATCGCGATGTGGCGACGCCGGAAGTGGCTGACATCCGCAACGTGGTAGCAGGCGATCCAAGCCCGGACGGCCAGGGTACCCTGATGATCAAGCGCGGTATCGAAGTGGGTCACATCTTCCAGCTGGGCGATAAATACTCGCGCGCGCTGAACGCCGCCGTTCAGGGTGAAGATGGCCGTAACCAGATCCTGACCATGGGTTGCTACGGGATCGGGGTGACGCGCGTGGTAGCTGCCGCCATTGAGCAGAACTACGACGAGCGCGGCATCGTCTGGCCGGACAACATCGCGCCGTTCCAGGTTGCTATTCTGCCAATGAACATGCACAAGTCTTACCGCGTGCAGGAGCTGGCCGAGAAGCTGTATGCCGAGCTGCGCGCTCAGGGTATCGAAGTGCTGATGGATGACCGTAAAGAGCGTCCGGGCGTGATGTTTGCCGATATGGAACTGATCGGTATCCCACACACCGTCGTGATCGGCGACCGTAACCTCGACAGCGACGAGATTGAATACAAATACCGTCGCAGCGGCGAAAAACAGATGATCAAGACCGGCGACATTCTTGATTACCTGGTGAAAGCCATCAAAGGCTAAACAAAAAACCCCGCTCAGGCGGGGTTTTTTAATGGCGCTACGTCAGCTTACTTGCTGTTACAGTCTTTGCCCGCAATAAATTTCGCGTCTTTGTCCGCCACCAGCGTTTTCACCATCTCTCCGCTATCCGGGTTTGGCTCCAGCGTAAAGTGACCGTCCACCGTCAGCAATACCGGTTTGCTGTCATTGCCGCGCGCCACAGCGTAATCGCGTTCAAGCTGGGCATTGTTTGCCACGCTGACCTTCTTGCCGGTTGCGCAGTCGGTAAAGATCGCCGCATCCGCCATATAGAAGTACATCCCCCGCATTGCCATCGGCGTTGCAGGCAGGGCCGCTTTCACCGGCGCCAGCGTGTAGTTTAACTGGGATTGAATAGGGTTACCTTCGCGGTCGAGCATCTCCATGCTGTCACCTTTAGGACGGAACCAGGTTTTCTCACCGGTGGTATCGGTCAGGACCAGCTTCTCCGCCGTACGCGCCCATGTTCCATAAGTCGCAAAAGAAGAAGGCTCTTTCGCCCCCTGATAGCGCTGGTTCATTACCCAGGTGCCGTCTTTTTGCAGGAACAGGGACGTTTCAATGCCTTCACAGTCCGCGCAAGGCAATACGCCACGCCAGCTCTGCTGCATCGGTTTTAATTCTTCCGTTTGCGTGGGTTGTAAAACCTGCGTTTCGGAGCGGTTGTTACACCCGAAAAGCGCAAACAGCGTACTCACTGCCAGCGCTGACCATAATGCTTTTTTCACAATGAATTCCTTATGAAAAGTGTGTTCCCTTTCGTCACTCTGTCGGGCGACGAACTTTACCGCGTAGTGCTTTCACTGTGGATTTTTGGGCCTTCGAGGACAAACGACGCTCTTTCGATGCGCGGGTTGGCCGCGTTGCCCGGCGGCTTTTTTGTACTGCCGTTAACTCTTTGATGACCGCCACCAGCCTGGCTATCGCCGCTTCCCGGTTGAGCTCCTGGCTACGGTACTCCTGGGCTTTAATCACAATCACACCATCGCTGGTGATCAGGTGGTGGCTGGCGGCAAGCAGACTTTCTTTATAATACTCTGGCAGGCTTGAGGCCCGAATGTCAAAACGCAAATGGATAGCCGTCGACGCCTTGTTGACGTGCTGCCCACCGGCCCCCTGTGCACGGATGGCGGTGATCTCCAGCTCGTTGTCCGGAATGCTGACGTTTCGGGACAAGACGATCATGAGGCCGGTTGCCACGCCGTCAAATGAATTTCCAGATTATTCTGAGAATCAGAAAGCCAGATTGCACCGTCCTGAATCGTCGCCTGCAATACCATGGTCCGGCTGGCAAACTCGCTCAGCTGCGCCAGCTGCTCATCATCCAGATACCAGACCGTAAGATTTTTAAACTGTCCGCACTTGCTCTTGTTTTGCTGCCACCAGATCTCCGCAGCGCGCTGATTATACGCGAATAAGGCCACTTCAGCGGACTGGGTGCAGGCCTTCTTAATTCGGCGCTCGTCCGGCAGTCCGAGTTCGATCCACAAATCGATACCCAGATGATCGTTGCGCAGCCAGGCTTCAGGCTCGTCTTCTGCGCTTAACCCACGGGTAAACTGCAGACGCTCGTCGGCATACTTCATCCACGCCAGCAGGCGCAGCATCATACGCTCCTGGGTTTCGGAGGGGTGGCGTGCCAGCGTCAGCGAGGCGTCCAGGAACTGGTTGCGATCCAGATCGGCCACATTGACCACTGCTTTATAAATTGTCGCTTTCAGCGCCATGAGAGAACTCCATTCGAATCAGGCGCCCATTGTAGCGAAAACCGCGGCAAAAGGCTGTTACGGGGTAATAAATACACCGCTATCAAGGCGCTGATATTGCTTAAATGAGTATGGTATAGTCACCTTGCTAAACCGAGTTTATCTTCGTAGGCTTAATGATATCTCACAGTAAGTCAGTGCGCTGGCGGGAGGGGATGTGAATAATTATTGTGAGTTAATTCGCAAACGGTATGCGGAAATCGCCAGCGGAGATCTGGGGTATGTCCCGGACGCGTTGGGCTGTGTATTGAAAGTGCTTAATGAAGTGGCCTCTGATGAGAGCCTTTCGGAGTCGGTCAGGGAAAAAGCAGCGTATGCTGCGGCGAATTTACTGGTGAGCGATTATGTCGATGAATGATACTTATCAACCCATCAATTGTGATGACTATGACAACCTCGAACTCGCCTGCCAGCATCATTTATTACTGACGCTGGAGCTAAAAGATGGCGAAGTGTTGAAGGCGAAAGCCAACGATCTGGTTTCACGTAAGAACGTGGAATACCTGATAGTGGAAGATGCCGGTGCGACGCGTGAGCTGCGTCTGGATAAAATAGCCAGCTTCAGCCACCCGCAAATCGGCACCGTCGTGGTGAGCGAATCCTGATGACATTAACGGGCAGCCAGGCTGCCCGTTACGCTTTCTGCCACTCAAACCTGGCACCCTCTTCTGACCACCCCTCTTCCGTGATGAAAACTCCTGCCGCAGCGATAAGCGTTTCACCGTAGAACAGCAGTGGCGTGGTGTCGCGCAGCCACGGCGGCACGTTACACTCCTGCCATATTTTCTTCAGCTTCCGCCCCCCGTTGCGCCCGACGATGTGCAGCATGCCACCAGCCTTAAAGCGCACGGTGACCGGTTCACCGGGCTTCGGCAACCTCACATGACCAGACGGCAGGAGAGAGACGCGTCCTGCCTCACAGGGCAATACCAGCGGTGCGTCAGGTGAAAGCCAGTCGAGCACCACATCGGTCAGTGAGGGCATGGATTTTATCCACCAGAGTTCCCCTTTATAGCGTCTTACGTCAAACCCGTTCAGATGGACGCGCGGGGAAGCATCATCCCGCGCCAGGGCAACCTCGTCCCAGATACGGCTCAGCATCGCCCGCGACGGCATCGCAGCGTGATGAGAGGCCAGCCAGCGTCGTAGCAGCGCGGCGCGACGTACCGGGCTCATCGCTGTCAGCGGTGCAATGGCCAGCGCACCGTCCTCAGAAATCAGTTCAGCCAGCTCGTCACTCAATAGCTCGTCCAGCAGCGATTCCTGTTCGGCGCACAGCATAGCGCTTCTTGCCGTCGCGTCGGCAAAATGCGGCCAGCGCTCGCTCAATAGCGGGAGGACGCGCAGACGCAGAAAGTTACGATCATAGCCGTCCTCCTGGTTACTCTCATCTTCGATCCAGCTCAGCTGATGTTCTCGCGCCCAGGCTTCAAGCGAGGCGCGCGTCTCGCCAAGCAGCGGACGCAGTAACGTTGTGCCGGCAAATGCAGAACGCGCCGGCATGGCTGACAGCCCCGCCGGTCCGCTGCCCCGCTTAAGCGCCAGCAGAAAGGTTTCACACTGATCGTCCAGATGCTGAGCCGTGACCAGCGCTTCTCCAGGACGTAATGCCCCGGCAAACGCGGCATAGCGGGCTTTACGCGCCTGCGCCTCGATGCCCAGCCCTTCCTCCGCAAGCGTGACGCGCTCGACGATGAGCGGGATCGCCCACGCCGCACACAAGGCTTCACAGTGCGCCACCCACTCCTCTGCGTGAGGACTTAATCCGTGGTGAATATGCATCGCCCGAAGCTGGACGTCAGGCTCCCGATCGCGCCAGCGTTTAAGACGATGGAGCAGAACGGTGGAATCCAGGCCACCGCTAAACCCCACCAGCAGCTGGCGGTACGGTGAAACGGCGTGTGCGATAGCGGGTAAGGTCATAGGGAATTACACATAAAAAATGCCCGAACTGAGCGGGCATTATCACACAGGACAAAGATTACTGCTGATAAAGCTCCAGCGGCAGGCCGTCCGGGTCGTTGAAAAAGGTAAAGCGCTTGTCGGTGAACGGATCGACGCGGATCGCTTCACACGTCACGCCGTGCGCTTCCAGGTGTTTTACTGCGCTATCCAGATCATCGACGCTGAAGGCAAGATGGCGCAGGCCACAGGCTTCCGGGCGGGACGGACGCGCAGGCGGAAAAGGGAAAGAGAACAGTTCAATCACATATTGCCCGTTTAACGCCAGATCGCCCTTCCAGGAGTCGCGCTCTTCGCGGTAGGCCTCGCTCATGAGCGTAAAGCCCAGGATGTCGCAGTAGAAGGCCTTACTTTTCGCGTAATCGGTCGCAATGATCGCAATATGATGAACAGCTTTTAAACCCAGCATAGCTTCTCCTTTTTATGATGCCTGAACGTTACAACCGAAAACCCGCACCTTGCAAGCGGTCACCCTTATTTTAGGACTCGCACCCAGTAAACGCCGTTCTCATCGCGCTTCGCACCGTGAATATCCGTCTCAAAACCGGGATAGTGACGCCCTACCGAACAGAGCATCAGCAGGAAATCGAGCACGGCCCGACTCTCCTCGGTAATCATCTCTCCTGGCATCAGGAGCGGAACGCCCGGCGGGTAAGGCAGGATCATGTTGGCCGATACGCGCCCGACCAGATTTTCCAGCTCAACGGTTTCGACCTCCCCTTTCACCTGGCGCTGCCAAGCCTTGTGCGGGGTTAATTTCATCTCCGGTAAGACATCGAACGCCTGAAGCATCAGACGCGGCAGATCGTGCTGGCGGATCAATCTGTGGATCCCCTGGGCCAGATCCTGAATACGCATATTGCGATAGAAGTCAGGATCCTCCGCGTAGAGATCCGGCAGCATGTTCTTCACCCGCAGGTTAAGATCGTAGGCGCGCTTAAACTCCATCAGACCGCGCAACAACCCCATCGCCCGCGTTTTATCAATACCAATACTGAACAGGAACAGCAGGTTATAGGGGCCGGTTTTTTCCACCACCACACCCCGTTCATAAAGGAATTTCGCCACCAGCGCGGCCGGAATACCTTCTTCACTCATCTTGCCCTGCTCATCCATGCCCGGCGTCAGGATTGTTACTTTTACCGGGTCGAGGAACATATGGTCGCTATCGGCATCCCGGAAACCATGCCAGTCTTCGCCGGGCGAGACGGGCCAGCACTCCGCCTCATCAATCTCTTCAGGCTGCCAGATATCAAAGAACCAGCCGTCGGCTTCATCTTTCAGCCGCTGAACCTCTTTGCGGAAATGCAGCGCGCGCTCCACCGAACGGTTGATGAGACGTTTGCCCGGGTTGCCGCGCAGCATCGCCGCGGCCGTTTCAATAGAGGCCACCAGCGGATAGCTCGGTGAAGTGGTAGTGTGCATCATAAAGGCTTCGTTGAACGTGTCTTCGTCGTACTCACCTTTGATGTGGATAAGCGAAGCCTGGGAAAATGCTGCCAGCATTTTGTGCGTCGACTGCGTTTCAAAGAATACTTTACCCGGCACGCGTTCACCACTCATGCCGCTTTTACCCGCGTATATCGGGTGGAAGTTGGTGTACGGTACCCATGCGGAATCAAAGTGGATAGACGGCACGTCCAGCGCCTTTTTGATCCAGTCTGTATTGTACAGCAGACCGTCATAGGTCGAGTTGGTGATCACCGCATGGACAGGCCAGCTTGCGCCTGGCAGTGCCGCGATCTTGCTTTCAATGGCTTCATGGGTGAACTCCCGGCGCGGAATACCGCCAAGTATACCGAGCGCGTTACGCGTGGGTGATAGCCAAAGCGGTACGACGTCGCTCATCATCAGCAGGTGAGCCAGCGATTTATGGCAGTTACGGTCAATCAGCAGGGTGCTCCCCGCCGGCGCGGCGTACATACCGACGATTTTGTTCGAGGTCGAGGTGCCGTTGGTCACCATATAGCTCTGCTCTGCGCCAAAGGTGCGGGCGATATACTCTTCGGCTTCCAGATGCGGGCCGGTGTGATCCAGCAGAGAGCCTAATTCGGTGACTGAAATCGACACGTCCGCTTTCAGCGTGTTGCCACCAAAGAAATCATAGAACAGGCAGCCCACCGGGCTTTTTTGATAAGCCGTACCCGCCATATGACCCGGCGTACAGAAGGTATATTTCCCCTCCTTTACGTAGGTGAAAAGCGCCCGGGTAAACGGTGGCGTAATGTTATCGAGATATTCATTCGTGTATTGTTGAATGCGGGTCGCAATATCGTCCGCCACGCCGAGGGAATATTCAAAGAACCACAGCGCCATACGCATATCATTGGCGCTGACGTCCATGGTGGAGTGGGTATTAATAAACGCATACAGCGGGAGGTATTCGTTCAGCTTGTTGATGTCGCTGCACAGTTCGAGATCATATTCATCCCAGTCGAAGATCACGCCGCAGATACGCGGGTTATGCTCGATGAACTTCAGCAGGTCGGCGCTGTTGTGCGGCCAGATTAGCTGATACCCGCGCGACTGCAGGGATTGCTCCAGCTCCTTAATCGGCTCATCTTTATAAAAGACGCCGTGCGGCCCCATAATGGCAATGATATTCATGGGCTTCCTCCTTAAAAAACATTAGCTAAGCATAGTCCGGCTAAACCGCAGGTATAAAAAAAGCCGCAACAGTGTGCGGCTTTTCAGATAATTGTGAAGCTTACGCGTAACCGTAGGTCATCAGACGCTGGTAACGGCGGTTGAGCAGATCCTCTTTGCTCAGCACGTCCAGATCCGCCAGGTCAGCCAGCAGCTGCGCTTTCAGAGAAGCCGCCATCACTTCCGGCTTACGATGTGCACCACCCAGCGGTTCCGGGATGATGGAATCGATCAGCTTAAGCTCTTTCAGGCGTGGCGCAATGATGCCCATTGCTTCTGCAGCCAGCGGCGCTTTGTCGGCGCTTTTCCACAGAATGGACGCGCAGCCTTCCGGGGAGATAACGGAATAGGTGCTGTACTGCAGCATATTCACTTTATCGCCCACGCCAATCGCCAGCGCACCGCCGGAACCACCCTCGCCGATAACGGTACAGATGACCGGCACCTTCAGACGAGACATCTCGCGCAGGTTGCGCGCGATGGCTTCAGACTGACCGCGCTCTTCCGCGCCCACGCCAGGGTATGCACCCGGGGTATCGATGAAGGTGATGATTGGCATGTTGAAACGCTCAGCCATCTCCATCAGACGCAGGGCTTTGCGGTAGCCTTCTGGTGCTGGCATACCAAAGTTACGACGGATTTTCTCTTTGGTTTCACGGCCTTTCTGATGACCAATGATCATCACCGGGCGTCCGTCCAGACGCGCGATACCGCCAACGATAGCTTTATCGTCAGCGTATGCGCGATCGCCTGCCAGTTCGTCAAATTCGTCAAACGCCAGGCGGACATAATCCAGGGTGTACGGACGCTGTGGATGGCGAGCCAGCTGGGCCACCTGCCATGCGCCGAGATCGGCAAAGATTTTGCGCGTCAGCTCTACGCTTTTCTCGCGCAGACGATGCACTTCTTCGTCGATGTTAATATCCAGTTTTTCATCCTGACGGCTTACCGCTGTCAGAGAATCGATTTTCGCTTCCAGCTCAGCAATCGGCTGTTCGAAATCAAGGAAATTCAGACTCATAGTATTCCTGTATTAGTCAAACTCCAGTTCCACCTGCTCCGAACCAATGAGGCCACGGAGATCGTTCAGTAAACGATCGCTCGGAGAGACACGCCACGTTGCACCAAAGCGCAACCGCGCACGTGCATCCGCCCTCTGATAGTAGAGATGTACTGGAATTGTCCCCGAGCGGTGGGGTTCCAGAGACTGACGGAGTCGGTTTAAAAGCTGGTCATCAATTTGCCTGTCCGTCAGCGAGATAGCAAGCCCGCGAGCATATTTTTCCCGGGCTTCGTCAATGTCCATCACTTCGCGGGCGGTCATTTTAAGCCCCCCACTGAAGTCATCAAAGCTGACCTGTCCGCTGACGATAAGTATGCGGTCTTTTTCCAGCAATTGCTGGTATTTATCCAGCGCGTCGGTGAACAACATCACCTCCAGACGCCCGGAACGGTCATCCAACGTACAGATGCCGATACGATTGCCGCGCTTGGTGACCATAACCCTTGCAGCAATCACGAGCCCCGCAGCCGTGGTGATTTTACCACGTTCTGTCGGATGCATGTCTTTAAGCCTGTGGCCGCCGACATAGCGCTCAATTTCTTTGATGTACTGGTTGATCGGGTGCCCCGTCAGGTACAAGCCTAACGTCTCACGCTCGCCATCCAGTACCACCTGTTCTGGCCACGGCTGGCAGTTGGAGTAAGATTGCTCGATCTGCTCCGGCTCTTCCGCCAGCACCCCGAACATATCCGCCTGACCAATGGCTTCCGCTTTTGCATGCTGATCCGCCGCTTTCAGCGCATCGCCGAGGGAATTCATCAGCGCGGCGCGGTGCGGCCCCAGCCGGTCAAACGCGCCGGACATGATCAGTTTTTCCAGCACGCGACGGTTCAGTTTTTTGGTATCGGTGCGGGCGCAAAGATCGAACAGCTCGCGGAAATACCCGCCGTTGTTACGCGCTTCGATGATCGCCTCGATCGGACCTTCACCCACGCCTTTGATCGCGCCGATCCCGTAAACGATCTCCCCGTCGTCGTTGACGTGGAAGTGGTAGAGCCCCGAGTTAATGTCCGGCGGCAGGATCTTCAGCCCCATGCGCCAGCACTCGTCCACCAGGCCCACCACCTTCTCGGTGTTGTCCATATCGGCCGTCATTACCGCCGCCATAAATTCAGCAGGATAGTGCGCTTTCAGCCACAGCGTTTGGTACGACACCAAAGCATAGGCGGCGGAGTGGGATTTGTTAAATCCGTACCCGGCGAATTTCTCAACCAGGTCAAAGATCTTAATCGCCAGTTCACCATCAACGCCGTTTTTTCTCGCGCCTTCTTCGAAAGTACCTCGCTGCTT
The DNA here is from genome assembly GCF_026420145.1 of Enterobacter pseudoroggenkampii. Taxonomy (NCBI): domain Bacteria; kingdom Pseudomonadati; phylum Pseudomonadota; class Gammaproteobacteria; order Enterobacterales; family Enterobacteriaceae; genus Enterobacter; species Enterobacter pseudoroggenkampii. The sequence continues at coordinate 15,396 of NZ_JAPMLV010000002.1, forward strand.
GGCCATCTCTTCCGGCTTTTTCTTACCCATCGCACGACGCAGCATGTCCGCGCCGCCGAGGGTATAGCCGGAAAGCACCTGGGCGATCTGCATAACCTGTTCCTGGTACAGGATGATGCCGTAGGTGGGCTCCAGCACCGGCTTCAGGCTTTCATGCTGCCACTGAACGTCCGGGTAGGAAATCTCTTCGCGCCCGTGCTTACGGTCGATAAAGTTATCTACCATCCCTGACTGCAGCGGGCCCGGACGGAACAGGGCAACCAGCGCGATCATATCTTCGAAGCAGTCGGGCTGCAGGCGCTTAATCAGATCTTTCATGCCGCGCGATTCAAGCTGGAAGACGGCGGTGGTCTCCGAGCGCTGCAGCATGTCGAAACTTTTCTTGTCATCCAGCGGGATGGCCGCGATATCCAACGGCGGCTCGCCGTTCTTCTCGCGGCGGGCGTTGATCATCTCCAGCGCCCAGTTAATGATGGTCAACGTACGCAGACCAAGGAAGTCGAACTTCACCAGCCCGGCGTATTCTACGTCGTTCTTATCGAACTGGGTAACCGGGTGCTGGCCCGCTTCGTCGCAGTAGAGCGGCGCAAAGTCGGTAATTTTTGTCGGGGCGATAACCACGCCCCCCGCATGCTTACCGGCGTTACGCGTGACGCCTTCCAGCTTGCGCGCCATGTCGATCAGCGCTTTGACTTCTTCGTCGGCTTCGTAGATTTCCGGCAGCTGTGGTTCAGCCTCAAAGGCTTTTGCCAGCGTCATGCCCGGATCGGGCGGTACCAGTTTAGAGATGCGATCGACAAACCCGTACGGGTGGCCCAGCACGCGGCCGACGTCACGGATAACCGCTTTCGCCGCCATCGTACCGAACGTAATAATCTGCGATACCGCATCACGGCCGTACATATCGGCGACGTGCTCGATCACCTGGTCACGTTTCTCCATGCAGAAGTCGACGTCAAAGTCGGGCATGGAAACACGTTCCGGGTTAAGGAAACGTTCGAACAGCAGGTCGAATTCCAGCGGATCGAGGTCGGTAATTTTAAGCGCATAGGCCACAAGCGACCCAGCACCGGAGCCTCGGCCCGGTCCGACCGGTACGCCGTTATCCTTCGACCACTGGATAAACTCCATGACGATCAGGAAGTAACCCGGGAAGCCCATCTGGTTGATCACCTGGAGTTCAATGTCCAGGCGTTCATCGTACGGCGGCCGCTTCTCTTTGCGAACGGCCTCATCCGGGAACAGAAACTCCAGACGCTCTTCCAGACCTTCTTTTGATTTTGCGACCAGGAAATCTTCCGTGGTCATGTCTCCTGTCGGGAACTGCGGCAGGAAGTACTCGCCAAGGCGGACGGTAACGTTACAGCGCTTGGCAATCTCTACGCTGTTTTCCAGCGCTTCCGGGATATCGGAGAAGAGCTCACACATCTCCTCTTCGCTGCGCATGTACTGCTGCGATGAGTAGTTGCGCGGTCGTTTAGGATCGTCCAGCGTGAAGCCATCGTGGATCGCCACGCGAATTTCGTGCGCGTCAAAATCCCCCGGCTCAAGGAACCGCACATCGTTGGTAGCCACCACAGGCAACCCACGCTCTTCTGCAAGTGCCACAGCGGCATGAAGATAGTTCTCTTCGTCCTGACGGCCGGTGCGGATCAGCTCCAGATAATAACGATCCGGGAAATACTCTTCATAGAACGAGAGGCATTGATCCACCAGCGCGCTATTGCCGCGCAGCAGGCATTTGCCGACATCGCCCATACGGCCGCCGGAGATCAGCAGCAGCCCTTCGTTCAGCTCAGCCAGCCAGTCACGGTCGATCCACGGCCCCAGCGCACCGTATCCACGCTGGTAGGCTTTTGAGATAAGCAGAGTGAGGTTTTGATAGCCCGTGTTGTTCATCGCCAGCACGGAGATTTGCGTCATTTCATCGCCGATGAGATCGCTCTGCACATGAAAATCTGCGCCAACGATAGGCTTCATCCCCGCGCCATGCGCCGTTCCGTAGAACTTCACCAGGCCACACAGGTTGGTAAAATCGGTTATCGCCAGCGCGGGCATGCCAAGGGAGGCCGCCTTTTTTACCAGCGGCCCGGTCTTCGCCAGCCCATCGATCATGGAGTAGTCGCTATGCACCCGCAGGTGTACGAAACGTGGTTCAGCCATCTTCAGATTCCGCGTTACTTAATTGCTTGCGTATTGATTCAGGACACCCGTCCCAGCGCGCGTTTCACCGGGCCAAAGCTGCGCCGGTGATGTTCGGTTGCGCCATGTTCAGCCAGCCTTTCCAGATGGAAAGGTGTGGGATACCCCTTATGCTGGGCGAAACCATACTGAGGGTAAGTGAGGTCCAGCGCGGCCATTTCAGCGTCGCGCGTCACTTTGGCAATAATAGAAGCTGCGCTGATTTCTGCGACCCGGCTATCGCCTTTGACAACCGCCATTGAAGGCATGGGCAATGCGGGACAGCGGTTGCCGTCAATCAGGACATATTCCGGGGAAATTTTCAAACCCGCTACCGCACGCTGCATCGCCAGCATCGTGGCATGCAAAATATTCAGTTCGTCTATTTCATGCGGTTCAGCGCGCCCCAGGCTCCAGGCCAGCGCCTTCTCCTGAATCTCACTAAACAGCGCCAGCCGGCGCTTTTCAGACAATTTTTTTGAGTCGTTCAGCCCGATAATCGGGCGAGCCGGATCGAGGATCACCGCGGCGGTCACCACAGCCCCCACTAGCGGACCACGACCCACTTCGTCCACGCCCGCCACAAGGCGAGTGTGAGGATAAACAAATTCCATCATTTTGCTAGCTCCAGCACCGCATCAGCCGCTTGCTCATCAGCATTACAGCGGATCAGTTGATGCAGTTCGCGGAAGGTGTCGTGCATCTGGTGGCTGGTCTTGCCGTTTGCCAGCAGCGGCAGCAGTGCATCGGCAAGCGCCTGCGGCTGGCACTCATCCTGCAATAACTCTTTCACCAGCTCGCGACCGGCAAGCAGGTTTGGCAGGGAGACATAATCCGTTTTCACCAGACGTTTTGCCAGCCAGAAGGTGAACGGCTTCATGCGGTAACCGACCACCATCGGGCATTTCGCCAGCATACATTCCAGCGCCGCCGTGCCGGAGGCCAGCAGTGCGGCATCGCTCGCATACATCGCTTCTCGACCTTTGCCGTCCAGAAGACGGACGTGGAGATCCGGGGCGACTTCCGCTTTGATGCGCTCAAACTGCTCGCGGCGTTTGGCATTCACCAGCGGAACAACCACTTCAAGGTCGGGATAGCTCTGGCGAAGAATTTGTGCTGTTTTGAGGAAATCGGCGCTCAGCATCTCCACTTCTGCACCACGGCTGCCTGGCAGCAGTGCCAGACAATGCACATCATGGGGGATGCCCAGCACGTCGCGCGCCGCGTTTTTATCCGGATCCAATGGCATCGCATCCGCCATGGTATGACCGATAAAACGGCACGGAACATTAAATCTGTCGTAAAACGCTTTTTCGAAAGGCAGAAAAGCCAGCACCAGGTTGGTGGACCGTCCAATTTTGAAAACGCGTTTCTGTCGCCACGCCCAGACGGACGGACTGACGTAGTGAATGGTTTTTATGCCCTGCTTTTTCAGATTCCCTTCGAGGGTAATGTTGAAATCAGGTGCATCGATACCGACAAACACATCGGGTTTGAGTTCGGTAAAACGGCGGGTGAGATCGGCACGAATGTGCAACAAACGGCGGAGCCGTCCCAGCACCTCAACGATACCCATCACGGCCAGCTCTTCCATTTCATACCAGGCTTCACAGCCTTCGGCCTGCATCAGCGGGCCAGCAACGCCGACAAAGCGAGCGTTGGGTACACGCGCCTTAAGCGCGCGGATGAGACCTGCACCAAGAATATCGCCGGAGGTTTCTCCGGCGACCAGGGCTATCGTAAGCGGACGACTGTCGACCATTAACGAATCAGACCCCTTGTTGAACGGTCAAAGAATTCCATGAACGCGTTCACTTCCGGGTGCTTATTCGCCAGCTCGGCAATTTCCGGCTTCGCCTCTTCCAGCGTTTTACCGCTACGGTACAGCAGTTTGTACGCGTTGCGGATGGCAGTAATCGCTTCGCGGCTAAAACCACGACGCTTGAGGCCTTCGATGTTCACGCCAAACGGCGTGGCATGGTTGCCCTGCGCAATCACATACGGTGGGACGTCCTGCGCCACACCGGAGCAGCCGCCAACCATCACGTGCGCACCAATGATGCAGAACTGATGGACTGCGGTCATGCCGCCAATAATTGCGAAGTCATCAACCGATACGTGTCCTGCCAGCGTTGCGTTGTTGGCAAGAATACAGCGGTCACCCACGGTACAGTCGTGCGCGATATGCGCATTAACCATAAACAGGTTATCGCTGCCCACCTTCGTCAACCCACCACCCTGTACTGTTCCACGATGAATGGTGACGCTTTCGCGAATACGGTTACGATCGCCAATTTCCAGACGGGTCGACTCACCAGCATATTTCAGATCCTGGTTAACTTCGCCGATGGAGGCGAACTGATAGATCTCGTTATTGCAGCCAATGGTCGTATGACCATTCACGACAACGTGAGATTTCAGTACTGTACCCTCACCAATTTCGACATGGGGTCCAACAATACAAAACGGGCCAATGTGGACGTTAGCACCAATGATGGCACCGGTTTCCACAATCGCGGTAGGATGAATAAAGGCGGATTTATCAATCACGTATCAGGACTCCCGGCTACGAGCACACATCATCGTCGCTTCGCAAACAACTTTGCCGTCAACCAGTGCTACGCCTTTGAAGCGAGTCAGGCCACGACGCGTTTTTTCAAAAGTGACTTCCATGATCATCTGATCACCAGGCACGACAGGGCGCTTAAAGCGCGCTTCATCAATACCCGCGAAGTAATACAGCTCACCTGGCTCCAGTTTACCGACGCTTTTAAACGCCAGAATACCGGTAGCCTGAGCCATCGCTTCCAGAATCAACACACCCGGGAAGATAGGCTTACCAGGGAAGTGCCCCTGGAAGAACGGCTCGTTCACGGAAACATTTTTCACTGCGCGCAGAAAACGACCTTCTTCAAAATCCAGCACGCGGTCTACCAGCAGAAACGGGTAGCGGTGCGGCAGAAGTTCTAAAATCTCTTCAATATGCAGAGTATGAGTGTCAGTAGTCAAAATACTCTTCCTGTCAAAATGTACTGATAACAATAATAACACGGCCTGCCGGTTTATTAGAAAGCCGACAGGCCGGGAAAAATAGCGTTAAACGGATGACGCTTAGTCTTGTTGATCGATCTTACGCTCAAGAGACTTGAGGCGCTTGCTCATATCATCAATGTTCATCACCAGAGCTGCTGTTTTACGCCATACCTTGTTGGGCTGTAGCGGAATGCCTGAGGAATAAACGCCAGGTTCAGTGATAGGACGCATTACCATGCCCATTCCCGTCACGGTCACCTTGTCGCAGATTTCCATATGGCCATTAATCACGCTCGCACCGCCAATCATGCAATAACGGCCAATTTTCAGGCTGCCCGCCATGATGACGCCACCCGCAACCGCGGTATTGTCGCCAATCACAACGTTATGCGCAATCTGGCACTGGTTATCGATGATAACACCATTGCCAATGATCGTGTCGTCAAGCGCGCCACGGTCAATGGTGGTACAGGCGCCGATCTCCACGCGATCGCCAATAATAACGCGACCAAGCTGTGGGATCTTCACCCAGTTACCGCGATCGTTAGCGTAACCAAAGCCATCGGAACCAATCACGGTGCTGGACTGGACGAGGCAGTTTTCGCCAATTTCAACGTCATGATAAACGGACACATTGGCCCACAAACGGGTCCCTGCGCCGATTTTCGTATTTTTCCCAACGAAGCAGCCTGGGCCAATGACGACGTTATCGCCCAGCACAACGCCGGATTCGATAACCGCATTCGCCCCAACGGCGACGTTGTTACCCAGCCTGGCCGTCTCATCAATCGCTGCGCTGGCAGCAATGTTCTGGGCCGGTTGCGGCGTGGTATCAAGAATTTGAGCCATGCGTGCATACGTCAGGTAGGGGTTTTTCACTACCAGCGCGCTTACAGTGGCAAATGGAAGATCGTCCTGCGTCAGTACAACAGCTGACGCCTGGCATTGAGCCAGTTGCTCACGGTACTTAGGGCTTACCATGAAGGTAATCGTGCCAGCTTTAGCAGATTGCATGGACGCAACAGCGGTGATGACGATATCGCCATCACCGTGTAATTCTGCATCCAACTGCTGAGCTAAATCAGCCAGTCGAATTGAAGGCATTACTTATTTAACCTGTTTCAGAACATCAGCAGTGATGTCTTTAACATCTTTGCTGTTGAAAGCGACGGCGTTCGCATCAACAACCAGATCGATGCTCTGATCGGCAGCCACTGCTTTAACAGCGGTCTGAATGCGAGTCACCAGCTTGCCGCGTTCTTCGTTAGAACGACGCTGACGATCCTGCTCGAAAGCCTGCGCTTTCTGAGAGAACGCCTGGCGCTGAGCCATTACGTCTTTTTCCAGCTTGCTGCGGTCGCTTGCCTTCATGGTAGAACCATCACGCTGCAGACGCTGCATTTTGGACTGAAGATCGTTTTCCATACCCTGCAGTTCGCTTGCACGGCCTTTGAATTCGTTTTCCAGAGTCGCAGAAACACCTGTTTTCTGTGCAACCTGCTGGAACAAATTACCCATGTTGACGATTGCAATTTTGTCTGCTGCCTGAGCAGAAGTTGCCATCGCTAAACCGAGACCTGCAGCTAATAACCACTTTTTCACAATTAACTCCTTACCATCCCATTGGCACCAGAAGGTACCGTTCTTTGCGTGGCAAGGCGACCGTGTTACCGATCGCCAGTTGTCAGCGCTACACTGCCAACGCATTCCTTTGCAGCGGATTATTACCAGGTTTTACCAATGTTAAACTGGAATTGCTCCGACTTATCTCCATCATATTTCTTAAACGGCTGGGCGTAAGAGAAGACCAACGGTCCCAGCGGTGACATCCATTGTAATGCGATACCGGCAGACATGCGAATATTGCTCGGATCGCTGTAGTCAGGAATATCGCTAGGCATACCTTTCGTGCTCCAGTTTGTATCCCACACAGTACCTGCATCCCAGAAGAAGGACGTACGCACCGAGTTCGCATATTTATCGCTGATAAACGGCGTTGGCGTGATGAACTCCAGGCTGGCAACGGCCATGGCGTTACCGCCCACTGCATCATTGGAGCTACAGACGTTTGGCTGGCCTTTACTATCCGTAGCTGGTTTATCACAGTTATCTTTGTCGTTCCCGCCGTAGTAAACCGCTTTCGGACCAATGTTGTTGGACTGGAAGCCACGAACGGTACTGGAACCACCGGCATAGAAGTTTTCATAGAACGGCAGTTCTTTGCCGCCTAAACCGTCGCCGTAGCCCCAGCGGGTACGACCCAGAACCACCCACTTATGATCGTCATCGATCGGGAAGTAGGACGCGGTATCCAGCGTGACCTTATAGAACTCGTTATCGGAGCCCGGCACGGTCACTTTACCGTTCAGGTTGACGCGAGAACCTTCCGTTGGGAAGTAACCACGGTCAAGACGGTTATAAGTCCAGCCGTAGTTAAAGGTGAAGTCATCCGCAGCGAAGCCATTGTCATGACCTGTTTTGCTGGTTGACTGACCAATGGAGTCCAGGTAACGCCACATCGCCACCTGCGGTTGCATATTGGACAGGTCGTTATGCACGTAACCTAAGCCCGCACGCAGGGTGTTGTATTCGTTAACCGGGAAGCCAAGCGTACCGTCCACACCGTAACTCTTGTTGGTGTAAGAAGACAGATCCGCGTCGTCTGCTTTAAAGTCGTTATAGAAGATACGACCGCCCAGGCTTACACCGTCTACGGTGAAGTATGGGTTCGTTACAGAGAACTCAGAGTAGGTCTGGTAGTCGTTTTTGGTGCCGTTAATCCCGACAGAGTAACCCGTACCCAGCCAGTTATCCTGCTGCACGCCGACCTGGAAGCTGACGCCGCTCTCGGTACCGTAGCCCACACCGAAGTTGAAGCTACCGGTGTTGCGCTCTTTCACTTTATAAACGACATCAACCTGATCCGGGCTGCCCGGTACGCGCTGGGTATCGGTATCCACCGTTTCAAAATAGCCCAGACGGTTCAGACGCTCTTTACCCTGATCAACGAGGTCGCTACCCAACCATGCGCCTTCCATCTGACGCATTTCGCGACGCAGAACGGAATCTTTGGAGGTGTCGTTACCGACGAAGCGGATCTTACGCACGTAGAAACGGTTGCCCGCGTCAACATTCACGTGCAGCTTAACGGTTTTATCCGCGTCGTTGATTTCAGGCTGAGTCTGTACGCGCGGATAGGCATAACCATAGCGGCCGAGCAGCTTCTTAATGCTGTCTTCCATTTTGGTTACCTTGGAACCGCTATACAGGTCGCCTGGCTGAATTTTGGTCAGCGATTCGATTTCAGCAGAATGCCCCGCCAGGTTACCACTCACCTCAACACCCGAAAGCTTGTACTGCTCGCCTTCAGTGATGTTGACCGTGATGTAAATCCCTTTCTTGTCCGGCGTCAGGCTTACCTGAGTCGAGTCGATGTTGAAACGCGCATAGCCACGATCGAGATAGTAGCTGCGCAGAGTTTCAAGGTCGCCCGCCAGTTTCTGTTTCTGGTATTTGCGATCGCCTACCACGTTCCACCATGGCACTTCATCGCGCAGCTGGAAGGTGGAGATCAGTTCGTCGGTGCTGAACGCGTGGTTGCCGACAATGTTGATCTGCTGGATCTTCGCAGAAACACCTTCCTGGAAGACCAGCTTCAGGTCAACACGGTTGCGCGGCAGCGGAGTGACAACCGCTTTCACGCTGGCACTGTATTTACCGACGCTGTAGTAGAAGTCTTCCAGACCTTTTTCAATGTCTGAAAGGGTTGTGCGGTCCAGGGATTCACCCACACGAACACCGGATGCTTCAAGGTTTTGCTTGAGCATGTCATCTTTCACCGACTTGTTACCGGAGAAAGTGATACTGGCGATCGTTGGACGTTCTTTTACCTGTACCAGCAGCGTATCACCATCGCGCAGGACGCGGACATCCTCAAAGTTGCCGGTGGCAAACAGAGCACGGATGGTGTTACTGATATCATCATCATTAACCGTATCGCCGGGGCGTACAGGCATACTGAGGAGGGCCGCACCAACGGCGACACGCTGGAGGCCTTCGAAATGAATGTCTTTCACTACGAACCCGTCAGCACCGTATACGGTGGCGCTGCTAAACAGCAGCGACGCTATGAGCAACTTTTTCATCGCCATCGTTATTATGCGTTCTTCCTAACACTCTCTTACAACCGAGAGAAATCATTGAAAAGTGCAAGCCCCATTAACAGCACCAGCAAAATCGAGCCAATGCGATAACTAAAGTCTTGAACTCGCTCGGATACCGGTCCGCCTTTTAGCTTTTCAATCGCTAAAAACAGCAGATGACCCCCGTCTAAAACGGGAAGCGGGAACAGGTTGATTATCCCAAGGTTCACGCTAATGAGCGCGAGGAACATGAGATAGTAAATCACCCCGAACTCCGCTGACATCCCAGCCCCCTGGGCAATCGAAATTGGCCCACTGAGGTTGTTCAGTTTCACATCACCGGTTATCAATTTCCCCAACATGTTGACCGTCAGCTTCATCAGTTGCCATGTTTTATCCGTGGCTTCAAGGATGGCGCTGAACGGCCCATACTGGCGTATTGTCTTGTACTCATCTGGCAGCGGGATCACTTTTGGCACAACGCCTGCAAACCCTTCTGCCTTTTTGCCGACCGACTTCGTATCCGGGATCAGCGTCAGCGAAAGCGGACTGCCCTGCCTTTCAACTTCCAGCGCGAGAGACGTTCCCGGATTATCGCGCACCAGAGTAACAAAGGTCATCCACTCTGTTAATGGTTGACCATCGACTTTAACGATCCTGTCGCCCGCTTGCAAACCCGCTTTGCTCGCCGCCGAATTTGCCTGCACTTCGGCTAATACCGGCTCGATCTGCGCACCGCGTGGACGAATACCCAGCGCAGCGACGGGATCTTCTTTGTCTGGCTCGAAACGCCAGTGACGTAAATCGAGCACTTTGTCCTGACGCGCATCGGAACCAAACGGCGATACGCTGATGGTGGTCTGCGGATCGCCAATTTTGGCAACCAGCTGCAGTCGCACGGCATCCCAATCAGGGGTTTCGATGCCATCAATCGCTTTAAGTTCCATCCCGGATGTAATTTGCGCACTCGCCGCGATGGAGTTGGGAGCAATTTCCCCCACCACCGGACGCACGCCCGGGACGCCGATGATAAACACCAGCCAGTAAGCGAAAATCGCAAAGATGAAGTTGGCTACCGGTCCGGCAGCAATGATGGCGGCGCGTTGTCCAACGGTTTTATTGTTGAAAGCGCTGTGTCGCAGCTCAGGTGCGACAGGCTCGACGCGTTCGTCGAGCATTTTGACGTAGCCGCCCAGCGGGATAAGGGCGATGACAAATTCCGTGCCGTGGCGGTCGGTGCGCGTCCAGAGTGATTTGCCAAAACCGATGGAAAACCGCTCTACGCGCACGCCACAGCGGCGAGCAACCCAGAAATGGCCAAATTCATGCACGGTAATCAGTACACCCAGTGCAACAATGAACGCCGCCAGATTCCAGAGAATGCTCAGCATAAAACCTTCCGTTAAATCGTCCCGAATACCAGTAAAAGCAAACATGCAAACACTGGAACAGCCGCTGTCAGGCTATCAATGCGATCCAGTATACCGCCATGCCCTGGAATCAGGTGTCCGCTGTCCTTAATCCCTGCTTCACGCTTAAACATACTTTCGGTTAAATCACCGAGCACGGAGGCAAGCGCAGCAAAAATCGAGCACACCAGCAGTATTGACGGTGCCACTTCAAGATTCGCCCAGACGCCGTAGCCCCAGGAGATGATCGCTGCCGTAAACAGGCCGCCGATGAATCCTTGCCAGGTTTTGCCCGGAGAAACCTTCGGCGCCAGCTTATGTTTGCCAAACAGTTTACCAAACATATAGGCCCCGGAGTCAGCCCCCCAGACCAGAATCATCACATAAAGCAGCCAGATCGCACCGCTGTAGTGGTTTTCGTCGTAGTGCCAGGCGCGCAGCGCAACCATACCCCAGAAAAAAGGAATAATGGTGAGCAAACCAAAAATCAGTCGTAGCACTTTTGAATTACGCCATAATGCCGCGGAACCTGGATAAAAAAGGACCAGCAACAGCGCGGCAACCCACCAGACCAACGATATCCACAAGGAGCCGGCAACCAGGGGCTGATGAATATCATGGTGATATTCAGGCAACGTAAACAGCATTATGGCCAGGATAAAGCCACAAAGTACCGCGAGCCATACTCGCTGAGTGCGCGAGGTAAAGCCGCTAAACTGTCCCCATTCCCACGCGGCGAGCATGCACACCACCAGCGTGACAATAGCGAATCCCACCGGGGGCAGTAAAAACAGCGCCGCAATGACAATGGGTATTAATACAAAAGCGGAAATCAGGCGATACTTCAGCAAAAGCTACCCCCATCAGGCTTTGTCGCCACCAGGCTCGGTGCCGCCGAAACGACGCTCTCGATTGGCAAAGGCATGCAGCGCACCTTCAAAGTCTTGTTCATCAAAATCGGGCCAAAGAACATCGGTAAAGTAAAGTTCGGCATAGGCAATTTGCCATATCAAAAAGTTACTTATGCGATGTTCCCCCCCTGTCCTAATTACCAAATCCACAGGCGCCTGTTCATTCATGCAGATTTGCTTGCTCAGCGCCTCTTCATCAATTTGGTCGGGTCTCAACAGCCCTTCCTGAACCTGTTCGGCCAGATGCCGAACGCCCTGGATAATATCCCAGCGTCCGCCGTAATTCGCCGCAATATTCAGCGTCAGACCGGTATTATTTTCCGTCAGCGCTTCTGCTTTACGAATCCGTTCCTGCAAACGTGAGTTAAAACGACTGGTATCGCCAATGATACGCAGGCGGACGTTGTGGCGGTGCAGGCTTTTTACTTCGCTGTCTAGCGCCCACACAAACAATTCCATCAACGCAGTCACTTCCTGCAAAGGTCGATTCCAGTTTTCACTGCTAAAAGCATAGAGCGTTAACGCATCAATGCCGTTGTTGGCGGCAAAAGAAACGGCGCGACGAACGGATTTCGCCCCCGCTTTATGCCCAAAGGCTCGTATCTTCCCTTGTCTTTTCGCCCAGCGGCCATTGCCATCCATAATGATTGCTACATGACGGCAGCCATGAGCTGGCAAATTTTCGCTTATTGGTTGATTCGCAGACAACATAACGCGTTTTTTGTCCCTGAAAAGGATTTAACGGTACTCAGGAATACTGAAGCCTATACATAAAAAAGCCGTGTCAAACCACGGCTCACCTGACCACATTAAGTCAAATACCTGCGATCAGGTGGCGCAGACTATATCACTGAAGCCCAACGCTAACAAATAGCACGACGACTAGTGGTTGCTTTATCACCAGCTTGCGAGACGTGTCACCTGTTGACGCGCAATATTACGCGCAGTTGCATCCACCGCCAGCACCTCTTCCACGCTTTGTGGTTCGCGCAAATCCATCATCTCCAGTACCGATAAATTTAACGACGCGATATCGGTAAAACGAATTTGCTGATTCAGAAATGCCTCAACGGTAATTTCATTGGCTGCATTAAGTGCCGTCGTCGCCGCCTGCCCCTGGTCAAAGGCAGTCATCGCAAGCTTCAGACAAGGATAGCGGTCATAGTCCGGTTCACTGAACGTCAGGGAACTTAGCTTGCAGAAATCAAGCGGCTTCACGCCGGATTTCACTCGATTTGGCCACGCCATGGAATGGGCAATCGGCGTACGCATGTCCGGCTCGCCCAGCTGTGCCAGCACGCTGCCATCCTGATAACGCACCATCGAGTGAATCACCGATTGCGGGTGAATCAGTACTTCCATCTGTTTCGCTGACGCATTAAACAGCCAGCGCGCTTCAATGTATTCCAGACCTTTGTTCATCATGGTGGCAGAGTCAACGGAGATTTTACGCCCCATCGACCAGTTCGGATGACGGCACGCCTGATCCGGCGTCATGGCGCGCAGTTCAGACAGTGGCGTTTCACGGAACGGGCCACCAGACCCGGTAAGCAGAATAGACACCACGCCATTCTGCTCCAGGTCAGCGTACCCCAGGTTCTGTTGAAAAGGTTGCGGTAAACTCTGAAAAATCGCGTTGTGCTCGCTGTCGACCGGCAAAAGACGCGCGCCGCGCTGCTTCACCGCATCCATAAACAGGCGTCCACAGGTGACCAGCGACTCTTTATTGGCCAGCAGCACATCCTTCCCGGCATCAATCGCGGCAAGCGTAGGCAATAACCCTGCCGCCCCGACGATGGCCGCCATCACCTGATCCACCTCATCCAGCGCCGCCATCTCGCAGGCCGCCTGTTGGCCACTCAGCACCTCGGTTCGACTGCTCTGTTCAAGCAGCTGTGCTTTCAGCAGACGCGCGCTCTCTTCGTCATCCATCACCGCATAGCGGGGCGCAAACTCCAGGCACTGCTCGACCATTCGCTGCACATTCTTACCGGCCACCAGCGCTGTCACGGTGTAGAGTTCAGGATTATGGCGAACGACGTCGAGAGTGCTGCAACCGATAGAGCCGGTTGAGCCAAGGAGTGTTAAATGCTTCATGAGATGCCCGAAAAAAGTTAGACCAGATAAAAGCAAAACGCCGCCAGCAAGACCCGAAGTCCCTCTGAACGGCGTTTATCAGTGTACGACAGAAATCAGAACTGCATCAGTTCCGCTTCTTTATCTGCCAGCGCCGCATCAATTTTCTTGATGGCAGCGTCGGTCATTTTCTGAATGTCGTCCTGAGAACGACGATCGTCATCTTCACTGATCTCTTTTTCTTTCAGCAGCGCTTTTACTTTATCGTTCGCATCGCGACGGACGTTACGCACGGATACACGACCCTGCTCAGCTTCGCCACGAACCACTTTGATCAGATCTTTACGACGCTCTTCCGTCAGTGGAGGCAGTGGAACGCGGATGTCAGAACCCGCAGAGCTTGGGTTCAGTCCGAGGTCAGAGGCCATGATCGCTTTCTCAACGGCCGGGCTCATAGAACGATCGAACACGTTGATTTTCAGCGTACGGGTATCTTCTACCGTGACGCTCGCCAGCTGACGCAGAGGGGTTGGCGTACCGTAGTATTCTACGATGATGCCATCCAGCAGGCTTGGGGAAGCACGGCCAGTACGGATTTTGCTGATTTGGGTTTTGAACGCTTCTACGCATTTTTCCATGCGTACTTCAGCATCTTTTCTGATGTCGTTAATCACGTTACGAATCCTTGAAAACTTGTCTCAGGCAGACTATCCGCCAGCACAGCGCTACAGGTGTGCTAAGTATAGTCGCGTTTAATTCATGACAACGCCAAAGGCGCGCCCGGGTAAGATACCACTACAAAATAAAGCGGAATCTTACCTGTATTTATCGTCAACGGAAATTATTCCGTGATCAAAGTGCCTTCTTTTTCGCCCATGACCACGCGACGCAGTGCGCCAGGCTTGTTCATGTTGAAGACACGGATCGGCAGTTTGTGGTCGCGAGCCAGCGTGAAGGCGGCAAGATCCATCACTTTCAGCTCTTTATCCAGCACTTCGCTGTAGCTCAGCTGATCGTACATGGTGGCAGAAGGATCTTTTGCCGGGTCGGCAGTAAACACGCCATCTACTTTGGTCGCTTTCAGTACCACATCGGCTTCGATCTCGATACCGCGCAGGCAGGCAGCGGAATCGGTTGTAAAGAACGGGTTACCCGTACCGGCGGAGAGGATCACCACGCGGTTATTGCGCAGCAGGCTGATAGCTTCTGCCCAGCTGTAATTATCGCAAACGCCATTCAGGGGAATCGCGGACATCAGGCGGGCATTCACATAGGCGCGATGGAGCGCATCACGCATTGCCAGGCCATTCATCACGGTTGCCAGCATACCCATGTGGTCGCCCACTACGCGGTTCATCCCCGCTTTCGCCAGACCAGCACCACGGAAAAGGTTGCCACCGCCAATGACCACGCCAACCTGGATACCCAGTTCGACCAGTTCTTTGATTTCCTGTGCCATGCGATCAAGGATGCTTGCGTCAATACCGAAGCCTTCCGATCCCTGCAGCGCTTCGCCACTCAGCTTAAGCAGAATGCGTTTGTACACGGGTTTTGCATTGGTAGCCATGTTTCTTTCCTGAGACTGTCAACGATTAAGATGGGGGTTAATTCTGGCGACATGATATGCCGCAAATCAGCACAGCGATACTGGAGCCTGTCTGATTTCCTGTGACGGGTGACAAAAAGAAGCCGCCCTCAGGCGGCTCCTTTTCAATCATTAAGACTGCTTGGACATTGCAGCAACTTCTGCTGCGAAGTCAGTCTCAACTTTCTCGATGCCTTCGCCCACTTCGAAGCGGATGAAGCCAGTTACGTCAGCGTTGTGCTCTTTCAGCAGCTGAGCAACAGACTTGCTTGGATCCATAACGAATGGCTGGCCAGTCAGAGAAACTTCGCCGGTGAATTTCTTCATGCGGCCTTCAACCATTTTCTCTGCGATTTCTTTTGGTTTACCAGACTGCATCGCGATGTCCAGCTGAACCTGGTACTCTTTTTCTACCACTTCAGCAGACACGTCTTCTGGCTTAACGAATTCTGGTTTGCTTGCAGCGATGTGCATAGCCAGCTGTTTAACCAGCTCTTCGTCAGCGCCTTTAGCCGCAACCAGAACACCGATACGTGCACCGTGCTGGTAAGAGCCCAGAACGTCGCCTTCCAGAGAAGCAACGCGACGGATGTTGATGTTCTCACCGATTTTAGCAACCAGCGCAACACGTTCTTCTTCGAACTGTGCTTTCAGAACTTCAACGTCAGTGATTTTGCCAGCAACAGCTGCGTCCAGAACTTTGTTAGCAAATGCCTGGAAACCACCATCTTTAGCAACGAAGTCAGTCTGGCAGTTAACTTCCAGAATGATGCCGTAGGTGCCGTCGATTTTAGTGATGATCACGCCGTCAGCAGCAACGTTGCCTGCTTTTTTAGCTGCTTTGATCGCACCGGATTTACGCATGTTTTCGATTGCCAGCTCGATGTCGCCGTTCGCTTCAGTCAGCGCTTTTTTGCAATCCATCATGCCTGCGCCAGTACGCTCGCGCAGCTCTTTTACCAGGGATGCGGTAATTTCAGCCATTCTTAAATCCTCGGGAGATGTGAACTGCCCGGCCGGGGGCCAAACAGTGTAAATTGAAAAAAGGGGCCGGTAATGGGCCCCTATTCATACACGGTACTAATAAGGGGTAAAACCTTATTATTCAGCTTCTACGAAGCTTTCTTCCGCCTGAGAAGCCAGATCCTGGGAACGGCCTTCACGAACGGTAGCAGCTACAGCGCTCAGGTACAGGCTAACAGCACGGATTGCGTCGTCGTTACCCGGGATAACGAAGTCAACACCGTCCGGATCGGAGTTGGTATCAACGATAGCGAATACCGGGATACCCAGGTTGTTAGCTTCTTTGATTGCGATGTGCTCGTGGTCTGCATCGATTACGAACAGCGCGTCTGGCAGGCCGCCCATATCTTTGATACCGCCCAGGCTGTTTTCCAGCTTGTCCAGTTCACGAGTGCGCATCAGCGCTTCTTTCTTAGTCAGCTTGTCGAAAGTACCGTCCTGAGACTGGGTTTCCAGATCTTTCAGGCGTTTGATGGACTGACGAACAGTTTTCCAGTTGGTCAGCATGCCGCCCAACCAGCGATGGTTCACGAAGAACTGGTCGCAGCTGTTAGCAGCATCTTTCACAGCTTCGCTTGCAGCGCGCTTAGTACCAACGAACAGAATCTTACCTTTACGGGAAGAGATCTTGTTCAGCTCAGCCAGGGCTTCGTTGAACATTGGTACAGTTTTCTCAAGGTTGATGATGTGAACTTTGTTACGCGCGCCGAAGATGAAAGGCTTCATTTTCGGGTTCCAGTAACGGGTCTGGTGACCAAAGTGAACACCAGCCTTGAGCATGTCGCGCATGGAAACAGTTGCCATGTTTAAAACCTCTATATTGAAAGTTGGGGTTATGCCTCCACGTATCCCATATTACCGACCCCAAAGGGCACCCCGGAATATGTGCCGATACGTGTGTGTTGTTACACAAAGTGAGATTTGTCGCTTCCGTCCAGCCTGTGTATCTGAGATGGATCGGAAGTCCGGCGCGCTTTATACCACAAAACACGACCAGAAACCAACAGTTGTTGGCGGAGTGTGCTGTTAATGATTCTCAATTTGGCACGGGGTGTGCCTGACTGATACCATTGACGACACTTAGACTAGTATTGTCGAAAAAATCGACACCGATGGACAGAATACATGGCTATCTCTATTAAGACACCTGAAGAAATTGAAAAGATGCGCGTCGCCGGTCGTCTGGCCGCGGAAGTGCTGGAAATGATCGAGCCGTTCGTAAAGCCGGGCGTCAGCACCGGTGAACTGGACCGTATCTGTAACGACTATATCGTGAACGAGCAGCACGCGGTTTCGGCCTGCCTCGGCTACCACGGTTTCCCGAAATCCGTCTGCATCTCTATTAATGAAGTGGTGTGTCACGGCATTCCGGACGATGAAAAACTGCTGAAAGATGGCGACATCGTCAACATTGACGTGACCGTCATTAAAGACGAGTACCACGGTGACACCTCAAAAATGTTCATCGTTGGCAAGCCGACTATTCTTGGCGAGCGTCTGTGCAAAGTGACGCAAGAGAGCCTCTACCTGGCGCTGAAAATGGTTAAACCGGGTATTCGCCTGCGTACCATCGGTGCGGCAATCCAGAAGTTTGTGGAAGCAGAAGGTTTCTCCGTGGTGCGCGAGTACTGCGGTCACGGCATTGGTCGCGTCTTCCATGAAGAACCGCAGGTTCTGCACTATGATGCAGATGACGGCGGCGTGGTGCTGCAAAAAGGCATGACCTTTACCATTGAGCCGATGGTCAACGCGGGTGACTACCGCATCCGTACCATGAAAGACGGCTGGACGGTGAAAACCAAAGACAGAAGCTTGTCTGCGCAGTACGAGCATACTATTGTGGTAACAGACAACGGCTGCGAAATTATGACGTTGCGCAAGGATGACACCATCCCGGCGATACTGACGCACGACGAATGATAAAAAAGCCGGCAAATGCCGGCTTTTTTAATGGCTATAGTTTTTTCTTATGGGTGGCGCACGATGAGTAATCTTTTACCCGAACAGTATGCTAACACAGCACTTCCCACCCTTCCCGACCAGCCCGATAACCCGGGCGTCTGGCCGTCGCACGAGCTGACCTGCGCGCATATTAAAGCCCACATGGATGTTTTCCATCGCTGGCTGGGCAGCGCGTTCGACGCAGGCGTGTCGGCCGAGCAGCTCATTGAAGCGCGCACCGAATTTATCGACCAGCTTCTGCAGCGCCTGTGGATCGATTACGGGTTTGGGCAAATCAGTGATGTTGCGCTGGTTGCCGTCGGGGGCTATGGCCGCGGTGAGCTGCATCCGCTTTCCGATATCGATCTCCTGATCTTAAGCCGCAAAAAGCTGCCGGACGAACAGGCGCAAAAAATTGGCGAACTGCTGACGCTCCTCTGGGACGTGAAGCTGGAGGTCGGCCACAGCGTGCGCACCCTGGAAGAGTGTCTGCTGGAAGGGTTATCCGACCTGACCGTCGCCACCAACCTGATTGAAACCCGTCTGCTGATTGGCGACGTCGCGCTGTTTCTGGAGCTGCAAAAGCACATCTTCAGCGACGGCTTCTGGCCGTCAGAAAAGTTCTTCGCCGCGAAGGTCGAGGAGCAAAACCAGCGTCACCAGCGCTACCACGGCACCAGCTATAATCTTGAGCCCGATATTAAAAGCAGCCCCGGCGGCCTGCGCGACATCCATACCCTGCAGTGGGTCGCTCGCCGCCATTTTGGCGCCACCTCGATGGACGAGATGGTCGGCTTCGGCTTCTTAACCGAGGCAGAGCGTAACGAGCTGAACGAGTGCCTGCACCTGCTGTGGCGCATTCGATTTGCCCTGCATCTGGAAGTCACCCGCTACGATAACCGTCTGCTGTTTGACCGCCAGCTCAGCGTGGCGCAGCGCCTGAATTATCAGGGCGAAGGCAACGAGCCGGTTGAGCACATGATGAAGGATTTCTTCCGCGTCACCCGCCGGGTGACCGAGCTGAACCAGATGCTGCTGCAGCTGTTCGACGAGGCCATTCTGGCCCTGACGGCGGATGAGAAACCGCGCCCGATTGATGACGAATTCCAGCTGCGCGGCACGCTTATCGATCTGCGCGACGAAACGCTGTTCATCCGCGAGCCGGAAGCGATTCTGCGGATGTTCTATACCATGGTGCGCAACAGCACCATCACCGGGATCTACTCCACCACCCTGCGCCATCTGCGCCATGCGCGCCGTCATCTGACGGAGCCGCTGTGCTATATCCCGGAAGCGCGCTCGCTGTTCCTGAGCATGCTCCGCCACCCGGGCGCCGTCAGCCGTGGGCTGCTGCCGATGCACCGCCACAGCGTGCTGTGGGCCTATATGCCGCAGTGGTCGCACATTGTCGGACAGATGCAGTTCGATCTGTTCCACGCCTACACGGTGGATGAACACACGATCCGCGTGATGCTCAAGCTGGAAAGCTTTGCAAAAGAAGAGACGCGCTCCCGCCATCCGCTGTGCGTGGAGCTATGGCCGCGCCTGACCCACCCGGAACTGATCCTGATTGCTGCCCTGTTCCACGATATCGCCAAAGGTCGCGGCGGCGATCATTCGGTACTGGGTGCACAGGACGTACTGAAATTTGCCGAGCTGCACGGCCTGAACTCACGTGAAACGCAGCTGGTGGCCTGGCTGGTACGCCATCATCTTCTGATGTCGGTTACCGCGCAGCGTCGTGACATTCAGGATCCTGAGGTGATCAAGCAGTTCGCGGAAGCGGTTCAGACGGAAAACCGTCTGCGCTATCTGGTCTGCCTGACGGTGGCCGATATCTGCGCCACCAACGAAACGCTGTGGAACAGCTGGAAGCAGAGCCTGCTGCGCGAGCTGTACTTCGCTACCGAAAAACAGCTGCGTCGCGGGATGCAAAACACCCCGGACATGCGCGAGCGCGTGCGTCATCACCAGCTGCAGGCGCTGGCGCTGCTGCGGATGGATAATATTGATGAAGAGGCGCTACACCAGATATGGGCCCGCTGCCGTGCCAACTATTTTGTCCGCCACAGCCCAAACCAGCTTGCGTGGCACGCGCGGCACCTGCTGAAGCACGACCTGTCCCAGCCAATGATTCTGCTGAGCCCTCAGGCCACCCGCGGCGGAACGGAGATTTTCATCTGGAGCCCGGACCGACCTTATCTGTTTGCTGCGGTCTGCGCCGAGCTGGACAGGCGAAACCTGAGCGTTCACGACGCGCAGATTTTCACCACCCGCGACGGCATGGCAATGGACACCTTTATCGTGCTGGAGCCGGACGGCAGCCCGCTGTCGTCGGACAGGCATGAAGGGATACGTTTTGGTCTGGAACAGGCGATTACCCAGCGCAGCTGGCAGCCCCCGCAGCCGCGTCGCCAGCCGGCGAAATTGCGCCACTTTACCGTCGATACCGAGGTCAACTTCCTGCCGACCCACACCGACCGTAAATCGTTCCTGGAGCTGATCGCGCTCGACCAGCCGGGGCTGCTCGCCCGCGTCGGCCAGGTTTTTGCCGATCTGGGAATTTCGCTCCATGGCGCCCGAATTACAACGATTGGCGAGCGAGTAGAAGATTTATTTATAATCGCGACAGCGGACCGGCGTGCCCTTAATAATGACCTGCAGCTTGAAGTGCAACAACGGTTGACAGCAGCCCTCAATCCAAACGATAAAGGGTGATATGTTTTTTAGTGAAATGGAAAGAGTAAACAATGCAGCAGTTACAGAACGTTATTGAGTCCGCTTTTGAGCGTCGCGCCGAGATTACCCCGGCAAATGTGGATACCGTGACCCGTGAAGCGGTAAACCAGGTGATTTCCCTGCTGGATTCCGGCGCGCTGCGCGTGGCAGAAAAAATCGACGGTCAGTGGGTCACTCATCAATGGCTGAAGAAAGCCGTGCTGCTCTCTTTCCGTATCAACGATAACCAGGTTATCGACGGAGCTGAAAGCCGCTACTTCGATAAAGTCCCTATGAAATTCGCTGACTACGACGAAGCGCGTTTCCAGAAAGAAGGCTTCCGCGTGGTGCCACCTGCGGCTGTGCGTCAGGGCGCCTTCATCGCACGTAATACCGTGCTGATGCCATCCTACGTGAACATCGGTGCCTACGTTGACGAAGGCACCATGGTTGACACCTGGGCGACTGTTGGCTCATGCGCGCAGATCGGTAAAAACGTTCACCTGTCCGGCGGCGTGGGCATCGGTGGCGTTCTGGAGCCACTGCAGGCTAACCCGACCATCATCGAAGACAACTGCTTCATCGGCGCGCGCTCTGAAGTGGTTGAAGGCGTGATCGTTGAAGAAGGCTCCGTGATCTCCATGGGCGTTTACATCGGTCAGAGCACCCGTATTTACGACCGTGAAACCGGCGAAGTTCACTACGGTCGCGTTCCGGCGGGCTCCGTGGTGGTTTCCGGCAACCTGCCGTCAAAAGATGGTAAATACAGCCTGTACTGTGCGGTTATCGTGAAGAAAGTGGATGCGAAAACGCGCGGTAAAGTGGGCATCAACGAGTTGCTGCGCACCATCGATTAATCGGGTATAACAAAAAGCGGGGGCAACCCCGCTTTTTTTGTATCTGAGAGTGGCGAAAATAGATTTTTTCGTTAATTATTCAAAGGTTATGTTGAGATCAAGGGTACCGCTATGTACGATAATCTGAAAAGTCTGGGCATTACCAATCCTGATGAAATTGATCGTTACAGCCTCCGTCAGGAAGCCAATAACGATATTCTGAAAATCTATTTTCACAAGGACAAAGGAGAGTTTTTCGCCAAAAGCGTGAAGTTTAAATATCCACGCCAGCGTAAGACCGTTGTTGCTGACGGTGTAGGACAGGGATACAAAGAAGTACAGGAAATCAGCCCTAACCTGCGATATGTGATCGATGAACTCGATCAGATCTGCCAGCGCGACCGCACCGAAGTCGATCTCAAGCGCAAGATCCTTGACGATCTGCGTCACCTTGAAAGCGTTGTGACCAACAAGATCAGCGAGATTGAAGCGGATCTTGAGAAGTTAACCCGCAACAAATAAGTTGAGTGCGGCCTGATGCCCTCACCCCGGCCCTCTCCCACAGGGAGAGGGTGAAACCCTTATCGCTGTTCATCCAGCTGCAGCGCCACATACAGCAGCAGCCTGTCGTCGAAATTCCCCAGATCCAGCCCCGTCAGCTCTGAAATTCGGTTTAACCGATACTCCAGGGTATTGCGGTGAATAAACAGTGCTTTTGACGTCGCCAGCGGTTGCACGTTATGACGGAACCATGCCTGCAATGTGCGGCGCAGCAGGCCGTTATTGTCCATGGCTTTCAGACGCGCTAATGGCCGTGCCAGCTCATTGGCCTGCCAGCCCCCGCGCAGGCTGTCGAGCAGCACCGGCAGCATCAGGTCCTGATAGAAATAGCTGCGACTCTCCGGCATCCGCTGCTTGCCCACCATCATGGTGGTGCGCGCGGTACGCCAGGAGCGGGCGATGCTGCCCGGCCCGGTAAAGTAGTTGCCCAGCGCAACGCGAAAACGCAGCTGACCATTCTCCTTCATCCGGGAGATCAGCAGCTCCACGCGACGACGATGATCTTCCGCATCCCAGCGGCCGAACGCGTTGAGCGCCGGTTTGAGTACCACCATTTCCGTCAGAGAAACGATCGCCACCAGGTTATCGCGCTCCGGCGTGGCCAGCGCATTTTGCAGCTGCTGCAGCTCGGCCATCGCGCTGTCTACGCCCAGCTGGCCGCTATCGACCTCAATGACCGCCACCACGCGCGGCTGGTTCAGATCGATCCCCAGACGCTGCGCCCATTCGCTGAGCGCGGGCGTGTGCTCTTCCGCCTGAATAAGGTTCATCACCAGCTCTTCACGCAGGCGGCTGTCCTGGGCAAGCAGGTGCATCAGGCGCGACTGCTCCAGCATCATCTCTGCCGTCATACAGACCAGCTCACCGTATTTTCGCAGTGACTCGGGCTCGCCGGTCAGGCCGATGACCCCCACAATCTCGCCTTCAAGGCGCAGCGGTAAATTGATGCCCTGACGGACGCCGTGCAGGTGTTTCGCTACCGCATCGTCGATATCCACGACCCGCCCCTGGGAAAGCACCAGCAGCGCGCCTTCGTGCAATTCCCCAATACGCTCGCGATCGCCGCTGCCAATAATGCGCCCGCGGGCATCCATCACGTTGATATTGGTATCAATGATGCGCATGGTGCGCGCCACGATATCCTGCGCCATTTTGGTATCAAGATGCCAGCCAGCCATAGAACCCTCCCGTGAGCAGAGCTCAAGCATAGGGAAGTTCAGCGACGGCTGCATTGTGCGAATGCACAAAGAGAGAGGGAGAAGTATGGAGTTGTGGCAAGAATCACAGAAAAGAGAAAGCCCCTGCGAACAGGGGCTTTAGAGGTTTACTGCATCAGCAGATAAAGCGAGGTATCACCACGCTGGATATTCAGCGCCAGCACGGAAGGCTTGCTGTCGAGGATCTTGCGCAGTTCAGCGATATTTTTCACCGGCTGCTGGTTAGCGCCCATGATCACATCGCCTTTTTTGAG
This sequence comes from Enterobacter pseudoroggenkampii, assembly GCF_026420145.1. Classification (NCBI taxonomy): domain Bacteria; kingdom Pseudomonadati; phylum Pseudomonadota; class Gammaproteobacteria; order Enterobacterales; family Enterobacteriaceae; genus Enterobacter; species Enterobacter pseudoroggenkampii. The sequence goes on from NZ_JAPMLV010000002.1 coordinate 39,283, forward strand.
GCCGATACGGGCTGCCGGTGAATTCGCTTTCACGTTGTTCACCACCACGCCTTTGTCTGCGCCTTTATTGCTCATCTCGGCACCTTCAATGCCGCTGAAGATAGTGCTGGAATCTACCTGATTCTGGCTGCTCTGCTGCAGCTCCAGGCTCACGTTAACCGGCTTACCGTCGCGCAGCAGGCCGAGGGTCACTTTGCTGCCAATCGGCATTGAGCCCACTTCGGCACGCAGGGCGGCAAAGCTGCTGATCGGCTTACCGTTCAGGGAGGTGATCACATCCCCCGCTTTAATGCCCGCTTTCGCCGCGGAGGAGTTCGGCATCACCTGGCTGACGAATGCCCCGCGCTGGGCGTCAACTTTCATCGCCTTAGCCAGTTCGGAGTTCAGCTCAGTCCCGAGGATACCCAGCTCGCCGCGTTTTACCTGGCCATACTGCACCATCTGCGCGGTAAGGTTTTTCACCATGTTACTTGGGATAGCAAAGCCGATCCCGATGTTGCCGCCGTCCGGTGCCAGGATCGCGGTGTTGATACCGATCAGCTCACCGTTCAGGTTCACCAGCGCACCGCCGGAGTTACCGCGGTTGATCGCCGCATCCGTCTGGATGAAGTTTTCATAGTTCTCGGCATTGAGGCCGCTACGGCCCAGCGCAGAGACGATACCCGAGGTCACGGTTTCACCCAGACCGAACGGGTTACCGATCGCCACGGTATAGTCGCCCACGCGCAGCGCGTCGGAGTCGGCAATTTTAATCGCCGTCAGGTTTTTCGGATCCTGGATCTGGATCAGCGCGATATCGGAGCGCGGGTCTTTACCCACCACTTTGGCGTCGAACTTACGGCCATCGCTCAGCTGAACCTTAATGCTGTTCGCGTTATCGACAACGTGGTTGTTAGTGACGACATAGCCTTTCGCTGCATCAATGATTACCCCCGAGCCAAGCGCCATGAATTTCTGCTGCTGGCCGCCGCCCTGGCTGTCATCCCCAGCACCACCGCCCTGACAGAACGGAGAGCTCTGGAATGGCGAACCGTCCTGGCAGAACGGCGAGTTGTCACCGAAGAACTGCTGGAAGTTACGCGGCATACGCGGCGTATTGACGGTCGTACTGCCCTCAACGTTAATACTCACCACCGATGGCATCACTTTTTCGAGCATCGGTGCCAGGCTTGGCATCTGCTGCGCGGTTGCTGCCGACGACGCGGTCTCAGCTGCAGTAGCAGTCAGAGGAGACAGCGCTAAACCTAAACTCAGAGCCAGTGCACTCATTGCTAATGTGGTTTTTTTCATGTTTCTCAATCTCGATTTACAGGTAACGCAAAATTGCTGTGTAACTCAGATTCGTTTTATACCGCTTAGTTCCGGCGATAAGTTTATGGAAAAGGTAAAAATTTATTGGCCGTCTTTACAAAACTCCGGGATTATTCCACCGCCATAAGCTTGCGGTATTCATCCCAGGCATACAAATCCGTCATGCCGCTGATATAGTCCTGGATTAGACGGCTGCGATAATAATATTCCATCACCGGCCATTGGGAAGAGTGGCGATCCAGCTTGCCAATCGCTTCGACATACGCCAGACGATGCCGGGTAGAGAGTTTCTGATAAAGCCGCGATTCGATAGGTATTCTGCGCACGCGCTCGTGTTCCACCAGCTCGCTGAACTCGTCGACCGACAGCTGGAGCAACGGGGAATAAATTTCCAGTAACCCACTGATTACCCGATAACCCTGCAGCTCTAACTGCTCGACATCCGGATGGCTAAATACATGCCGCATCGCCACATGTTTATAAAGCTCAAGGAGTTGACTGAAACTGCTGTCATCTTCCAGCAGCGCGTGGTTGAATTCCCCGCTGAAGATGAGCGGTAAATTATCAATAAAGCGCGACGCCGCATACGGCACCAGTTTATTTAATGTATTGACCCGCAAATACATAAAGAACTGGTCTTCTGTACTACGGCTTAATGTATTTGAGCGCGATTTTTCCCAGGCATTTTCGACAACCTGCGCAAACAGCGAGCCTTTTTCATGAGTACCCCAAGCCGCATAAAGATGCTGATAAAGCTCCTCAACGCTGAAGATTCTTTTCTCAACGGCATCTTCCAGATCGGCCACGCAATAGGAAATATCATCGGCGGCTTCCATAATCCAGGTCAATGGAAAGCGGCCGTTTGGCGTCAATGAAAGTTCTTTACGTAGCCGTTCAATATAGGCCTCTTCGGAAAGGTAATAGCCCGGTTTTTTCATTAAATAGCTGTGGGACGCGGGCGTATCTCCCATCCACCACGCGGGGCGGGTATATTTCAGAATGCAGCCGACCTGTGCCCAGGTCAGGTTCATGCGCATCAGGGAGTGGACCAGCCGGATCCCCTGCGCGTTGCCCTCGAAGTGACACAAATCCTGGCGCACTTTGCGTCGCAGATCGTTCAGCCCCTCTTCGCCTTCACGCAGGCGTAAATCGCGTACGATACAGCGGTCGTCGCTCAGCGGCTGGCTTACCGCATCCGAAGGGTAAAGCCGCTGCTTAAACCAGTCATTGATCGCCGCCTCACCAAAGTGGCCGAAAGGCGGGTTGCCGATGTCATGCATCAGGCAGGCCATCTCAACGATGCTCTCAAAAGGCCCCGTCAGCTCGTCCAGACCATAGGTTTCCAGTAAGCGCTGCTCTTTGAGACGGCTTAAAATCTCTTTGGCAATGTAGCGCCCGACCTGCTGCACCTCCATGGAGTGGGTTAAGCGCGTGCGCACCGCGGCGTTACGCTCAAGCGGAAAGACCTGGGTCTTTTGCTGCAGACGGCGGATGGCTGGCGAGTTAATGATCCGCCCGCGATCGCTTTCGAAGATACGCAGGATCTCATGTTCGCTCTTGTCGCCCTGCGGCGAACGGAAACGTCGGTGCCAGTTAATTTTGGTGCGAAAATCGATTGGTGCCATGTGCTCCCCCGCGTGAGAATGCGTTTCCCCTTAACCGCATGATAGACTATGCATCTTAACAAGGCACATCGCGAGTAAATCTATGAAAATCGGCATTATTGGTGCAATGGAAGAAGAAGTTACGCTACTGCGTGACAAAATTGAGAACCGTCAGACCCTCTCTCTTGGTGGTTGTGAGATCTACACCGGCCAGCTGAACGGTGTTGACGTGGCTCTGCTGAAATCAGGCATCGGTAAAGTGGCAGCTGCGCTGGGTGCAACCCTGCTGCTTGAGCGCTGCAAGCCGGACGTGATCGTTAATACCGGCTCTGCGGGCGGCCTGGCGCCGACGCTGAAGGTGGGTGATATCGTTGTCTCCGACGAAGCGCGTTACCACGATGCTGACGTCACCGCGTTCGGTTACGAGTACGGTCAGCTCCCGGGCTGCCCTGCTGCTTTTAAAGCTGACGACAAACTGATTGCGGCGGCGGAGACCTGCATCGCAGAACTCAACCTCAACGCGGTACGCGGTCTGATTGTCAGCGGTGATGCTTTCATCAACGGCTCCGTTGGGCTGGCGAAAATCCGTCATAACTTCCCTCAGGCGGTTGCCGTTGAGATGGAAGCGACCGCGATTGCGCACGTTTGCCATAACTTCAGCGTACCGTTCGTGGTGGTTCGCGCCATCTCTGACGTGGCAGACCAGCAGTCCCACATCAGCTTCGACGAGTTCCTGACCGTTGCGGCAAAACAGTCCACCGTGATGGTGGAACGCCTGGTGCAGAATCTGGCACGTGGCTAAACATACCGTCAGGGCGCTGGCCGCCCTGCTTCTTCTCGCACCGCTGTGGCTCTATGCTGTACCGCGCGTGATTACACTCTCTCCCGCAAATACGGAACTGGCGTTTGCCGCCGGGATCACGCCCGTTGGCGTGAGTAGCTATTCGGATTATCCGCCGCAGGCCGCGGGAATTGAACAAGTCGCCACCTGGCAAGGGATGAACCTTGAGCGCATCGTGGCGCTTAAACCGGATCTCGTGCTGGCCTGGCGCGGCGGTAACGCCGAGCGGCAGGTCAACCAGCTCACCTCGCTTGGCATAAAAGTGATGTGGATTGATGCCGTCAGCATTGAGCAAGTCGCTCAGGCGCTACGCGCCCTGGCACCCTATAGCCCTACGCCCAAAAAAGCCGAGGCGGCGGCGAAACAGATGCTGAGCGACTATGCCGCGCTGAAATCCCGATACGATACCCCTGTTAAAAAGCGCATCTTCCTGCAGTTTGGCAGCCAGCCGCTGTTCACCACCGGAAAAGGGTCGATTCAGAACCAGGTGCTGGAAGTCTGTGGCGGTGAAAACATCTTTGCAGCCAGCCGGGTGCCGTGGCCCCAGGTTAGCCGTGAACAGGTCCTGGCGCGCCAGCCGCAGGCTATCGTCGTGGTCGGAAATGCGAGCGAAATTCCCAAAATTGAACAATTCTGGCAACGGCAGCTAAAAATACCGGTAATTCCCCTTAACAGCGACTGGTTTGAACGCGCCAGCCCGCGTATTATCCTCGCCGCAAAACAGCTCTGTGCCGCGCTGGCAGAGAGTCACTAACATAAGACCCTTTTCGAGGATTTAACGATGCTCGTTTATTGGCTGGATATTCTTGGCACAGCCGTTTTTGCTATCTCCGGCGTCCTGCTCGCCGGAAAACTACGCATGGATCCGTTTGGCGTGCTGGTGCTTGGGGTCGTGACCGCCGTCGGTGGCGGGACAATCCGCGATATGGCGCTGGCGAATGGCCCGGTGTTTTGGGTGAAAGATCCTACCGATCTGGTGGTCGCGATGGTCACCTGTCTGTTAACCATTGTGCTGGTTCGCCAGCCCCGCAGATTACCCAAATGGATATTGCCGGTACTGGATGCCGTCGGTCTGGCCGTGTTTGTCGGTATTGGCGTCAATAAGGCGTTTAATGCGGGTACCGGTCCAATGGTGGCAATCTGTATGGGCGTATTAACCGGCGTGGGTGGTGGGATCATTCGCGACATTCTGGCGCGTGAAGTACCGATGATCCTGCGTACTGAAATTTACGCGACGGCCTGTATCGCGGGGGGCATTGTCCACGCGACCGCGTACTACACGTTTGCACTTCCGCTGGAAAACGCCGCGATGCTGGGGATGGTCGTGACGCTGGTGATACGTTTAGCGGCGATACGCTGGCACCTGAAGCTGCCGACGTTTGCGCTGGATGACCGGTAAAAGCAAAACGGTAACCTGACGGTTACCGTTTTTAGTCTTTTCTCCCTCTCCCTGTGGGAGAGGGCCGGGGTGAGGGCATCAGCCCACATCCTCTTAAATACTGAACGAAGAACCACACCCGCAGGTGCTTGTTGCGTTCGGGTTGGTCACCACAAAGCGCGAACCTTCCAGACCTTCGGTGTAATCCACCGAACCGCCCACCAGATATTGCAGGCTCATCGGGTCAACCACCAGCGCAACGCCCTGTTTCTCGATAGTCATATCGCCATCGTTAACCTGATCGTCAAAGGTAAAACCATACTGGAAGCCGCTGCAGCCGCCACCGGTAATATAGACGCGCAGTTTCAGATCCGGATTGTCTTCGTCTGCAATCAGGGTTTTCACTTTGTTGGCTGCTGCTTCGGTAAATTCCAGCGGCAACGCTACATCATCACTCATCATATGCTCCCATGAATACTGCTACTGCGATTGGGTAAAATTCACCCAATTCTTTGTGTCATTATCTAATACCCTGGTAATTCATTCAAGTATTCTGCGCTGCGGCCCGTTCCGCCTCTTGTTTTGCCAGAGTACGCGCAAGGATGGTGGAGTATAGCGGCTTTCCACCCAGGAACTGGGCTAATAGTGTCGCGCCGAGACAGGTAATGATCATTGGCAAAATGAGCTGGTAATTGTCCGTCATCTCCAGCACCAGCACGATCCCGGTCAACGGCGCACGCAGGGATGCGGCCAGCAGCGCTCCCATTCCGGCGATGGCAAAGGTCCCGGCGTCAAGATGATAGGCGGGAAAACCCACTTCAGCCGCCATTCCAAACGCGGTGCCCAGCAAGGTCCCCAGCGCCAGCATCGGGGCAAATATCCCGCCGGGCGCGCCGGAGGAAAAACAGAGTACCGTCGTGATGACGCGGGAGATAAACATGAACAGCAGCAGACCCACGCTGAAATTCCCCGCCGCCGCAATGGGAATCAGCCCGAACCCGCCGCCTGCGGCATTCGGCTCGATAAACCCGAGCACGCCACACATTCCGCCCAGCAGGCCGCCCATCAGCACCCATTTCGTGGTGTTCCCGCCGTGAATGCGCTGGAACATATCCTGAGCGCGCAGGATAAAGGTGTTAAACAGCGGCCCCACCACGCCAAAAATCATGCCGAGGATCAGGTAAAGCCACAGGGTGTTAACCGGTGCGTTGGTCAGTTTACCCACCTCAATGACCGCCCCTTCGCCGTTAAAGAGGCGAAAGATGATGCTCGACATAATGACGCCGGTAAACACCGCTTTAATGGAGATCAGGTTGTAGCGAAACTGCGCGCGCATCTCTTCGATAATGAACAAAATGCCCGCCAGCGGCGCGTTAAACGCCGCCGACAGCCCCGCCGCCGCACCGGTAGCCAGCAGCGTATGGCGCGCTTCGGCGCTTCGCATCCGAAACAGATCGCCCACCATGCGGCCGACGTTCCCCCCCAGCTGTACCGTGGGCCCTTCCCGGCCAAGTACCATGCCTGCGCCCAGCGTACCCATGCCGCCGATGAATTTAACCGGAATCACCCGCCACCAGCGCACCGGACGCAGCTCCTCCAGCGCACCTTCAATTTCCGGGATGCCCGACCCGCCCGCCTCCGGCGCGAATTTACGCACCAGAAAATACCCCACCATGGCAAACAGCGCAGACAGCCCAAATGCCCAAACCCAGACCAGCCATTCGCTATCGGCGAAACCGGCCACGGTGCCCACTCGCCAGTTGAGTACGGCATTAACCGCTTTTTCAAACGCCACGCCAATCAGCCCCGCGAGAGTCCCCACCACGGCAGCGGCCAGCAGGATCGCCAGCGGCGTTTTATCGCGATTGAGCAGCCGCCGAATACTGACCCGGTGCCGGGCGCGCGTAAACTGTTGTTCTTCAAAAGACGGAGAATCTGATTTCATGTCCTGTTCTTATTCGTCATACAAAAAGCCGCGAGGATTTTACCAGAGACAGCCCCACCGTCTCCTGAAAATTACTTAACAAATCTTAAAGCATTACCCGGCTAAAAATTTCATAACCTTCCCCGAATCACTTAGAATAGTGGGCTTAATCATTTTATACGAACCAGGAACGACGCCATGAGCAAGTCTGAAAACCTCTACAGTGCAGCCCGCGAGCTTATTCCGGGTGGCGTGAACTCACCTGTGCGCGCCTTCACCGGCGTGGGCGGTACGCCGCTGTTTATCGAACGTGCTGACGGCGCGTATCTGTATGATGTCGATGGCAAAGCCTATATCGATTATGTCGGCTCCTGGGGCCCGATGGTGCTGGGGCACAACCACCCGGCTATTCGTAATGCGGTGATTGAAGCTGCCCAGCGCGGCCTGAGTTTCGGCGCGCCAACCGAAATGGAAGTGAAAATGGCAGAGCTGGTGACCGAGTTGGTGCCTACCATGGACATGGTGCGTATGGTGAACTCCGGTACCGAAGCCACCATGAGCGCCATCCGCCTGGCGCGCGGTTTTACCGGTCGCGATAAAATCATCAAGTTTGAAGGCTGCTACCACGGCCATGCGGACTGCCTGCTGGTGAAAGCCGGTTCCGGCGCGCTGACGCTCGGCCAGCCAAACTCACCTGGCGTACCGGCCGATTTCGCTAAGCATACCCTGACCTGCACCTACAACGATCTGGACACCGTTCGCGCGGCGTTCGAGCAGTATCCGCAGGAGATCGCCTGCATCATCGTTGAGCCGGTTGCGGGCAACATGAACTGCATCCCACCGCAGCCTGAGTTCCTGCCGGGCCTGCGCGCCCTGTGCGACGAGTTCGGCGCGCTGCTGATCATCGATGAAGTGATGACCGGCTTCCGCGTAGCGCTGGCGGGTGCCCAGTCTTACTACGGCGTTGAGCCGGACCTGACCTGCCTCGGCAAAATCATCGGCGGCGGCATGCCGGTCGGCGCATTCGGCGGTCGTAAGGACGTGATGGAAGCCCTGGCGCCAACCGGCCCTGTTTACCAGGCGGGCACGCTCTCCGGTAACCCCATCGCCATGGCCGCGGGCTTTGCCTGCCTGACCGAAGTGGCCCAGCCAGGCATTCACGAAACCCTGACCGACCTGACGACGCAGCTGGCAAACGGACTGCTTGAAGCGGCAGAGGAAGCCGGTATTCCGCTGGTGGTTAACCACGTGGGCGGCATGTTCGGGATCTTCTTCACCGATGCGAAAACCGTGACCTGCTATCAGGAAGTGGTGAAGTGCGACGTTGAGCGCTTCAAGCGCTTCTTCCACCTGATGCTGGAAGAAGGCGTGTATCTGGCACCGTCCGCGTTCGAAGCGGGCTTTATGTCCGTGGCGCACAGCGAAGAAGATATCAATAACACCATCGACGCGGCGCGTAAGGTGTTTGCGAAGCTCTAAGGTCATTGCCGGGTGGCGCTAACGCTTACCCGGCCTACGATGTTCTCCCTCTCCCTGTGGGAGAGGGCTGGGGTGAGGGCATCAGGCCGCACCTGACTACCGGCTCTGCTTTCTCAACAGATAAATAAAGTACGGCGCACCGATAAAGGTCGACAGCAGACCCGCCGGGATCTGATACGGGAACAGCACCATTCTTCCGCACCAGTCTGCGAACACCAGCATCACCCCGCCCGTCAGGGCCGACATGACGATATGCGGCATCGTCCGGCGGAACCCCATCATTCTGGCAATGTGCGGCGCCATTAACCCCACAAAACTCAGCGGTCCAATCGTCAGGGTTGCCGTCGCCGTCAGGCACGCCGCCAGCAGCAGTAAGGCCACGCGCGCTGGCGTCAGCGCCATCCCCACCGCACGCGCGGTTTCGCCGCCGAGCGGCAGAATGGTCATCCAGCGGCGGCACAGCGGCACCATCGCCAGCAGCACGAGCATCACCATCCCGGACCAGACCACCTGGCTTCCGGTGGCGTTGTAGGTCGAGCCGGAAATCCAGGTCAGTATCTTCGCCATACGCGGATCGCCGCTTGCCTGCAGCATCATCAGCAGCATCGTAAACGCGGTGCTGAGCGCCATCCCGGCCAGCAGCATGCGGTGCGGCGAAAACCCGCCGCGACCGGCGGCTATCAGGATAATCATCAGCGTGGCTGCCGCGCCGATACTGCCGGCAGGCATCAGCCAGCCAAACGCATTGCCCGGCACGAAGAACAGCATCAGCACCACGCCAAAGGCGGCGCCAGAGCTGATCCCAAGCACTTCCGGGCTCGCCATCGGGTTGCCGGTCAGACGCTGAATAATGCACCCCGCCACCGCCAGCATCACCCCGGCGATCAGCGCAGCGACGATACGCGGCCAGCGCCACTGCAGCAGTTCATTGAGCAAATCACCCGTTGCCCAGTGCCAGCCCGCGGCATCGCGTCCAAATGAGAGCGCCGCGAACGAGGCGATAATCAGCACCGCCAGACCGGCAAGGCTAAACCAAAGCACCGACCGACGTTCAGCGTAGACTTTATCGCCCGCGTCCATCGCCGGTGCACTCATGCTGCGCAGCCGCGGGAGCAGCCACAGCAGCAGCGGCGCCCCGATAAGCGCGGTCACAGAGCCGGTGGAGACTTCCCGCCAGACCTGCGCCAGCCAGAGAATAAGCTGATCGGAAAGCCAGAGGATCAGCGCCCCAATCAGCGGCGCCAGCATCAGACGCGTCAGTAAACGACGCGCCCCGAGCATTTTCGCCAGCAGCGGCGCAAACAGGCCGATAAACCCGATGATGCCGACCGCGTTCACCAGCAGGGCGCTCAATACAATTGCCAGCGTCAGCGCCGCCAGGCGAGCCAGCGACAGCGCCAGCCCCAGGTTACGCGCCACGCCATCATCCAGCCCCATGAGCGTAAGAGGACGCAGGAGCAGCAGCGTCAGCACAACACCGCCAGCCAGCTGCGGCCACAGGCGCTGCACCACGCTCCAGTCGGTCTGGGTCAGCGTGCCGGTGCTCCACAGGAACATGCTTTGCAGCTGATCGTGGTGGAACAGCACCAGCAGTTGGTTGATCGCCCCACAGTAGAGGCTCACCACCAGCCCGGCCAGGATAAGCGTTACCGGCGAAAGACGCTTGCCCCAGGCCACGCCAAAGACCAGCGCACCTACCACGCACGCCCCCGCGAGTGCCGCAAACTGCGAGGTTAACGCACCCGGCAGCGCCCACAGCGTGGTAATGGTGATCCCAAGCTGTGCGCCGGTCGCGACGCCGAGCGTGGTTGGCTCTGCCAGCGGGTTACGCAAAACCTGCTGGAACAGCACGCCCACCAGCCCTAAACCGGCGCCGACTAACAGGGAGATCGCCAGACGCGGCAGCAGGCTGTAGTGGAACAGCATCTGCTGAATATTATCGATATCCGGCGAGGCCAGCGCGGCCCCCCACTGCGTGCGGGGTAACGCCGTCGAGAGGTTGAACCCGGTTAATACCAGCGCAACCAGAAAAAGCAGGGATAGCAGCAGCGCCGGGAAGCGGGCGATACGCGTACTCATGCTTTACCTCCCAGCGCGTTATCCAGCACGCGGGCAAAATGCATGGCCGACAGCGTCGCGCCGTAGAACCAGACCGCCGGGGCGCGCTGGAAGCGCTGCTCACGCACAAACGGCATCGCCTGCCAGAGCGGCGTCGCCATCAGGGTTTGCATGGCGCGCTCGTTGCCGTGATCGAAGCACAGCACATCCACGTCGCGAAACGCCGCCAGACGATCGATACCCACGGCGGTACTGCCCCAGAACGTCATCTCCCCTTCCCAGGCATTACGAATGCCGAAGCTGTCGAGGACCTCCTGGAAAAGGCAGTTTTTACCGAAAACCAGCATATGGCGGGCATCCAGCAGCGTCACCATCAGCAGCGGACGATCGCCCCGGTGAGCAAAGCGCGGCTTCAGGGAGTCAATCAGGGCATCAAATTCGTCGAGATGTTTTTTGGCCTCGACCTCGCGGTTGAGGAAACGCGCCATCTCGTTAATCGAGCTTTTCGCCATGGCCAGCGGTTTTTTACCGTCACTGAAGGCGAATCCACGTCCGGGCGCAATGCGCGCCATGGTCTCCTCTGACGGACCGTAGCCCGCGGACCAGAACATGAACGAGGGTTTCATCTGGGTGAGCAGCTCGAGGTTTGGCTCCGTCCGCAGGCCGATGTCGATCACCGACTCCGGCAGCTTCGGCTCGTTCACCCAGAGGTTATAGTTAGGAATGTCCGCCACGCCGTAGGGCGTGACGCCGAGCGCCATCATCAGCTCGACCGGCAGCCACTCCAGAGCGACAATGCGGTGCGGATCGACGGCGGCAGCACGCGCCGTATTCATTTTTAACAGCAGCGGTGAGAGCGCCATCGCCGTCAGCAGGCGACGGCGGCTAATGCGTGTGTTATCGAGCATCAGTAGACAAAGCTCACCGGTGCAGCCCCGGCCGGGTGAGGCAGAATACCCATCGGAATACCGTAAATATGTTCCAGCGTTTCGCTACGCATCAGCTCGGACGGCGTTCCCTGGGCAATCATCTCGCCCCCGCGCAGCGCGACGAGGTAGTCACAATAACGCGCGGCCATGTTGATATCGTGCAGAACCGCAATGACCGTCAAACCGCGCTGCTGGCTCAAGCGGTGCACCAGCGCCAGAACGTCGACCTGATGCGCAATATCCAGCGCAGAGGTCGGTTCATCCAGCAGCAGACAGCGGCTGTCCTGCGCCACCAGCATCGCAATCCACGCGCGCTGACGTTCGCCGCCGGACAGGCTATCCACCAGACGGTGCGCCAGCGGTTTTAGCCCGACCAGCGCAATCGCCTCTTCCACCTTCTCTCTGTCGGCCACGCCAAATCGTCCAAGCGCCCCGTGCCACGGATAACGCCCAATCGCCACCAGCTCACGCACCGTCATTCCTTCCGCCTGCGGCAGCTGCTGCGGCAGATAGGCCACTTTGCGCGCAAAGGCTTTACTGCTCCAGCTCTCCAGCGGTTGGTCATCCAGCAGAACATCGCCTTCTGAAGGCGGCTGATGGCGCCCCAGCATCTTGAGCAGCGTGGACTTACCGGAACCGTTGTGACCAATCAGGCCAGTGACTTTACCTGCGGGGAACGTCAAAGAGAGCGGATGCAGCAAGGTGCGCCCGGGTACGCGAAAGGAGAGATGGTTGAGCGTGAAGGTGGTATCGGGTTGCGTTTGATTATCCTGCATATCAGCCAACTTAAATAAAAAGGGCACGACGAACCGTGCCCGGACAGAGATTAGAAGCGGAAGGTCGCGGTAGCAACAACCTGACGTTCAGCACCCCAGAAGCAGCCGTAGGTGTTGAAGCAGCTGGCAACGTACTCACGATCGAACAGGTTGTTCACGTGCAGCGCCACGTTCGAGCCTGCCATGCCAACGCGTGCCAGATCGTATCTGACCAGCGCATCGACAACGGTGTAGCTGCCCACCTTGAAGGAGTTCGCCGGATCGCCATAGCTGGAGCCCGTGTAACGCACGCCGGTACCCAGCGTCAGGCCAGACAGTGGGCCATCAAACATCGTGTAATCACCCCAAACGGATGCCATGTGTTTTGGCACCTGAGCTGGCGTGTTGCCTTTGTAGTTCGTATCGGTGGTGTATTCCGCATCGGTATAGGTATAGGAGCCGACGACGTTCACGCTTGCAGAGAGGGCCGCTTTCGCTTCCAGCTCTACGCCACGCGCGCGGATTTCACCGCCTTCAACGGAGAAGAAGGAGCCCGCCGGGTCCGCCATCAGGTTGTTGGTTTTGGTCAGCTGGTATACCGCACCGGTAACAACGATCGGACGATCGTTCGGTACGTATTTCACGCCCGCTTCGTACTGTTTGCCTTTGGAAGGCGAGAACAGTTTACCCTGGGCATCGGTCTGCGAAGCCGGTTCAAACGATTCGCTGTAGCTAAAGTACGGGGTGACACCGTTATCAAACAGGTAGTTAACGCCGCCGCGCCAGGTGAACTGGGTGTCATCACGTTTGGAAGTGGTGTTCGTCACGCGGTTGTAGGATTCCTGATCGGCCCAGTCATAACGGCCGCCCAGGGTTACCAGGACCTTATCCCACTGCGCCTGATCCTGAACGTAGAGTCCCGTCTGTTTCTGACGGTTAAGGATCTGATACGGGCCGGAGTTTGCTGGGTCTTTTGCACCAAAATCAAAATCGCTGTTCACCGGATGGTAGAGATCCAGCAGCGGAACAGAGTCGTCATAGCCAAACCAGGAGTTGATGTCGTTACGCATACGCATAAAGTCAACGCCGGTCAGCAGGATGTGGTCCACCTCACCCGTAGCGAATTTGCTCTGCAGCTGAGTATCAACGGTGAAGTTCTGCAGTTTTTCATTATCGACAACGTATTTACGCGCCAGATAATGGCCTTTGTCCGATGGCGCTAACGTCGCGCACTGCTTGTTGCCGCTGTTCGCCGGGTCGGTACAGACACCATAGCCGTATACGCTGTTTTGCGAGGTTTTGTTCTCAGCAAAGCGCAGGTTCTGGCGCACGGTAAAGGTATCGTTGAAGGCGTGGTCGAAGCTGTATCCCACCATTTTCTGGTTACGGGAGTAGGTGTTGTTCTTCGCGCCTTCGTTGAAGTTCGTCGGCAGACGATCGCCATTTGGCAGCGGATCAACCGTTCCCTCTTTTGGCAGCCAGCCGTAGTAGCCTGTCTCAGGCTCGTTCTGGAAGTATGAGAGGAACGTGAAGGTGGTTTTATCATCCGGACGCCAGGAGAAAGAAGGCGCGATGGCATAACGCTGCTCACCTTTGCCTTCCTGCTGCGAGTTGTTCGAACGTGCAACGCCCGTTAAGCGGTAAGAGTAAACGCCGTCATCGTCGATCGCATCGCTGAAGTCAAAACCGGTCTGGAACAGGCTGTCAGTGCCCATTTTGAACTGAACTTCTTTCAGCGGCTCGGTGGTTGGGCGCTTGCTGACCATGTTCAGCAAGCCGCCAGGGCTGCTTTTGCCGTAGAGAACCGAAACCGGACCGCGCATGATCTCAGCACGCTCCAGCATATAAGGGTCAATCACCGCGTCGTTATAGAAGTTGCCTTGCATCTTCATACCGTCGAGGTAGTTATTTTGGGTCTGACCGTCGGCCGCGAAACCGCGAATGACCAGGTAGTCATAGGTGTTAGACGCGCCACGGGTACCCACCGCAACACCCGGCGTGTAGCTCAGGGCTTCTTTCACCGAGCGTGGCTGGTGCAGCGCCATCTCTTCAGCGGTAACCACGGAAATAGACTGTGGAACCTTTTGAATCGGAGTATCCGTTTTGGTCCCGGTCGCCGATTGCCGTGCAGCGATGGTCGCCGCCGGTCCCCAGGCACTTTCCTGTGCCGCAGGTGCTGCGGTTACCGTAATGGTTTCTTCTTTTTTTGGTGTTTCTGCCGCATGAGCATACGCGGACACGCCGGCAACCGCTGTGGCGACGACGACCGCGAGTTTACGCAGCGACGTGTTCATTGGCTGAGCAGTATTGGAAAGCGCCATGATGTTTCTCTGATGGAAAAGTGAATGATAACGTAAACGAGAATTATTATTATGAGCGCCAGAATAATATGCGAAACGCGGGTTGCATAGCAAGCAGTAAGCGGCCCTACGAGAATTAAGGGTTTAAGAAATAGACAAGAGAAAACGAAGGGTTAATCAGAGTTAAAGTGAGGGTTAACGAAATGAGGTTTACGGGTAAAAAAAGCCCCCTTCCGGGGAAGAGGGCTTTAAAAGTTAGTTTCCGCCAAACATGTCCTTAATCCAGCCGGCTACGCCATCGCTGTCTTTCTTCTCATTCTGCTGCTGCGGCTGTTGCTGCTGCGGCTGCTGTGGCTGAGAAGACTGATCGAACGGGTTGCCCGTCGGCTGTTCAGGCTGGCTCTGCTGGCACAGGGAATCCGGGTTGGTTGTCCAGACCGGCAGGGTACGCATTCCGCCACCGCAGACAAAGTTACCGGAGCTGTCCACGCCCATATCCACGATATCTTCCGGCGCAACGAGGTTCAGCGGCACCGGTGACTGATTGGCCAGATAGCGCTGGTAAATCGACATCGCCCCGCTCGCCCCGTACAGTTTGGTCGGCTGGTTGTTGTCGCGGCCTACCCAGGTGATCACCACTTCGCGGCCATCAATACCGGCAAACCAGGTATCAACGTTGTTGTTGGTGGTCCCGGTTTTACCCGCCAGATGCAGACCCGGATACTTCGCCCCCAGCTGACGCCCGGTACCACGCTGGACAACCTGCTGCATGGTCCACAGCGTCATATAGGCCGCCTGAGCAGGAACGGCACGCTCGGCCTGCGGGAAGCTCTGATACAGCACGGAACCGTCTTCGGCAATCACCGAACGCAGGGCAGACAGCGGTGCGCGGTTCCCCCCGCTGGCAATGGTCTGGAACGCCTGGGCGACTTCGATCGGCGTCAGGTTAAGCGCGCCGAGGATCATTGCCGGCACCGGGTGCAGCTGATCTTTCGATACGCCCAGTTTTTGCCAGGTGTCGACAATCGCTGGCAGTCCCAGCGACATGCCCAGGTTAACGGTTGGTACGTTCATGGAACGCGTTAACGCATCCACCAGCATCACCTGACCGCTGAACTGTTTATCATCGTTCTGCGGTGACCACACCTGGCCGTTAGGCTGGCGCAGGGAGATCGGCGCATCAGCAATCCAGGTATTCAGACGATACTGGTTTGGCTGACTCAGGGCTGTGAGATAGGTCGCCGGTTTTGCCAGAGAACCGATCGAGCGACGCGCCTGCATGGCACGGTTGTAGCCTGCAAACTGCGGCTCGGCACCGCCCACCATCGCACGCACTTCGCCGGAGTTGCGATCAACCACCACCATCGCGGTTTCAAGATCGGAGAGCTTACGCTGTTTCTTCAGCGCCGGAATGCCTTCCACCGCCGCTTTTTCTGCCGCATCCTGCGCCACGGAGTCAAAGGTAGTGAAGATCTTCACGCCGGAGAGATCTTTGACCTTATCGCCAAGCTTGCTTTGCAGCTCCTGACGCACCAGCTGCATAAACGCAGGCTGAGGCGAAATCACACCGCCGCGCGGCTGAACGCCAAGCGGACGTGCGCTCAGCATGTCGTACAGCTCCTGGTCAATCACCTGCTGTTGTTGCAGCAGACGCAGCACCAGGTTACGACGCTCCAGCGCCAGTTTCGGGTTACGCCACGGGTTATAAATGGACGCGCCTTTCACCATGCCCACCAACAGCGCCTGCTGATCCAGGCTCAGCTCCTCCACCGGACGACCAAAGTAGTACAGGCTCGCCAGCGGGAAGCCGCGGATTTCATTATCGCCGCTCTGACCGAGGTACACCTCGTTCATGTACAGCTCAAGGATGCGATCCTTGCTGTAGCGCGCATCCATCAGCACGGCCATGTAGGCTTCGTTCGCTTTACGCCAGTAAGAACGTTCGCTGGAGAGGAACAGGTTCTTCACCAGCTGCTGGGTCAGCGTACTCGCGCCCTGTACGGTACGGCCGGCAGTCAGGTTAGCCAACACCGCACGACCAATCGAGTAGAGGCTGATGCCATCATGCTCGTAGAAGTGGCGGTCTTCAGTCGCCAGCAGGGTATCGACCAGCAGATCCGGGAAGCCGTTACGCGCCACGAACAGGCGCTGCTCGCCGTTTGCTGACGAAAGCATGGTGATCAAACGCGGATCGAGACGGAAGAAACCGAACTGACGGTTGTTATCCATGTTCTCGATGGTATCCAGACGATCGCCGTCAAAGGTCAGACGCGCGCGCACCTGCCCCTCTTTGCTGTCCGGGAAATCAAACGGACGACGGATCATCTCAATGCTGCTGGACTGCACGGTAAATTCGCCAGGCCGCGTCATTTTTGACACCTGACGATACTGGGTGGCTTCGAGCAGTTTAACCATCTCGTTCTTCGTGATGGACATATCTGGCTCAAGGTTCACCATACGGCCATATACTGCCGCAGGTAACTGCCAGACTTTACCGTCGATACGGCTGCGGATCTTCTGATCCAGATACACGCCGTAAATCGCCATCAGCACGACAAAAACAATGAACAGCTTCAGCAGCAGCCAGAACCAGCCGCGCTTGCCCCGAGGCTTACGCCCTTTGCCTTTTCCATTACGCGGCATCGGTTCTTCATCCTCATAATCGTCTTCATAGTCATCGTCATAGTCCTCATCTCTGAGGCGACGACGGCTTACCTTTTCTTTCGCCGGACGCGTTGGTTTTCCCTTACGTCCTATTGGCTCGCGGTCATTCCCCGCCATGCTTTTTCTCCGCAACTTTCAGGCGCAAAGGCCAGATTTTCTTTTCTTTCACAGGCCTGTGAAAGAAGAAATCTCTCAAAATTTGTTTTCTCCCTCTCCCTGTGGGAGAGGGCTGGGGTGAGGGCATCAGGCCGCACATCCCTTTCAGGAATATTTCTTCGTCCGCCTCGTCGGCGCCGTATTCGCCGGATCGTCCGGCCAGATATGTTTGGGGTATCGCCCCTTCATCTCTTTTTGCACTTCACGGTAGCTTCCCGCCCAGAACGCCCCCAAATCTCGGGTGATTTGTAATGGACGATGCGCAGGCGACAGCAGCTCAAGCACTAACGGCACACGCCCTTCCGCAATGGACGGCGTGGTGGCCTCACCAAACATCTCCTGCATCCGAACCGCCAGCGCCGGCGGATTATCCTCATGATAACGGATGGCAATCCGGCTTCCGGTGGGCACAGTGTAATGCCCTGGCAGTTCACTATCCAGACGTTGACGTAATGACCAGTCCAGTAAATTCTGTAACGCGACTTTAACATCAAGGGCTTTCAGCGCCCGAAGCGAGTGAACACCGTGCATTTGCGGCAGCAGCCAACGCTCCAGAGAGCCCAGCAATGTCTCATCATCGACTGCGGGCCAGGCATACTCCGGCAGCCAACGTGCGGCACAATGCAGGCGAAGACGATACTGTTCAGCCTCTGGTGACCAGTTCAGCACGCCTAATCCTTTTTCCCAAATGCCGTTCAGCATAGCCTGATGAAGCTCTTCTTCCGACGGCTTCGCCAACGGCTTCGTCCCGAGGGTCAGTTTACCAATCTGGCTACGCCGAAACGCCTTCAGCGTACCCTGGGCATCATCCCACTCGACGATGTCCGATTGCTGAAGCAGCTGCGGACAGGTACGGGTCAGGGCGTCAATATCTATGGCAATCGCCTGCAGGATACGCGCATCCGGGGAGTGACTCCCCTGCAGCAGGAGCGGCGCAATCAGCCACTCGTGACGTGTCAGGGCATCATCGCTGTCCAGCATCGCTCCCATGCCGTTTGCCAGCTGGTAGCGACCGTCCAGCCCGCGCCGACGCGCAATCCTGTCCGGGAAAGCCTGCGCCAGCAGCCGGGGAATACTCTCACTGTCTGGTACGCCGCCGCGGCTGTTAAGCCGTTTACCGAGCTGCTGCGCCCGCTGCTGCCAGTTCCCCTGGTTACGCGAAAACGCCTGCCCCAGATCGCTGCTGCTACCGCGCGGCGGCTCCTCAAGAATAGCCGCCAGTTTAGCCGCCGTGGCAATTTCATCGTCCCTCAGCGCGGCCACCAGCATTGCGGCCAGACGCGGATCGTTGCCCAGCGCCGCCATTTTCTGGCCGCGCGCCGTCAGACGTTCGCCTTCCAGCGCGCCAAGCTGGGTCAGCAGATTGCGCGCAGCGGCGAGATTCACGGCAGGCGGAGAATCAAGCCAGGTAAGCTGCCCAGGATCCGGACAGCCCCACTGAAGCAGATCCATCACCAGGCCCGACAAATCACTTTGTAAAATTTCCGGCGTGCTTTGCTGTGCAGCGCGTTCAGCCTGTTCCGCGCTGGTCAAATGCAGGCAGATACCCGGTTCAAGACGCCCCGCGCGGCCCGCGCGCTGCACCATCGACGCCTGGCTAATGCGCTGCGTCAGAAGTTTAGTCAGCCCGGTGCGCGGGTCAAAGCTTGCCACCCTCTCCTGGGCGCTATCCACCACCAGGCGAATCCCTTCAATGGTCAAACTGGTTTCAGCAATGTTGGTTGCCAGCACCACCTTGCGCTGCCCCACCGGGGCCGGAAGGATGGCTTTACGCTGATCCTGGAGCGACAGCGCGCCGTAGAGCGGACACAGCAGCACATCACCGCCTACGCGGGTAGAAAGCTGCTCCTGCACGCGCTGGATTTCACCGACACCCGGCAAAAACAGCAGCAGGGAACCGGGCTCCTGGCGCAGCAGCTCAGCGGTGGCAATGGCGACCGCCTCGTCAAAACGCTGGTGGGAGGGAAGCGGTTGATAGCGGCGTTCAACCGGAAACGCCCGCCCTTCAGAGCTGATGACCGGTGCATCGGGTAGCGCCTGCCGTAGCCGCTCGTTATCCAGCGTGGCCGACATAATCAGCAGCCGGAGATCGTCACGCAGTCCCTGCTGAACGTCCAGCAACAGCGCGAGGGCCAAATCCGCCTGCAGGCTGCGCTCGTGGAATTCATCCAGGATCACCAGCCCGACGCCGGTGAGCTCCGGATCGTTTTGCAGCATGCGGGTGAGAATACCCTCGGTGACCACTTCGAGGCGCGTGCTCGGCCCCACGCAGGTCTCGGCGCGCATCCGGTAACCTACCGTTTCGCCCGGTTTTTCATTCAGCAGTTCCGCCAGACGCTGCGCCACGTTGCGCGCGGCCAGCCTGCGCGGCTCCAGCAGGATAATTTTCCCGCTGATGTTCCCGTCTTTCAGAATCTGCAGCGGCAGCCAGGTGGACTTCCCCGCACCCGTCGGGGCATTCAGCAAAACCTGCGGGGCATGATGTAAGGCAGCGAGAAGGTCAGGAAGAACGACGGCGACCGGCAATGAGGACACTAACAGCTCCAGAGGGTTAACATTAGTCGGCGTACATTGTAGCATCGGCGCATATCATTACCGAGTCCTCCGTATGCCTGAGTCGAAACGGCTGTTTTTTGCCATTGAATTGCCCAACGCGATACAGCGTCAAATTGTTCGCTGGCGCGCCGATCGCTTCCCGCCGGAAGCCGGTCGCCCTGTCGCGGCGGCTAACCTGCACCTGACGCTGGCCTTTTTGGGCGACGTCAGTGCCGAAAAGCAGCGGGCGTTAGCCGCAATGGCCGGGCGTATTGCCCAGCCGGAATTTACGCTGCACCTCGACGACGCGGGTCAGTGGCTGCGTTCGCGCGTGGTCTGGCTGGGCACGCGCCAGCCACCGCGCGGATTATTGCAGCTGGCGAACATGCTGCGCGCGCAGGCGGCGCGCAGCGGCTGTTATCAGAGCCCACAGCCGTTTCATCCACATATCACGCTGCTGCGCGATGCCGGTCAGGCCGTTGCTATCCCGCCGCCGGGTTTTCACTGGGCCTTTCCGGTCAACGGATTCGCGCTTTACGAATCCGTCTTTGCTCAGGGACGCACCCGCTATACGCCGCTACAGCGCTGGACGCTGGGCAACACCGAAAGGAATTCTGATGAAGTTTAGTCCCCCCCTGCAGCACGCTACGCTTATCCAACGCTACAAACGCTTCCTCGCCGACGTGATCACCCCCGAAGGGGTACAGCTCACCCTGCACTGCCCCAATACCGGAGCCATGACGGGCTGTGCGACGCCGGGTGACAGGGTCTGGTATTCCACATCAGAAAATACTAAACGCAAATATGCCCATACCTGGGAAATGACCGAAACCCAAAATGGGGCATTTATTTGCGTTAACACCCTGCGCGCAAATCAACTGGTTAAGGAAGCGCTGACCCATGGCACCATTCCTGAACTGGTCGGTTATGGCACGCATAAAAGTGAAGTGAAATATGGCGATGAAAGCAGCAGAATTGACTTCATGTTACAGGCGGAAGACAGGCCGGAGTGCTATATTGAAGTGAAATCAGTGACGTTAGCGGAGCAGGAAAATGGCTACTTCCCGGATGCGGTAACGCTACGTGGCCAGAAGCATCTGCGAGAGCTAATGAGTGTTGCGGCGGCGGGCAAACGCGCCGTATTGCTGTTTGCGGTGTTGCATTCAGCCATTGAGCGTTTCTCCCCTGCCCGCCATATTGATCCTAAATACGCGCAATTGTTGAATGAGGCACAAAAGCAGGGGGTAGAGGTTTTCGCTTATAAAGCGGAACTTTCTGCCGATAATATGACTCTGAGATCCTCTCTTCCCATTGTCTTATAAGGGATTAGACGATTGACGATTAAGTGTTCTGGCCGCGTGCGCAAATACGCTTTTCCTCACAGGCTTGTCAAGTGTTACGTTTAGATAATTGCCATCCGGAAAAGCATCTGCTATTTATAGCGACCTGATTTTTCCCCCAACACGGGGATCGATAGTGCGTGTTAAGGAGAAGCAACATGCAAGAAGGGCAAAACCGTAAAACATCGTCCCTGAGTATTCTCGCCATCGCTGGGGTGGAGCCGTATCAAGAGAAGCCGGGCGAAGAGTATATGAACGAAGCCCAGCTGTCGCACTTCAAGCGTATTCTTGAAGCATGGCGTAATCAACTCAGGGATGAAGTCGATCGCACCGTTACTCATATGCAGGATGAAGCTGCTAACTTCCCGGATCCGGTAGACCGTGCCGCTCAGGAAGAAGAGTTCAGCCTCGAACTGCGTAACCGTGACCGCGAACGCAAACTGATCAAAAAGATCGAGAAAACGCTGAAAAAAGTCGAAGACGAAGATTTTGGCTACTGCGAATCCTGCGGTGTTGAAATCGGTATTCGTCGCCTGGAAGCGCGTCCAACCGCCGATCTGTGCATCGACTGTAAAACGCTGGCCGAAATCCGCGAAAAACAGATGGCCGGTTAATACCAGCGCTGTTTACACACTCTAAAGGCGGGAGTCTCTCCCGCCTTGTTACTGTTGATATGTCTGAATCACACTATATTGGGCGCTTCGCGCCATCTCCTTCCGGTGAATTACACTTCGGCTCATTAATTGCCGCGCTCGGCAGCTACCTGCAGGCTCACGCCCGCCAGGGAAAATGGCTCGTCCGCATTGAAGATATTGACCCTCCGCGTGAAGTTCCCGGTGCTGCAGAGACGATTCTGCGTCAGCTGGAACATTACGGTCTTCACTGGGATGATGAGGTTCTGTGGCAGTCAAAACGTCACGAGGCGTATCGGGAACGTCTGGCCTGGCTTCGCGCACAGGGGCTTTCCTATAACTGCACCTGCACCCGCGCGCGTATCCAGAGCGCAGGCGGCGTCTATGACGGCCACTGCCGCACGCTTAATCTTCCTCCGGAAAATGCCGCCGTGCGTATCAGTCAGCGCTCCCCGGTGACGCGCTTTACCGATTTACTCTCCGGTGAGATTCATGCCGATGAACGTCTGGCGCGTGAGGATTTTATTATTCACCGTCGCGATGGCCTTTTCGCCTATAACCTGGCCGTGGTGGTGGACGATCATTTCCAGGGCGTGACGGAAATTGTGCGCGGGGCGGATCTGGTCGAGCCGACCGTGCGACAAATCTCGCTGTATCACCAGTTTGGCTGGACGGCGCCGGACTACATTCATCTGCCGCTTGCGGTCAATGCGCAGGGCTTTAAATTGTCAAAGCAGAACCACGCCTCGGCCCTGCCAGACGGCGATCCGCGTCCTGTTTTGATCGACGCGCTGCGATTTCTCAACCAGAATGTAACCAACGAATGGCAGGATCTGCGTATTGACGAACTGCTGAAAATGGCCGTTGCCAACTGGACGCTCGCGGCAGTGCCAAAAATCCAGCATTCTCAAATGCGTTGCGCTGAGCTATGATTAGCCGCTTTTTTCATAACAAAACACACTACGAGGTGTACCATTTTTACCCGAGTCGCTAATTTTTGCCGTAAAGTGCTAAGCCGCGAAGAGAGCATGGCGAACGATGCTATTGCACAGCCACACATGTCGGTTATTCCGCGTGAGCAGCACACTATTTCCCGCAAAGATATCAGTGAAAATGCCCTCAAGGTGCTCTATCGACTGAATAAAGCGGGCTACGAGGCCTATCTCGTGGGCGGTGGAGTGCGTGATTTACTGCTGGGCAAAAAACCAAAAGATTTCGACGTGACGACCAGCGCCACGCCTGAGCAGGTGCGCAAATTATTCCGTAACTGTCGTCTCGTTGGCCGCCGTTTCCGTCTGGCTCACGTGATGTTTGGGCCGGAAATTATCGAAGTGGCGACCTTCCGCGGCCACCACGAAGCGGGCGCGTCCGATCGCACCACGTCACAGCGCGGCCAGAACGGTATGCTGCTGCGCGACAATATCTTCGGCTCTATCGAAGAAGATGCCCAGCGTCGCGACTTCACCATCAATAGCCTTTATTACAGCGTGGCGGATTTCACCGTGCGCGATTACGTCGGCGGCATGCAGGACCTGAAAGAAGGTCTGATCCGTCTGATCGGCACGCCGGAAACGCGCTACCGTGAAGATCCCGTGCGTATGCTGCGCGCCGTGCGTTTCGCCGCCAAGCTGGATATGCGCATCAGCCCGGAAACGGCAGAGCCGATCCCGCGTCTGGCAACGCTGATTAACGACGTGCCGCCTGCTCGCCTGTTTGAAGAGGCGCTGAAGCTGCTGCAGGCCGGCCACGGCTTTGAAACCTATAATCTGCTGCGCGAATACAACCTGTTCCAGCCGCTGTTCCCGACCATTACCCGCTACTTCACCGAAAACGGTGACAGCCCAATGGAGCGGATGATTGCGCAGGTGCTGAAGAATACCGATACCCGCATTCGCAACGACATGCGCGTGAACCCGGCGTTCCTGTTTGCCGCGATGTTCTGGTATCCGCTGCTGGAAACGGCACAGCGTATTACCCAGGAGAGCGGGCTCGCCTATTACGATGCGTTCGCGCTGGCTGCCAACGACGTGCTGGACGAAGGCTGCCGCACGCTCGCCATTCCGAAACGTATTACCACCCTGGTGCGCGACATCTGGCAGCTTCAGCTGCGCATGTCCCGTCGTCAGGGCAAACGCGCCTGGAAGCTGATGGAGCATCCTAAATTCCGCGCTGCCTTCGATCTGCTGTCGCTGCGTGCAGAAATTGAACGCAATCAGGAGCTGCAGCGTCTGGCGCAGTGGTGGGCTGAATTCCAGGTCTCCGCCCCGCCGGAGCAGAAAGATATGCTTACCGGGCTGGATGAAGAGCCGGAACCGCGTCGCCGTCATCGTCGTCCGCGCAAACGCGCGCCGCGTCGTGAAGGGACAGCATGACCCTCGCGTATATCGCCATCGGCAGCAATTTAGCCTCTCCGCTGGAGCAGGTGAATGCTGCCGTACAGGCGCTGGGCGAGATTCCGCAAAGCAAGATCGTGGCAGTCTCCTCGTTCTACCGCACGCCGCCGCTGGGGCCGCAGGATCAGCCCGATTACCTCAACGCCGCCGTGGTGCTGGAAACTGCCCTTGATGCCGAAACACTGCTGGACAATACCCAGCGCATCGAACTGCAGCAGGGCCGCGTACGCAAAGCCGAACGCTGGGGACCGCGCACGCTGGACCTCGACATTATGCTGTTTGGTCACGAGACGATTAACACTGAACGTCTCACCGTTCCGCATTACGATATGAAAAATCGCGGGTTTATGCTCTGGCCGCTCTATGAAGTCGCCCCCGATCTCATCTTCCCGGATGGCACCTTACTTAAGTCCATTCTGGACAACCTCAACGCGGAAAAACCCGCTCGCTGGTGATCGGGTTCCCCTGTCAGTTAGCCTCAAAATAATTGTGGCTAATCGTTTACCTAAAATCATTGTTCCCTCGAATGTTACTGTTAGAATGCGCAAAGATTCGCTTTTGGGCTATCAGGAAACAGTATGAAACCAACCACCATCTCCTTACTGCAGAAATGCAAACAGGAAAAAAAACGCTTCGCCACCATCACCGCGTATGACTACAGCTTCGCCAAACTGTTTGCCGAAGAGGGGATCAACGTCATGCTGGTCGGAGATTCGTTAGGGATGACGGTACAAGGACATGATTCCACCCTGCCGGTGACGGTTGAGGATATCGCTTACCATACCCGTGCCGTGCGCCGTGGCGCCCCAGCCTGCCTGCTGCTTTCCGATCTACCGTTTATGGCCTATGCCACGCCGGAACAGGCATTCGAAAACGCGGCGGCAGTGATGCGCGCCGGTGCCAATATGGTCAAAATTGAAGGCGGCGCCTGGCTGGTTGATACGGTGAAGATGCTCACCGAGCGCGCCGTGCCGGTCTGCGGCCATTTAGGCCTGACGCCGCAGTCCGTGAATATCTTCGGCGGCTATAAGGTGCAGGGCCGCGGCGATGCAGCCCAGACGCTGCTGGATGATGCCCTGGCGCTGGAAGCCGCAGGTGCCCAGCTGCTGGTGCTGGAGTGCGTGCCGGTTGAGCTGGCGAAACGCATCACCGACGCGCTGTCCATTCCGGTGATTGGTATTGGTGCAGGCAACGTCACCGACGGCCAGATTCTGGTGATGCACGACGCCTTCGGTATCACCGGCGGACACATCCCGAAATTTGCTAAAAATTTCCTCGCCGAAGCGGGCGACATGCGCGCTGCGGTCAGGCAGTATATTGCCGACGTTGAATCCGGTGTTTACCCGGGTGAAGAACACAGTTTCCATTAAGGAGTCTCGTTGTGCTAATCATTGAAACCCTGCCGCTGCTGCGCCAGCATATCCGCCGCGCGCGTCAGGAAGGTAAACGTATCGCACTGGTCCCAACCATGGGCAATCTGCATGACGGCCACATGAAGCTCGTCGACGAAGCCCGCGCGCGGGCAGATATCGTGGTGGTCAGTATCTTCGTGAACCCCATGCAGTTTGACCGCGCCGACGATCTGGCGCGCTATCCGCGCACCCTGCAGGAAGATTGCGAGAAGCTCAAAAAACGCCATGCGGATATCGTCTTCTCACCTGCACCGGCGGATGTTTACCCGCAGGGTACTGAAGAGGCAACCTACGTTGACGTCCCGGGGATTTCCACCATGCTCGAAGGTGCCAGCCGCCCGGGCCATTTCCGTGGCGTTTCCACCATCGTCAGCAAGCTGTTCAACCTGGTACAGCCGGACGTTGCCTGCTTCGGTGAGAAAGATTTCCAGCAGCTGGCGCTGATCCGCAAAATGGTCGCGGATATGGGTTACGATATTGAGATTGTCGGCGTACCGATTGTACGTGCCAAAGACGGTCTGGCGCTCAGTTCGCGAAATGGCTACCTGACCGCTGAACAGCGTAAAATCGCGCCGGGCTTAAGCAAGGTCATGAACACCATGGCGGAGCAGGTTCTGGCAAAAGAGTTGACCGTCGAAGAGATCGTCGCCCTCGCCGAACAAGCGCTGAACGATAAAGGTCTTCGTGCTGACGACGTACAAATTCGTGATGCTGATACGCTGCTGGAATTTACGGAAACCAGCAAACGTGCGGTGATCCTGGTAGCGGCATGGCTTGGCCAGGCTCGTCTGATTGATAATAAAGTGGTTGAGCTGGCGTAGTTCTCTCCCTTGATAATTAAAGGTAAACGTAATGATTCGCAAAATGCTGCAAGGTAAGCTTCACCGTGTGAAAGTCACCCAGGCCGACCTGCACTATGAAGGCTCCTGCGCCATTGACCAGGATTTCCTCGATGCTGCGGGCATCCTTGAAAACGAAGCCATTGATATCTGGAACGTGAACAACGGTAAACGCTTCTCTACCTACGCGATTGCCGCCGAGCGCGGTTCTAAAATCATCTCCGTTAACGGCGCAGCCGCGCACTGTGCAGA
This sequence comes from Enterobacter pseudoroggenkampii, assembly GCF_026420145.1. Taxonomy (NCBI): domain Bacteria; kingdom Pseudomonadati; phylum Pseudomonadota; class Gammaproteobacteria; order Enterobacterales; family Enterobacteriaceae; genus Enterobacter; species Enterobacter pseudoroggenkampii. Next base: position 66,085 of record NZ_JAPMLV010000002.1, read on the forward strand.
CGTGGGCGACATTGTGATTATCGCCAGCTTCGTGATGATGTCTGACGAAGAAGCCCGCCGCTGGCAGCCTAAAGTGGCCTACTTCGAAGGCGACAATGAAATGAAGCGCACCGCAAAGGCGATTCCGGTTCAGGTTGCGTAAAGCTAATTCACTCATCGAAATGCTTTTTCGGTGAGTGAATCCCCCCATCTATCCTATTAAAATATCCGCCATAATTATATTCATAACGATATACATCCATAAATAACATTCACACACGTAATATTATTAGTATATCTACAAACATCTTATAAACTTCATAAAACCACCCCTATTTATTTCCCTCCAGCAAGCATTTAAACTCCGCACCGAAATAACATTATTTCAAATGACAAGGTTTATTATAGATAAATATAATTTTCCCTGTTGATATCGAAAACTTATAGATATGGATAATCAAATGTCTTTCAAAAAATATGGCATGGCAGCAGCTGTAGCAATGGTTCTGAGCGCGGGTTCCGCAATGGCAGCTAATGATACGGGTACCATTACCTTCCACGGTATGGTTTCTAACAACACTTGCCAGGTTTCTCTTGACCAGAAGATAGATCAGAACGGTAACGATTTTGACGTGAACCTGGACACCGTATTTGTGCGCGATTTCGCTAACGCACTGGGTACCACCAGCACTCTGGGTGAAAAGAAATTCACCCTGTCACTGACGGGTTGTGATACTGCTACTGCGAAGAAAGCGTCTTCACAGTTCGCTTCATGGGCTGGCTCTTCTTCTACCGAAGGCGGTCTGCTGGTTCCACCAAGCAACGCTCAGGGTGCGGCTAAGAACGTCAACCTGGTTCTGTCAAACGACGGTAACTCCGCTACCGATCAAATTAAGATTGACCAGACTAACAATACCCAGAAAGCAACAATCGATACTACTACTGGCGCAGGTAACCTGTACTACCGTGTAGCTTACACCCAGGGTCAGGGTTGGGATGCCGCGTCTAACCCAGTATCTGCGGGTACCGTGCAGGCACAGGTTGCCTTCACTATGATTTACGAATAAGAGATTCGTAAATCAAAAATAATTTAACAATCCCTCATTATTAATGGGGGATTGTTTCTGTAATTCCAAAAGGAAGTGGAAAATGTCTCGTTTAGTATTCGGTAAAGGCCTGAAGGCCACATTGCTCGCAACCGCTTTTTTGTGCGCATCAAATGCTAATGCGGATATCGTTATATCCGGCACACGTATTGTATACACGCAGTCCTCCAAAGATGTCGTGGTAAATCTGGATAACCATGGTACTAAACCCCTTCTGGTTCAGACCTGGCTTGACGATGGTCGCGATGGTGTAAACCCGCAAGAGCTTAAGCTCCCATTTATCATTACTCCGCCGGTATCACGTATTGACCCGAAAAAAGGGCAGTCCGTACGAATTACCTACACAGGTACACCGTTACCTCAGGATCGTGAATCCCTGTTCTGGTTCAACGTTCTGGAAATTCCGCCAAAATCCAAAAATGTGGATAAAGAAAACCTTAACCAGCTTCAGCTGGCATTCAGAACGCGTATTAAATTCTTTTTCCGTCCAGAGGGATTAAAAGGCACTCCAGGTGATGCAGCCAAAGGTTTAACATGGACGCAGAAGAAAGAAGGAGATGCAATTAAACTCGTTGCACACAATAGCTCACCATATAACATCTCTGTTTCAACGGTGACCTTTAAAAGTGGGCCAAAAACGTATGAGGTCATTCATCAGGCAGTGGCACCTTTCAGCGATACTGTGATGACGGTAAAAGGTTTAGCTTCCGTGGTAAATGGCAGCGTAGAGTATGACGCCATTAATGACTATGGTGGAACAGACCATTACGAAACCGGGATGAAATAAATAGAAAGTTCTAATTCCTATAATAATTGATAGCATTAGCTCTGCAGAGTTATCGATCTCTGCACTGATCAAGCGGGTCTGCCATGTTATTTAAACGTTCTCTTTTATGCCTTGCTATAAGCGCAGCATTACCCTTTTATGCTTGTGCAGAAAATATCGCATCAGCAGATACGCAGCCTGATGACGAAGAAGCGATTGAATTTAACGATCAGTTTCTTTTAAATGGCAGCTCAAATATTGATATTAACCGTTTTGCACATGGCAACCCGGTATTACCGGGTACTTATCGCACAAAGATTAACCTTAACGGTAAATTAAAATCTACTGTGGATGTAACGTTTAAAGATAACGGAACACCGCGCGCGGCGCCATGCCTGACGAAACTGCTGTTGGCACAATCAGGTATAGATACCAAGACGCTGGATAAAGTACAGGAAGATGATGCGTCATGCATAGATATTAAAAAGGCCTTTCCCGGCGCAACGGTAAGTTATGACAGCGGTAAACAGGCGCTGGATCTTAATTTCCCGCAGGTCTATGTCCTGAGACGCCCGGCAGGTTATGTCGATCCGTCTCTTTGGGAAAACGGTATTCCTGCCGCCCTGCTCTCTTATGATATGAACGCATGGCATAGCGAGAGCAATGGCAGTACATCAGAAAGTGCCTATATGGGTTTACGCTACGGGCTTAATATGGGCCCGTGGCGGTTACGTTCTCGCGGTAATCTTAACTGGGACAAAGATAACGGCACCAAGTATTCCAGCCAGGACATCTATTTACAGCGGGATATTACGCCACTCAGCGCGCAATTCGTCGTAGGTGACTCCTATACTCGCGGTGACGCGTTTGACTCAATAAGCCTACGCGGTACCCGAATATACAGCGATGACCGCATGCTGCCGATGGGCTCTACAGGCTATGCGCCGGTGATCCGCGGGACAGCAAACAGTAACGCGAAGGTCAGCGTCACGCAGAGCGGAAATAAGATCTATGAAACCTCTGTGCCACCAGGAGCATTTGAAATTAATGACCTTAGCACAACGGGCTATGGTAATGATTTACTGGTCACCATTGAAGAGGCGGATGGCAGCAAACGCACCTTTACCGTGCCTTTTTCATCCGTTACCCAAATGCTCCGCCCGGGGGCGACGCGCTGGGACGTGGGTCTTGGTGAATTAAACGACGATTCCCTGATTGACGCACCTAAAGTCGGTTATGGCACACTTTACTATGGCCTGAACAATACCTTCACGGGCTATATTGGCGCGCAATACAGCGACATGGATTTTTACGCGGGTATTCTGGGCCTCGCGATGAACACCTCAATTGGTGCGTTCGCACTTGATGCCACCCAGTCCCATGCGAATATTGAAGGCCTTAATACGCTTAGCGGTCAAAGTTATCGCCTGACCTTCAGTAAAATGATTGAGGCGACAGATACGTCCTTCAACGTGGCGGCCTATCGTTTCTCGACAGAGGATTACCTCAGTCTTAACGATGCGGCACAGCTCCAGGACAGTATCACGCGACAGAAATATTCTAACCGCAGCTATGCCTCAAACGACGCGCTATACGCCGACTATCAGCGAACCAAAAATCAGGTGCAAATCAGTCTTAATCAGCCCCTGAATTCGGGTGAAAATAGCTTTGGTTCTCTGTACGTCAGCGGTACGTGGCAGGATTACTGGAATGCCACCGGGTCAACGTCCAACTATAACATTGGATATAACAATAGCTTCACCTATGGCAGTTACAGTCTGTCATTACAACGAACCTATGACCAGTATGGGAAAAAAGATGACAGCGTTTATTTGAGTCTGAGTGTTCCACTAAACGTGTTTTCACATGACGGTTCGCGTTCAGGTGGTTTCTCTAACATTAATATGGGGTTGCGTTCCGATCTTAAAGGTGGCACGAGCGTTAACACTTCTGCGGGTGGCAACACGCAAGATAATAAGATCAGCTATTCCGTCAGCGCCGCCTCTAACAGCGGTAATTACGGTAATCTGAATCAAATAAGTGGCTATGGTTCATTAAATAGCGCATACGGTCCTCTTGGATTATCGGCTTCATTCGGCGATGACAACAGCAAGCAATATTCCGCATCCTATAGCGGGGGCATGGTATTGCATTCCGGGGGCATTGCATTCGCACCGGGAAGTATTGGTGATAGCGATGCACTGGCGCTGGTAAAAGCCAGCGGTGCGAAAGGAGCAGGTATTGGCTTCGGCAGTAGTGAAATTGGTGATTCTGGTTACGGCATTTTACCTTATATGTCGGCTTATCGTGAAAACCGTGTTTATCTGGATATCAGCACCCTGGAAAACGACGTTGAAATCACAAACACCAGTGAAATTACTGTTCCTCGTAGCGGTTCCGTGGTGCTGGTTAATTTTGAAACGAACGAAGGTCGCTCACTGATATTAGAGCTCCAGCGAACCGATAAAGGGTTTATTCCTCTGGGTGCAGATGTATTAAATGAGAAAAATGAATCTGTCGGCACCGTCGGTCAGGCGGGTCAAGCTTATGTCCGTGGCGTAGAGGATCAAGGCGTACTGCACGTGGTCTGGGGAAATGATAAGGACAGTAAATGTGACGTCCGTTATCAGGTTTTACAAAACGCTCAAAAAATAGGACTTACAACGGTACTTAATAACCAACAGTGCCAAATGTAATTATTCAGGAAAATAGATGAGAGTGAGTATGAAAAAAAATCTTAAGCTGTCGGTCGTTGCCATGACGATGCTTGCGTTATCAGGTTCAGCGCTTGCCAACGGCACCAATCTGGATGTGAACTTCACCGCCAATATTCGCGAAACCACTTGCGATATGAAACTGGTTGGCGGTACGGGCTCCGATACGCAACAAACGCTGACTATTGGTAGCAATAGCCAGGTGCGTATTGACGATGTGAAGGCCGGTACTGCGAATGCCAATTTCAAAATCGTGATCGTTGAATGTCCGGCATCCCTGACCTCGCTGAAAACCACGGTAAAAGGGTCACCATCGGGTTATTTGACCACGGGGCTAGTCAACCAGATCACTAAAGCAAACGGTGGTGCAGATTATTCTGCGGTCGAAATTGCCAGAGCAGATACACCGCTGGCTCCATTCACTATTAACTCTACCGTTGATACAGAGCGCCTGGTCTGGACTGCAACAGAAATCCAGAACAAGGAAGTACCTTTAGTTGCCACACTACGTGAAACCCAAACAAACAAAATGACCATTGGCGATTTTCAGGCTGTGGCGACATTTGAATTTAGCTACGAGTAATTGGTGCAGGAAACCGGAGCAACATTATGAAATTTAAATCCACTTTTATCGCCCTGTCCGTTTCTACCCTTCTGTTCTCTGGAATGGCAAGTGCAGCAATTACAGGTACCAGCAGCGTCGAAATGACGATTAAAACCAAAGTTGTATCAGGCACATGTACTGCAAAAGTGCTTAACGATGCCGGTACTGCAGCCACTGAAATTGCTTTTGGCGAAGTATATAAATCCGATCTGGTGAACAAAACCCGCGTTAAGCCGCTCAAGATTGCCTTCACCAACTGTTCTGGTGTCACGAAGGCAACAGTAGCAGCCGCAAAAGGCGCTGGTGGGGAGTGCAGTGGCACAGGTAAGAACGGTGACTCCTACTCAGGTGGCTTAGCAACAGGCTTTGAAATCTGGTCAGGCGTTGTCGATACTGGGCTACTCATGAGCTGCAACACCCCTCCAGCAGCACAGGAAGTCACCATTTCTAATGGCATCGGTGAATTTCCAATGAATTCCCGCATCGTAGTAGGCCAGGGTCAAACCATTGCTGATGTTGGCACAGGTGCCGTTAGTGCACCGGTCACGTTCACCATCGCCTATCAATAATTCCAGGGACCACTATGCAACAATCACCGTTTACTTTACACCAGCCCGGTCTGATGTTGCTTATCGGTCTGGCTGGTAGCACTCTGCCTGGCGTAAGCCAGGCAGGTTCAGGTATGGATGTAAACCTGACGGCAAACATTGTTAACAATACATGCCAGCTCAGCGTCGAAAACGGCGGGGAAATCTATTTGCCCACCGTTGGCCGAGACTGGTTTTATAACAGCGATAAGAGCGACCGTTTAACGCCGACCGATGATGAAGCAGGCACGCCCTTCACCATTCACGTAGATAACTGCTACGCGGGCAGTGGAGAGGGTGCAGATATTAACCAACTGAAATTTAGTTTTGCACCCCAGAATGGTTTCTGGAGTAACCAAAACCAGGTGTTTAAAAACGATGCGACAGCTGGCGCAGCTGAAAATGTAGGTATCGTTATTTTCTCTGAAAAATACAAAACGAACGTTTTGAAAAGTGACGGTACGTCTAACGTTATTTACGACGTTGCTGGAAGCAGTGAGAGCTATATAAAGGATTATGGATTTTACGCACGCTATCAGAACGTGGGAACCGTCACCAGCGGCACGGTGATGAGCAGCGTTCTGGTGAATGTGAGCTACGAATAAAGGGATTTATGATGAAGAAACTATTGACTCTATTAGCGTTTGTGGCGCTCGGGATTTCTGGCGCAACGCATGCGTATGAGTGCAAATTTTACGCCGGAGCAGACGATGTGTTAATTATGTCCCCGGGTACACAACCGGTGATTACCCCCCTGCCCGTGGGCATGGTAACCGCCCCAACGCAGATCAGCTCCACGATCATTATGGAGACAACACCGACGTTAAGATCGCACTGCGCAGGCGGCGATGACGGCGGAGATGTTTATCAGTTAACCGATAATGCAATGGAGATGGTGAGCATTGATGGCAAAGCCGCTTTTCGTACAAACATCCCAGGGATTTACTACACGCTGGCGTTTTTCCCGGATGGTAATGGCGTAACGGCATGGTTCCCCCCAAACGCGAACGAATTTTATAGGACAGGTATCATCGGGTATGACTATGGGCTTCTTGATGAGAAAAACTGGCACGTTCGTATGGAAATTTGGCAGACAAATGGGTTCACAGGTGTACCCGCAGATGAGAATTTCCTAACTGCGAGCAGTGGCCCTATCGGTCAAATTATTATTGGTAACCCTAATGGGACAACAAAAGATGACCATCCACGTCCGCTGGTGAATATGTCCCAGATGTCATTCAGTATTCCCTTAAACCGTCCAACGTGCGCATTACGCGCCCCGGCAACGGTGAATCTGGGGGACTGGTATCCTGCAGAAGTCGAAAACGGTAATACCACTAAAGTCGGGTTTCAGATTACGGGGACATGTATAAATACAGTAAAGGTTGAATATACATTATCATCCACTCATACCACCTCAGATAAAAAGTATTTTACTAACAACGTTGAAGGTAATAGTGGAGTAACCGCGGCAGGAGGCGTCGGCGTCAGGATTCTCGATAATCAGGGTGATAACTATCCTGTTCCAGCTGATAGCTATGCGCGAACCCTTGCTGTGGGCGAAGTGATTGGAGTGGACCCTGTGAATTTTGTAGACAGAACCCTTTGGGCTCAACTGGTTAAAATCGGCAGCGAACCTGTGACCGTCGGGACTTTCGGTACCTCTGTTACCTTCCAGATAACCTACGAGTAAACTACCCCTGCGGCTGATTGCTGATCAGCCGCGACATCGTCTCCAGCGAATCCGTTCTTAAGATATACAGGCGCTTCAGTAAGAACGGATTATCCCCCGGCTTGACCTTCCCGCGTACCGTCGTCACCGCCAGATGAAACCCGGCGTCATTCGCGGCTTTAATCGCCTTATCGTCGTAGCCGCCGAACGGATACGAGAGGTAAAGCACGTGCGGGTTAAACTGCGCCAGATCCCGTCGCGAGCGCTTAAAATCAAACAAAATATTGTGATAGCTGCGGCTCAGTAAAATGGGCTGATGGTTGTCGTCAACGCGGTGCAGGAAGTGCGTGTGGGACTGATAGTCGAACACGTCATGCATCTGCTCCAGCTCCGACACGCTCATAAACTGCAGGGATTTCGGCGCCCATTTTTGCGGGTGGCGCTTGATGCGCGAGGAGATAATAAACTCCGTCGCCTTAAAGCCATACGCTTTGAGGATCGGGTAAGCATAGCGGTTAACGGACTTCAGGCCGTCGTCGAAGGTAATCACCACCGATTTCGCCGGCAGGTTCATTTTGTTACGCACATACCCTTCCAGCTGGTACATCGTCAGGGTGGTATAGCCCTGGTCGCGCAGCCAGGTCATCTGGTTGCTGAATGCCCGCACGCTGGTGGTCGTGGAGGTATGGCGGAAACGGGTGTTCTCCTCGTCGCGCAAAATATGGTGATAGGTAATGACCGGAATGCCATTATCTTCCTGCGCGTCCAGGCTGCTGATCCACGCCAGGCGGTTGCCGATGCGGATCTGGAACCAGGTCTGATTGAGGCGATCTTTAAGCTTGTTCAGGATCGGATAACGCAAATTGCTGCTCAGGGTGCCGAAGGGTGCGCTACCGTTGTTCGGGGCGTTATAAACGGGCGTGTCTTTCCACGTTATCAGGTTTTGATTGCTCAGCGGTTTATTCAGATCCCCCAGCCCATCCTCGACGCGCTGTTTACCCTGAACCGGCTCCAGGTGTCCCTTGTCGATAAAACCCGTGCCAAATCCGAAGCGAAATTCATAGTAGTCCGCCGCCGCAGGCACTACCGCAAGGATCTGCCCTGCCCGCACGTTACCGACGTTAATAACGCTGTTGCCGACCTGCGCCCAAATCGCCGCATCTTCGGTGGTTTGCATATATTGAGCAGGCAGTCTTTGCTGACTTAATAAACTGGCAGAAGAAGTGCCGGACACGAACATCAATAACAGGAAAACAATACGCGTGAACATGAGGGTCTTATTCGAAGCGGAAATACTTATGCCATTGTAGCAAAAGCGACATCAATACCAACGTTTAATTCTTATACAGATCATGGAGCAGGACGAAAGGAGGATTTTTTTGCTGCTGATGCCACAAGCTGCTGACGTCCGGCGCGCCCTGCTCGACGATAGCGTTACGGAACCCGGCGCTGGTTAACGTTTCACGTTGCGGATACATCGCTTCAAGTAATGGAAGGCTGATGCCCGAGATCACCTCACAGCAATCATGCTTATGGCTCAGCAAAGCGGCTGCGCGGTAAGGCGCCGCGCCCGATTTATCGGTCAAAAAAATGACGCCATCACCGGTGTCCGTTTCATGCAGGGCATCGCACATCATGCGGCTCAGCATGTTAGTGCTCAACCCGCGCCAGTAATTTACCGCCCGGCACTGTGCCAGCGGGCCAAATCTGGCTTCAAGCTTGTCCAGCATGTCCTGCGCCCGTTCATCGTGGCAGGTGATAACCCATCCCAGCATAACTCTCTCCTTAGCAGGCAAGTAGTTTAGCGGAGTGAAGGTTAGCTTTCGGTGATAACTGTCAAAGAAAGTGCCCGGCAGACAGAATGTCGCCGGGCTGAGGGCTAGCTGCGCAGACCGCGTCCGCGCTGGATCAGATACCAGCAAAGCAGGTAGAAGGCGATGATGAACACCACCAGCACCGCCACCGTGGTAAACAGCGGCACGTCAGTGATGCCGAGGAAGCCAAAGCGGAATCCGCTGATCATGTAGACAATCGGGTTCAGGTGCGACAGCGCCTGCCAGAACGGTGGCAGCAGCGTCAGGGAGTAGAACACCCCGCCGAGATAGGTCAGCGGCGTCAGCACGAAGGTCGGGATCAGGCTGATGTCGTCAAACGTTTTGGCGAACACGGCGTTCAGCAGACCGGCCAGCGAGAACAGGATCGCCGTCAGGAGCAGCGTCAGCGCGACGAACAGCCACGAGTGCACCTGGAACGGCACGAAGAACAGCGAAATCGCCGTGACCAGGATCCCCACGCACAGCCCGCGCGCCACGCCGCCGCCGACATAGCCGGCGATAATTACATGCGTCGGTACCGGCGCGACCAGCAGCTCTTCGATGTTACGCTGGAACTTGGCGCTGAAGAATGACGACGCCACGTTGGCATAGGCGTTGGTGATCACCGCCATCATAATCAGGCCCGGCACGATAAACTGCATATAGGTAAAGCCGTGCATCTCACCAATCCGGGAACCAATCAGGTTACCGAAGATGATGAAATAGAGCGTCATCGTGATGACTGGCGGCACCAGGGTTTGCACCCAGATGCGCATGAAGCGGTTAATCTCTTTCGCCCAGATGCTTTTCAGCGCGACCCAGTAAAGATGCGTCATGCCTTGTCTCCTTGTTTATCCTGCACCAGAGAGACAAACAGCTCTTCCAGTCGGTTCGCTTTGTTACGCATACTTAAGACCTGAATACCCTGCGCGCTCAGCTGTGAGAACACGCTGTTGATGCCCTGCTCGCGCAGCACTTCCACTTCCAGCGTCGAGGTATCGACAAGACGATACTGATACCCTTCCAGCTTCGGCAGTGGACTTTTTGCCGCCAGATCGAGAATGAAGGTTTCTGATTTCAGCTTGGAGAGCAGGTTCTTCATCGAGGTGTTTTCTACCAGCTCGCCGTGCTGAATGATGCCGATGTTGCGGCACAGCATTTCAGCCTCTTCAAGGTAGTGGGTGGTCAGAATAATGGTGGTGCCTTTGTCGTTGAGATCTTTCAGGAAGCCCCACATGGAACGACGAAGTTCGATATCGACACCCGCCGTCGGTTCATCGAGGATCAGCAGCTTTGGCTCGTGCATCAGCGCGCGGGCGATCATCAGGCGGCGCTTCATCCCGCCGGATAACATCCGCGCGCGTTCGTTACGTTTTTCCCACAGGTCGAGCTGCTTGAGGTACTTTTCGCTCCGCTCCAGGGCCTCTTTACGCTCGACGCCGTAATAACCCGCCTGGTTAACAACGATCTGCTGCACCGTCTCAAACGGGTTGAAGTTGAACTCCTGCGGCACCAGACCCAGCTGGCGCTTGGCGTTCACCACATCTTTTTGCAGGTCGTAACCAAAGACGCTCACCCGGCCGGATGTTTTATTGACCAGCGAGCTGATAATCCCAATGGTGGTCGATTTCCCCGCCCCGTTCGGCCCCAGAAGCGCATAAAAATCACCGGCCTCTACTTTTAGATCTATTCCGCGCAGCGCCTGAACGCCGCCCGGATAGGTTTTTTTAAGCTGCTCAAGCTCCAGTGCAATTGCCATGAAATTAACTTACCTTCCGTTCTGACACACGTTGTGTGGTTTCATTAAAAGTCGGGTTACCCTATAGTAGCGCAACGCAATTACTCGGTTACAGGTCGCTAACCTCCATGAACAACATAGATACACTCATCAGCAACAATGCACTATGGTCAAAAATGCTGGTGGAGGAAGACCCCGGATTTTTTGGAAAACTCGCGCAGGCGCAAAACCCACGCTTTCTCTGGATTGGATGCTCCGACAGCCGCGTACCGGCGGAGCGCCTGACCGGCCTCGAGCCCGGCGAACTGTTTGTTCACCGCAACGTTGCCAACCTGGTGATTCACACCGATCTCAACTGTCTTTCTGTTGTTCAGTATGCCGTTGACGTTCTGCAAGTCGAGCACATCATCATTTGCGGCCACTACGGCTGCGGCGGCGTGCAGGCGGCGGTTGAAAACACGGAACTGGGGCTCATTGATAACTGGCTGCTGCACATCCGCGATATCTGGTTCAAACATAGCTCACTGCTGGGCGAAATGCCGCAGGAGCGTCGCATGGATACCCTGTGCGAACTCAACGTGATGGAGCAGGTGTATAACCTGGGCCACTCAACGATCATGCAATCGGCGTGGAAACGCGGGCAGAAGGTCTCGATCCACGGCTGGGCGTACGGCATTCACGACGGCCTGCTGCGCAATCTGGAAGTGACCGCCACCAACCGGGAAACGCTGGAGCAGCGTTACCGTTCGGGAATTGCCAACCTTCAGCTTAAGCATGTGAACCATAAATAAAGCCGGGGATTTTCTCCCTCTCCCTGTGGGAGAGGGCCGGGGTGAGGTCATCAGCCCGCAATTACTCGTCCAGCAATACCACTTTCCCAACATACGGCAGATGGCGATAGCGCTGCGCGTAGTCAATGCCGTAACCGACGACGAATTCATCCGGAATCGAGAAACCGACGAACTCGACCGGTACCTGCACTTCACGGCGGTCAGGCTTATCCAGCAGCGTACAAATCGCCAGCGATTTCGGCTCACGCAGGCTCAGGATCTCGCGCACTTTTGACAGCGTGTTGCCGGAGTCGATGATGTCCTCAACGATCAACACATCTTTACCACGAATATCTTCATCCAGATCTTTCAGGATTTTCACATCACGGGTGGTGGACATGCCGCTGCCGTAGCTGGAGGCGGTCATAAAATCGACCTCATGGGGCACATGCACTTCACGGCACAGGTCCGCCATGAACATGAAAGAGCCGCGCAACAGACCGACCAGCACCATTTCACTGCCGCTGTCCTTGTAATGTTCGGTGATTTGACGACCCAGTTCGGCGATACGCGCTTTGATCTCGGCTTCCGGGATCATCACTTCAACAGTATGTTTCATATTACTAACCAAATGATTTTGATGAAAATCTCTCAATACGGATGAGTTAATATCCAGCACTGATACGCAAGCCAGCCATTATATCAGCAAATGGATAACCCTGGCGTATGAGTTATAAAAAGCAAATATTGTGATTCCGATCACACTTGTTAATACCTATAATTAGTTGCTAGCAAATTATTAACAAAAACTGACGAGTACACTTTCTATGGCTGAAACAAACTCTAAACAGCCGCGTCTACTGGTGACATTAACAGCGGCGTTCGCAGCCTTCTGCGCGCTGTATCTGTTAATCGGTGGCGTCTGGCTGGTCGCGATCGGCGGCTCCTGGTACTACCCGATTGCGGGCCTGGTTATGCTTGGCGTAACCGTCCTGCTCTGGCGTAGAAAACAATCTGCACTGTGGCTGTATGCCGCACTCCTTCTTGCCACCATGATCTGGGGCGTCTGGGAAGTTGGCTTTGACTTCTGGGCGCTGACGCCGCGCAGCGACATCCTGGTCTTCTTCGGTATCTGGCTGATCCTGCCGTTCGTGTGGCGTCGCCTGATTGTGCCTTCCAGCGGTGCTGTGGCGGGCCTGGTTGTTGCCCTGCTGATTACCGGCGGCATCCTGACATGGGCCGGCTTTAACGACCCGCAGGAGATCAACGGTACGCTGAACGCAGAATCGACGCCTGCGGCGGCTATCTCGCAGGTGGCGGACGGCGACTGGCCTGCGTATGGTCGTAATCAGGAAGGTCAACGTTACTCTCCGCTGAAGCAGATCAACGCGGACAACGTTAAGAACCTGAAAGAAGCCTGGGTATTCCGTACCGGCGACCTGAAGATGCCGAACGATCCGGGCGAGCTGACCAACGAAGTGACGCCAATTAAAGTCGGCGATATGCTTTATCTGTGTACGGCGCACCAGCGTCTGTTCGCGCTCGACGCGGCCACGGGTAAAGAGAAATGGCACTTCGATCCGCAGCTGAACTCCAACCCGTCCTTCCAGCACGTCACCTGCCGTGGCGTCTCATACCACGAAGCGCGCGCCGATAACGCGAGCCCGGAAGTGGTTGCCGACTGTCCTCGCCGCATCATGCTGCCGGTGAACGATGGCCGTCTGTTCGCCATCAATGCCGAAACGGGCAAGCTGTGCGAAACCTTTGCCAACAAAGGTATCCTGAATCTGCAGACCAACATGCCGGACACCACGCCGGGTCTGTATGAGCCAACTTCGCCGCCGATCATCACCGATAAAACCATCGTGATTGCCGGTTCGGTAACGGATAACTTCTCCACGCGCGAAACCTCCGGCGTTATCCGCGGTTTCGACGTGAATACCGGTAAACTGCTGTGGGCCTTCGACCCGGGCGCGAAAGATCCGAATGCGATCCCGTCGGACGAGCACACCTTTACCTTTAACTCGCCAAACTCCTGGGCCCCGGCTGCGTATGACGCGAAGCTGGACCTGGTCTACCTGCCGATGGGCGTTACCACGCCAGATATCTGGGGCGGTAACCGCACGCCGGAGCAGGAGCGTTATGCGAGCGCTATCGTGGCGCTGAACGCGACCACCGGTAAGCTGGCCTGGAGCTATCAGACCGTACACCACGATCTGTGGGATATGGATATGCCGTCCCAGCCGACGCTGGCGGACATTACCGTTAACGGCAAAACCGTTCCGGTGATTTACGCCCCGGCGAAAACCGGCAACATCTTCGTACTGGATCGCAGCAACGGCAAGCTGGTTGTGCCGGCACCGGAAAAACCGGTTCCGCAGGGCGCGGCGAAAGGCGATTACGTCAGCGAAACCCAGCCGTTCTCCGATCTGAGCTTCCGTCCGAAGAAAGACCTCAGCGGGGCAGACATGTGGGGTGCCACGATGTTTGACCAGCTGGTGTGCCGCGTGATGTTCCATCAGCTGCGCTATGAAGGCATCTTCACGCCACCTTCTGAGCAGGGCACGCTGGTCTTCCCGGGTAACCTGGGGATGTTCGAGTGGGGCGGGATCTCCGTTGACCCGAACCGTCAGGTAGCGATCGCCAACCCAATGGCACTGCCGTTCGTTTCCCGTCTGATCCCACGCGGTCCGGGCAACCCAATGGAGCAGCCGAAAGACGCGAAAGGCAGCGGTACCGAAGCCGGTATTCAGCCGCAGTATGGCGTACCGTTCGGCGTAACGCTGAACCCGTTCCTGTCGCCGTTTGGCCTGCCGTGTAAACAGCCTGCCTGGGGTTATATCTCCGGCCTGGATCTGAAAACCAATCAGATCGTGTGGAAAAAACGTATTGGTACGCCACAGGACAGCATGCCGTTCCCGATGCCGGTTCCGGTGCCGTTTAATATGGGTATGCCGATGCTGGGTGGCCCAATTTCCACCGCCGGTAACGTGCTGTTCATCGCGGCAACCGCAGATAACTACCTGCGCGCGTACAACATGACCAACGGTGAGAAACTGTGGCAAGGCCGTCTGCCGGCTGGCGGACAGGCTACCCCGATGACCTATGAAGTGAATGGCAAGCAGTACGTTGTCATCTCCGCGGGCGGTCACGGTTCGTTTGGCACGAAGATGGGCGACTATATTGTCGCGTATGCGTTGCCTGACGAAGGCAAATAAAAGCAAAACGGCAACCTCGGTTGCCGTTTTTGTGTTTGTTCCCTCTCCCTGTGGGAGAGGGCCAGGGTGAGGGCATCAGGCCGCACTGTTTTAAACAGTGAACCCGAGCATCATCCCCGTATCTTCATGCTCCAGCAGATGGCAGTGCGCCATATAGGCAAACTCCTTCGGCGCGTCGTGGTCAAACTTCACCAGCACCTCGCTAACGCCGCCTTCCACTCTCACCGTATCTTTCCAGCCCGCGCGATGCGCATCCGGCGCTTTACCGTTTTCTGAGAGAATGCGGAACTGGGTACCGTGGATATGGAACGGATGCAGCATCATGTCCCCTTCACCTGAAATCACCCAGCGCTCAAACTGCCCTTTTGTCGCAGCAAACATCGGCGTGTTCATGTCGAACGCTTTGCCGTTGATCATATTGGCGTTGTGAAAATCAAAGCCATGGTCGCCGTGATCCATGTTCCCCATGCCGCCCATTTTGCCGTGGTCCATATTCATATGACCCATCATCTGCCCGTGATGCATCCCCGCCATCGCCTTATCGCCATATTTCGCCATCAGCGCCTGCATGCCCATCATATCGAGCATCGGGTTCATGGAGAGCTGCAGCTTACGCTGCGTAAGACCATCAAGCGACGGGAGTGCTGGCAGAGTGGTTAACAAATCAGGCAGCGTGCCGGAAGCGGTCACCAGTAACGGCTGAATACGCAGCACCGGATGCGGCTTGTCAAACGGTGCGACCGCCATCCCCATCTGGCTAACCGGCAGGGTCACAAGATCAAACGCCTTGCCGTCGCTGATGTCCACCAGCACCTCGAAGCGCTCGCCCATCAGCATCGGCAGCTCGTTCACTTTTACCGGCTCCGGCAGCAGGCCGCCGTCGCTTGCCACTACGTACAGCGGGCGCTTATCGCTGGTGGCGAAGTTGAGTGAACGCGCGTTACAGCCATTGAGCAGACGCAGGCGCAGCCAGCCTTTCGGCGCGGCGTGCTGAGGATAAATGGCGCCGTTGGTCAACAGCGTGTCGCCAAACCAGCCTACCGCCGCGCTCATCACGTCCAGCTGGTAGTCAATTTGCCCGTCCGCGGTGAATTTCTTGTCCTGCACAATCACCGGCACGTCGTCGATGCCCCACTGTTTCGGCAGGCGCAGCAGGCGGCTTTCGTCGTCTTCAATCAGCACCAGCCCCGCCAGCCCCATCGCCACCTGATGGCCCGTTTTGCCATGCTGATGCGGATGGAACCAGCAGGTCGCCGCGCGCTGGTCGGGCGTAAAGGTGACGCTGCGCGTGCCGCCCGCTTTGATGACGCCCTGCGGCCCGCCGTCTACCTCGCCCGGCACTTCCAGCCCGTGCCAGTGCAGCGTCGTCTCTTCGGCAAGCGTGTTGTGGATATCCACCGTCACCGTCTTCCCTTTGCGCAGCTGCAGCGCCGGGCCGAGCAGATTGCCGTTATAGCCCCAGGTCGTGGCGTTGTGCGCACCGAACAGCGTGTTGCCGGACTGAACAACAAGCTTGATACGGCTACGGGCATCCGCGGTCAGCAAGTCAGGGATAGGTAAGGCAGGCCTGTCAGCCGCGAAAACCGCGCGGCTCCAGAGAGGCAATGCGCTGGCAGCACCCAGCGCCACGGAATATTTTAAAAAATCACGACGTTGCATGTTCATTTCCTTATTTCCAGCAGGCGATCTTTTGAGCATAAACCCTCCCCTTACCGGAAGGTCAAGTCAAGCGGCAATAATAAAGATCGTCGCACTGGCATCAAGTATGCTAACGTTAATTTTCCGTGAAGAAGTGGTAGAAGCAATGAAGACGTTTTTCAGGACAATTTTGTTCGGTAGCCTGATGGCAATGTGTGCGAACAGCTATGCGCTAAGTGAAAATGAAGCGGAAGATATGGCCGATTTAACGGCGGTTTTTGTATTCCTGAAAAATGATTGCGGCTACCAGAATTTACCCAACGGGCAAATTCGCCGCGCGCTGGTCTTTTTTGCCCAGCAGAACCAGTGGGATCTCAGCAACTACGACAGCTTCGACATGAAGGCGCTCGGCGAAGACAGCTACCGCGACCTAAGCGGTATTGGTATTCCCACTGCCAAAAAATGCAAAGCGCTGGCTCGCGACTCACTCAGCCTGCTCGCCTACGTCAAATAACCTTCCCGACGCCCCCTGTTGAACCTCTGACCGTGCAACCGCGGTTAGAGTTAGCTATCATGTTTCGCTCATTTTTTGTGAGCGTAACGGATGTTTACACAGGAGGAGTTCGCTATGGCCGACCACACGTTGTGGCATGAAACCTTGCATGACCAGTTTGGTCAGTACTTTGCCGTTGATAACGTGCTCTATCATGAGAAAACCGATCACCAGGATCTGATCATCTTCGAGAATGCTGCCTTTGGCCGCGTCATGGCGCTGGACGGCGTCGTGCAAACGACCGAGCGAGATGAATTTATCTATCATGAGATGATGACCCACGTCCCGCTGCTGGCGCACGGCCACGCGAAGCATGTCCTGATTATTGGCGGTGGCGATGGCGCAATGCTGCGTGAAGTTTCCCGCCATCGTTCCATTGAAACCATCACCATGGTGGAAATCGATGCGGGCGTCGTCTCTTTCTGCCGCCAGTACCTGCCCAACCACAATGCCGGCAGCTATGACGATCCGCGCTTTAGCCTGGTGATTGACGACGGCGTTAACTTCGTTAACCAGACCTCGCAGACCTTTGACGTGATCATCTCCGACTGCACCGACCCTATCGGCCCAGGCGCGTCACTGTTTACCTCCTCCTTCTACGAGGGCTGCAAGCGCTGCCTGAACCCGGGCGGGATCTTCGTCGCCCAAAATGGCGTCTGCTTCCTGCAGCAGGATGAAGCGCTGGATAGCCATCGTAAGCTCAGCACCTATTTCGATGATGTCAGCTTCTATCAGGCCGCTATTCCGACGTACTACGGCGGGATCATGACCTTTGCCTGGGCGACGGATAACGATGTATTACGTCATCTTTCCACCGAAATTATTCAGGCCCGCTTCCATCAGGCCGGTCTTCAGTGCCGATACTACAATCCGGCTATTCATACCGCAGCGTTTGCTCTGCCGCAGTACCTGCAAGACGCATTATCCACTAAGGGGGTGAGCTAATTGAAAAAGCTTAAACTGCATGGCTTTAACAACCTGACGAAAAGCCTGAGTTTTTGTATTTACGATATCTGCTATGCCAAAACAGCGGAAGAACGCGATGGTTACATCGCCTATATCGACGAACTCTACAACGCCAACCGTCTGACCGAGATCCTGTCAGAAACCTGTTCCATTATCGGCGCCAACATCCTGAACATCGCCCGACAGGATTATGAACCCCAGGGCGCCAGCGTGACCATCCTGGTCAGCGAAGAGCCGGTCGATCCCAAGCTTATCGACAAAACGGAACATCCGGGCCCGCTGCCGGAAGTGGTTGTTGCCCACCTGGATAAAAGCCATATCTGCGTCCATACCTACCCGGAGAGTCACCCGGAAGGTGGGCTGTGTACGTTCCGCGCCGATATTGAAGTGTCGACCTGCGGCGTGATTTCCCCGCTGAACGCGCTGAACTATCTCATCCATCAGCTGGAATCGGATATCGTCACGATTGATTACCGCGTGCGCGGTTTTACTCGTGATATCAACGGCATGAAGCACTTCATTGACCACGAAATCAACTCTATTCAGAACTTTATGTCCGAGGACATGAAATCACTGTATGACATGATGGATGTGAACGTGTATCAGGAAAACATCTTCCATACCAAGATGTTACTTAAGGAATTCGACCTTAAGCACTATATGTTCCACACGAAGCCGGAAGATTTGAGCGAAGAAGAGCGTAAGGCGATTACCGACCTGCTCTGGAAAGAAATGCGCGAGATCTACTACGGCCGTAATATTCCGGCCGTGTAAGTGTTACCCGGAGCAGGGACGCTTCGGGAAGTTACCGCTGTTTCATAAACTCGCGGTAGGCATTCACCACCTGAAGGAAGTCTTCTACGCCGCACATCGACAGGCTCTCTTCGTCGTAGTAGCTCATCCCCTCTTCCATCTCGTCACCTGAAAACTCGAGCTGGTTGGCGCGCACCATGACCTCTTCACCGTCCATCCACAGCGTGTATTCATGACCGGCGCGCTGCCAGGAGCGTTCACTGCCTTTCACCGTATTTGCCGCCTGTTCAACCTCATCAAGAAGTGCGAGATTTTCTTTCACCTCTTCGTTAAACCAGTGTCCAACGGCTTCGTGGCCCATCGACATACGCACTTTCACCACTCCGGTGATGTCGCGCAGAAATTCGTAATCCATAGTGTTTTCCTCTGCAAAGCCATTAAGGTAATTATCGCAGCAGCGAGGAAGAAAAAAAGCGTGAGAGGTGGGAGGAATGAAAATAAAAAGGTGAGAGCAAGACCCTGCGGCCTGATGCCCTCACCCCGTCCCTCTCCCACGGGAGAGGGTGCAAACACTAAAAACCGTCTCGTGGAGACGGTTTTGCTGTTTATACCGCCGTCTGGAAGATAACCCCGTCGGCCTTCTCGGTGTACTGAGAGAGCTGGTCGAAGTTCAGATAGCGATAGGTATCCACCGCGGTCTTATCCACCTGAGCCACAAAGGTCTGGTACTCTTCCGGCGTTGGCAGTTTGCCAATCAGCGCCGCAACCGCCGCCAGCTCCGCAGAGGCCAGGAAGACGTTCGCACCGGTACCTAAACGGTTCGGGAAGTTACGGGTAGAGGTGGAGACCACCGTCGCGCCGTCGGCTACGCGCGCCTGGTTGCCCATGCACAGGGAACAGCCAGGAATTTCAATACGCGCCCCGCTCTTACCAAACACGCTGTAGTAGCCCTCTTCGGTCAGCTGAGCCGCGTCCATACGGGTTGGCGGCGCCACCCACAGACGGGTTGGCAGCTGGCCTTTGTGGGTATCCAGAAGCTTACCGGCCGCACGGAAGTGACCGATGTTGGTCATGCAGGATCCGATGAACACTTCGTCGATCTTCTCGCCCTGAACTTCGGACAGCGGACGCGCGTCGTCCGGATCGTTCGGTGCACACAGGATTGGCTCTTTGATATCCGCCAGATCGATGTCGATCACCGCCGCGTACTCTGCGTCAGCATCAGCTTCCAGCAGTTGCGGATCGGCCAGCCATTTCTCCATGCCCTGGATACGACGCTCCAGCGTACGACGGTCGCCGTAGCCTTCTGCAATCATCCACTTCAGCAGCACGATGTTAGAGTTAAGATACTCAATAATCGGCTCTTTGTTCAGCTTGATGGTACAGCCCGCAGCTGAACGCTCAGCGGAGGCATCGGTCAGCTCGAACGCCTGCTCAACCTTCAGATCCGGCAGACCTTCGATTTCCAGGATACGGCCAGAGAAGATGTTTTTCTTCCCTTTCTTCTCAACGGTCAGCAGACCCTGTTTAATCGCATACAGCGGGATCGCGTGAACCAGGTCGCGCAGGGTGATACCCGGCTGCATTTTACCTTTGAAGCGCACCAGCACCGATTCCGGCATATCCAGCGGCATCACGCCCGTCGCCGCGGCAAACGCCACCAGACCGGAGCCCGCCGGGAAAGAGATACCGATTGGGAAACGGGTATGGGAGTCACCGCCGGTACCCACGGTATCCGGCAGCAGCATGCGGTTCAGCCAGGAGTGAATTACGCCGTCGCCCGGACGCAGGGAAACGCCGCCACGGTTCATGATGAAGTCTGGCAGCGTGTGATGCGTGGTCACGTCAACCGGCTTCGGATAGGCCGCAGTGTGGCAGAAGGACTGCATCACCAGATCGGAAGAGAAGCCCAGGCACGCCAGGTCCTTCAGCTCGTCACGGGTCATTGGGCCAGTGGTGTCCTGAGAGCCTACGGAGGTCATCTTCGGCTCACAGTATGCGCCAGGACGAACACCGGCGACGCCGCAGGCGCGACCGACCATTTTCTGCGCCAGAGAGTAACCGCGATTGCTTTCCGCTACGTCTTTCGCGTGACGGAATACATCACTGTGCGGCAGACCCAGCGCTTCACGCGCTTTGGTGGTCAGGCCACGGCCGATGATCAGCGGAATACGGCCACCGGCACGCACTTCGTCGATCAGCACGTCGGTTTTCAGCTCAAAGCTCGCCAGCAGCTCGTTGGTTTCGTGGTTACGCACTTCACCTTTGTACGGGTAAACGTCAATCACGTCGCCCATGTTCAGGTTGGAGACGTCCACTTCGATCGGCAGGGCGCCCGCATCTTCCATGGTGTTGAAGAAGATCGGTGCAATTTTACCGCCGAGGCACAGGCCGCCGCCGCGTTTGTTTGGCACATGAGGGATGTCGTCACCCATGAACCACAGCACGGAGTTGGTGGCGGACTTACGGGAAGAACCGGTACCTACAACGTCACCCACGTAGGCCAGCGGGAACCCTTTTTTCTGCAGGGCTTCGATCTGTTTGATCGGGCCAACGCTGCCAGGCTGATCCGGCTCAATGCCTTCACGGGCGTTTTTCAGCATCGCCAGGGCGTGCAGAGGGATATCCGGGCGAGACCACGCGTCCGGTGCCGGAGAGAGGTCATCGGTGTTGGTTTCACCGGTCACTTTGAAGACGGTAACGGTGATTTTTTCAGCCAGCACAGGACGGTTCAGGAACCATTCGGCATCCGCCCAGGACTGCATCACCTGCTTCGCATAGACGTTGCCTGCTTTGGCTTTTTCTTCTACATCGTAGAAGTTATCGAACATCAGCAGCGTGGAAGAGAGCGCTTTAGCGGCAATCGGCGCCAGCTTGTCGTTATCCAGCGCGTCAATCAGCGGATGAATGTTGTAACCACCCTGCATGGTGCCGAGCAGTTCAATGGCTTTTTCAGGAGTAACCAGTGGGGAGGTGGCTTCGCCTTTGGCGATAGCAGCAAGGAATCCGGCTTTTACGTAGGCAGCTTCATCTACGCCAGGCGGTACGCGGTTGATCAGCAGATCTAACAGGAATTCTTCTTCGCCCTTAGGCGGGTTCTTCAGCAGCTCGACGAGCGCGGCCATTTGGGTTGCATCTAAAGGTTTGGGTACAATTCCCTCGGCGGCACGTTCTGCTACGTGCTTACGGTATTCTTCTAGCACGACGGTTCTCCTCGCTCTCATTGTCATATGCGGCGGGCGTTCTCTTCACGCTCCTGTGAGACAGCAGTTTGTAGGGTAAATGCCCGATACCGCGTCGGGCAGCATAGCAGGATTTCTGCACAGTGTTAATCCGTTTACAAAAAAGCAACATTAAAAAATTTGCTGAATCGTTAAGCATGGTGTAGCGGGGAGACAAGACGAATTTTGGGTACAAAAAAACCGCCTGATAGCGGTTTATTTGTTGCCTTGCGATGGTAGCACACCGTGTTGGCAGATTTGCGGCAACCCCAACGCAATGAATTTTGCATCACGCCCCGCTGGCTTGCAAGCCATTATGTCAATTTTGCGTAGCGCCTTCCTGTTTCGAATGAAAATTCGTTTCACTTCATTTTTCGCCTTCAGAATGACTACTGAGTCGATTACTCTTCCTCTCGGCCTGCTTCGCTGGTGTAGCAACCAGTCACCGGGCCCGGGAGCAGTTCCGTAACCTACGCGGCAATCCCAACTTGCCTGGTTCTGCCTTTCCCGGTGAAGAATGAACCCGCGTAGCCTTTACAGGAACGCACGCAATGGAGATGCGAATCACTGCGCTGATCGTTGTGACCGGTTTACTGCTAACCGCGCTGCACGGTGGCTGGAACATATCCGACATCACGGTGCTGTTTGTCGTCAACCTCGGCAACTAGCTGCTGGCCGCTCGTAAGAGCGGCCTTCTGAATTCCCTTCGGTTTTTCCCGCATCGCATATAATTGTGTAATAAATGCTCACAATCTTTATCCGGACGTACCGGACGCTTCCCAATAAAAGTCAAAACAGTAAAAGACGGGTGAATAATACTCACGCCAACCGTAACGCCTCACGGCACAGCGCTTGTCTCGTTGGAGTCATTTTATGAAGTTGCCCTTTAAGCCACATCTGCTCGTCCTTCTGTGCAGTGCCGGGCTGCTTGCCGCCTCAGGCGTCATGTTTGTCAAAAGTCGTGCAACGGAACCCGTTGCGCCGGCCCCCGTCGCACAACAACCAGCGGCACCGGCGGCACCGGTAGCAGCAACGCCCGCCCCTGTCGCCGCACCAACCTATACTGCCGCGCAAATCGATCAGTGGGTTGCCCCCATCGCGCTCTACCCGGATGCCCTGCTGTCGCAAATCCTGATGGCCTCGACTTACCCGGCCAACGTGATCCAGGCGGCGCAGTGGTCAAAAGACAACCCTAAAATGGAAGGGGACGCCGCCATTCAGGCCGTTGCCAGCCAGCCCTGGGATCCCAGCGTAAAATCGCTGGTCGCGTTTCCTCAGCTCATGTCCCTGATGGGCGAAAACCCGCCGTGGGTACAAAATCTGGGCGATGCGTTTCTCGCGCAGCCGAAGGACGTAATGGATTCCGTTCAACGCCTGCGCGCGCTGGCACAGAAGACCGGCGCTTTACAATCCACGCCTCAGCAGACGGTCACCACCGTGACAAAACCGGCACCAGCGAAAACCAGCACCACCGAGACAACGACAACCACAGCAGCAACGCCCGCGCCGGCCCCAACGGTAATCAAAATTGAATCTGCCGATCCGCAGGTTGTTTACGTCCCCACCTATAACCCCAATACGGTTTACGGGACCTGGCCAAACACCGCCTATCCACCTACCTATCTCCCGCCTACACCCGGGGAGCAGTTTGGCAACAGCTTCGTCAACGGCTTAGGCTTCAGCCTGGGCGTCGCCACAACCTATGCCATCTTCAGCAACATCGACTGGGATGATGACGATGACTGGGATCATCACCATGACGACTGGGATAATCACGGCGGCTATAACCGCAACGGTGATAACAACATCAATATCAACGTTGAGAACTTCAATAAAATCAGCGGGCAGCGTCTGACGGACGCCAACCGTACCTGGCAGCATAACCCGGCCTATCGGGAAGGTGTGCCCTATCCGACTAACCAGCTCAACACCCGTTTCCACTCCACCAGCACGGCTACCGGGCTCAGTTCAACGCAGCAAAAACCGGTTAACCGCGATAGCCAGCGTCAGGCTGCCCTGAGCCAGATGGAGAAATCCACGGGCAAAACTTTCCCCCAAACGGCGCGTCCCGGAACGAAAGATGTGCAGCGTCAGGCCTCAAGTGAACAGCTGAAGCAGATTTCCCAGCGCAATAACTACCGTGGCTACGACACCAAACCGCAGACGACGAAGCGAACCACCACGCAGCAGCGAGAAAATCGCCAGACCACCGCGCAGAGACAAGAGAAACGGGGTTCGCAGCCGGCGCAGCAACGCGCTCTCCAGCAGCGAAACAGCCAGCCCCGGGCCAATGCGCTGAGCGGCAACGACAGCCGCTCCGCGAACTGGCAGGCGCAGCAGCAGCGCGGTGCGCAAAGCAGACAGCTTGCGGCTCGCCAGCAGCAGCCACGTCAGGCGTCTGGTGGACGCGCTGAACGCCGTGAAATTCGACATCGCTAAGGGAACCGACATGAAAAGTAAACTACTCAGTGGCATGGTGTTGTTCATGCTTTCGGCTTCGGTGATGGCGCAGCAATCCTTTAGCACCCCCGATCAGGCAACCGATGCGCTGACCAAAGCCATTAGTGAGCATAATGAGAGCGCTATGAGCAATCTGCTTGGAGAAAACTGGCGCGATTTTCTGCCCCCTGAAGGCGTTGACCCGGATGCCGTCGATCGTTTCCTTCGCGACTGGAAAGTCCGTCATAACACGGTTGTCCAAGGGGATACGGCGCATCTGGTTGTCGGTGACAACAGCTGGCAGCTTCCTATCCCGGTGATCAAAACCGCTGCCGGTTGGCAGTTCGATATCAAAGAAGGGGCGGAAGAGATCCTGACCCGCGAAATCGGGCGTAACGAACTTGCCGCCATTGAAGCCTTACATGCCTATGTTGATGCGCAGCAAAGCTACTTTGCGATGAACCAGAAATTCGCGCAGAAGATTGTCAGCTCGAAAGGGAAAAAAGACGGTTTGTACTGGCCCGCCTCTCCCGGCGAAGCGCCCAGTCCGCTCGGACCGGCATTTAGCCCAAAAGAGCCGGGTACCGGTTATCACGGCTATCGTTTCCGCATCCTGCCGGATAATAACGGTTTCGCGATGGTGGCCTGGCCAGTCAGCTATGGTCAGACGGGCGTGATGAGCTTTGTAATAAATCAGGACGACAAGGTGTACCAGTCCGATCTCGGCAGCGAGTCGGAGCAAAAGGCCCGGGCGCTGGCCTCATACGCGCCTGATAAAACCTGGCAGCCCGTCGAACCCTGAATACCCGCTCTGCCTGTAGGCCGGGTAAGGCGAAGCCGCCCCCCGGCTTTTTAACTTACAGAATATTGGCGACTGATTTCGCCAACTGAGCTTCCAGAACCGGTTTGGCTTCTTCAAACTTCAGGTTTACTTTGTTAGCGTTCGACACCACGCGGGTTTGATACTTCGCACGGTCGCCCTGCTCGGAGCTGGTTTGCAGCTTCACGCCAGACGTTCCCTGACGCAGCGCCGCGATGTTGTCCGTGGTGACCTTCGCCTTGCTGCGCTCGGAGATCTGCAGGTCGGTCACCATGGTATAGTTTACGTCTTCCACCATCGCATCTGCCGCCATGCCGATCAGCCCCGCAGCCAGCCCCACGCCCAGCGCTGCGCCGGAGGAGTTGCTGTTGTAGGCCGTGATACCGGCACCCAGCGCGGCACCCACAGCGGCACCTTCATAGCCGGTTTTCAGGTAGCCCTGAGATTCACGCAAGTCCATTTTGTCTGCTTTCAGAACGTTAGCCTGCACCCAATAGTATGCGCTGTCAGGAGAGCTGGTGACCTTGTATCCCTTGGCACTCAGATCGTTTGCCAGCAGCGTCTGCAGGTTGCTCATGTCTTTATCAGAAGTGTTTTTAACCTGAATGTAGACCGTTTTTTCACTGGATGGCTCAAGCCAGATGGTTTCACTCATCTGCGTTTTTACTTCCAGGTTGCGTTTTTTCACCGCCGTCGTCATCGCACCGCACCCAGTCAGCGTCATCACTGCCGCTAATAAGCCAATCCCCATCACTTTCTTCAAAGACATGTTATTTCCTTTTTGTGTGTAATCAAAAGTCCAGAATCGTTAACCGTGCGGCCAGTAGCTACACAATGGTGCAAAAGGTATCGGCAGACAGATGAAAATTTTTAGAGGAAATAACAATAAGTTACCTACCATAATGGGTAGTTTTCAGGCAAAAAAAAAAACGCCTCCAGAGGAGGCGTTAGCAATCAGGGAAGAAACTTATTTCTTCTTCGCTTTCGCGTTTGGCAGGTCGGTGATGCTGCCTTCAAACACTTCTGCCGCCAGGCCCACGGACTCGTGCAGAGTCGGGTGAGCGTGGATGGTCAGCGCGATGTCTTCAGCGTCACAGCCCATTTCGATAGCCAGACCGATTTCACCCAGCAGCTCGCCGCCGTTGGTACCGACAATCGCACCACCGATTACACGGTGAGTCTCTTTGTCGAAGATCAGTTTGGTCATACCGTCTGCGCAGTCGGAAGCGATAGCACGGCCAGAAGCAGCCCACGGGAAGGTGGCGGTTTCGTAGCTGATGCCTTTCTCTTTCGCTTCTTTCTCGGTCAGACCCACCCATGCCACTTCTGGCTCGGTGTACGCGATAGATGGGATGACTTTCGGATCGAAGTAGTGCTTCATGCCGGCGATAACTTCAGCGGCAACGTGACCTTCGTGAACACCTTTGTGTGCCAGCATTGGCTGGCCGACGATATCGCCGATTGCAAAGATGTGCGGCACGTTAGTGCGCAGCTGCTTGTCAACGCGGATAAAGCCACGGTCGTCCACTTCCACGCCAGCTTTGCCCGCGTCGAGGTTTTTACCGTTCGGCACACGGCCGATAGCCACCAGCACGGCGTCGTAACGCTGTGGTTCGGATGGGGCTTTTTTGCCTTCCATGGAAACGTAAATACCGTCTTCTTTCGCTTCAACGGCAGTCACTTTGGTTTCCAGCATCAGGTTAAATTTCTTGCTGATGCGTTTGGTGAAGACCTTAACGATGTCTTTGTCGGCAGCCGGGATAACCTGGTCGAACATTTCAACCACGTCGATCTCTGAACCCAGCGCATGGTACACGGTACCCATTTCCAGACCGATGATACCGCCGCCCATAACCAGCAGACGCTTAGGAACGGTTTTCAGCTCCAGCGCATCGGTGGAATCCCACACGCGTGGATCTTCATGCGGAATGAATGGCAGTTCGATTGGGCGAGAGCCTGCCGCGATGATCGCGTTGTCGAAGTTGATCACGGTTTTGCCGTTTTCGCCTTCCACTTCCAGGGTGTTCGCACCGGTGAATTTACCCAGACCGTTTACCACTTTCACTTTACGGCCTTTGGCCATACCCGCCAGACCGCCGGTCAGCTGAGTGATAACTTTCTCTTTCCAGGTACGAATTTTGTCGATGTCGGTTTTCGGCTCGCCGAAGACGATACCGTGTTCAGCCAGCGCTTTGGCTTCTTCGATAACTTTCGCTACGTGCAGCAGCGCTTTAGAAGGGATACAGCCGACGTTCAGACAAACACCGCCGAGGGTGCTGTAACGCTCTACGATGACGGTTTCCAGACCTAAATCCGCGGCGCGGAATGCTGCGGAGTAACCTGCCGGGCCTGCCCCAAGTACTACGACCTGAGTTTTGATTTCTGTGCTCATCATGACCTCTTAATTTATACCCGTCGTCCACCGGGTCGTTCTATCCGCCCGCAGTTTACAAAATTGTTAACAATTTTGAAACAACAAACGGCTCACGAATTGTCGCTTTCGCCAATAACCTCACAAACCCCATGAGATTATCAGAAAAAAGCCGGCCGACTGGCCGGCTTTTCGATTACATCACCAGGCGGCGAATGTCGCTCAGCATGTTGTTGATGATGGTGATGAAACGCGCACCATCAGCACCGTCGATTACGCGGTGGTCGAAGGACAGAGAGATTGGCATCATCAGACGCGGTACGAACTCTTTGCCATTCCACACCGGCTCCATCGCGGACTTGGACACACCGAGGATAGCCACTTCCGGCGCGTTCACAATCGGCGCGAAGTGGGTAGTACCCAGGCCGCCGATGCTGGAGATAGTGAAGCAGCCGCCCTGCATTTCGCCGGCAGTCAGCTTACCATCACGCGCTTTCTTGGAGATCACGGTCAGTTCACGGGACAGCTCGGTAATGCTCTTCTTGTTCACGTCTTTGAAGACCGGAACAACCAGACCATTTGGCGTATCAACCGCAACACCGATGTTGATGTATTTCTTCAGCGTCAGCTTCTGACCGTCTTCGGACAGGGAGCTGTTGAAGCGTGGCATCTGTTCCAGAGCCGCAGCAACCGCTTTCATGATGAAGACCACTGGGGTGAATTTCACGTCCAGTTTGCGCTTCTCGGCTTCGGCGTTCTGCTGTTTACGGAACGTTTCCAGATCGGTGATATCGGTCTTATCAAAGTGCGTAACGTGCGGGATCATCACCCAGTTACGGCTCAGGTTCGCACCAGAGATTTTCTGGATACGGCCCAGCTCCACTTCTTCGATTTCGCCGAACTTGCTGAAGTCCACTTTCGGCCATGGCAGCATGCCCGGGATACCGCCGCCAGCGGCTGCAGCTGGTGCAGCTTCGGCACGTTTCACCGCGTCTTTCACGTAGGTCTGAACGTCTTCGCGCAGGATACGCCCCTTACGGCCGGTCCCTTTTACTTTCGCCAGGTTCACACCGAATTCGCGCGCCAGGCGACGAATCAGCGGGGTAGCGTGGACGTAAGCGTCGTTTTCAGCGAACTCAGATTTTTCTGCTTTAGCAGCAGGGGCAGCGGCTGGTTTAGCAGCCTGAGCCGGCGCAGCAGCAGGTGCTGGAGCAGCCGCGGCAGCCGGAGCTGCGGCAGGCGCAGCGCCTTCCACTTCGAAGACCATGATCAGAGAGCCGGTAGACACTTTGTCGCCGGTGCTGATTTTGATCTCTTTAACCGTACCCGCGAACGGCGCAGGGACTTCCATAGAAGCCTTGTCGCCTTCAACGGTGATCAGTGACTGTTCAGCGGCAACTTTGTCGCCCACTTTCACCATCACTTCGGTGACTTCAACTTCGTCACCGCCGATGTCCGGTACGTTAACGTCTTTCGCGCCGCCAGCAGCGGCTGGTGCTGCGGCTGGAGCCGGAGCAGCGGCCTGTGCAGGCGCGGCAGCGCCTTCTGCACCCGCCACTTCGAAGACCATAATCAGGGAGCCAGTAGACACTTTGTCACCGGTGTTGATCTTGATCTCTTTAACGGTACCGGCGAACGGCGCTGGCACTTCCATAGAGGCTTTGTCGCCTTCTACGGTGATCAGTGACTGCTCGGCCGCAACGGTGTCGCCCACTTTCACCAGGATTTCAGTGACTTCAACTTCGTCACCGCCGATGTCAGGCACGTTCACTTCTTTCGCGCTCGCGGCAGCTGCTGGAGCAGCGGCGGCCGGAGCGGCTTTCTTCTCTTCCTGCGCAGGTGCAGCAGCTGCTGCACCGTCGGCGGAATCGAAAATCATGATCAGTTTGCCAGTCTCGGTTTTATCGCCAACAGAGACTTTGATCTCTTTAACGATGCCAGCCTGAGGAGACGGGACTTCCATAGAGGCTTTGTCGCCTTCTACGGTGATCAGCGACTGTTCAGCTTCAACTTTGTCGCCAACTTTGACCAGGATCTCGGTGATTTCAACTTCATCAGCCCCGATGTCCGGTACATTGATTTCGATAGCCATTATTCTTTTACCTCTTACGCCAGACGCGGGTTAACTTTTTCTGCATCGATGTTGAATTTGGTGATTGCGTCCGCAACCACTTTCTTATCGATTTCGCCACGTTTAGCCAGTTCGCCCAGTGCTGCTACAACCACGTAAGAAGCATCAACTTCGAAGTGGTGACGCAGGTTTTCGCGGCTGTCAGAACGACCGAAGCCGTCAGTACCCAGAACGCGATAATCATCAGCTGGAACGTAAGTACGAACCTGCTCAGCGAACAGTTTCATATAGTCAGTAGACGCCACCGCTGGCGCGTCGTTCATCACCTGAGCGATGTACGGAACGCGTGGGGTTTCCATTGGGTGCAGCATGTTCCAGCGCTCACAATCCTGGCCATCACGCGCCAGCTCAGTGAAGGAGGTAACAGAGTACACATCGGAACCGACACCGTAGTCTTTCGCCAGGATCTGCGCTGCTTCACGTACGTGACGCAGGATAGAACCGGAGCCCAGCAGCTGAACTTTACCTTTGCTACCTTCAATGGTTTCGAGTTTGTAGATACCTTTACGGATACCTTCCTCGGCACCTGCTGGCATTGCCGGCATGTGGTAGTTTTCGTTCAGGGTGGTGATGTAGTAGTAAATGTTCTCCTGCGCTTCACCGTACATGCGCTGCAGACCGTCATGCATGATGACTGCCACTTCGTACGCGTAAGACGGGTCGTAAGAGATACAGTTAGGGATAGTCAGAGACTGAATGTGGCTGTGGCCATCTTCGTGCTGCAGACCTTCACCGTTCAGGGTCGTACGACCGGAAGTACCGCCTACCAGGAAGCCGCGAGCCTGCTGGTCGCCTGCCTGCCAGCACAGGTCGCCGATACGCTGGAACCCGAACATGGAGTAGTAAATGTAAAACGGGATCATCGGCAGGTTGTTGGTGCTGTAAGAAGTCGCAGCAGCCAGCCAGGATGCGCCTGCGCCCAGCTCGTTGATACCTTCCTGCAGGATCTGACCTTTCTCGTCTTCTTTGTAGTATGCAACCTGCTCACGGTCCTGCGGGGTGTACTGCTGGCCGTTCGGGCTGTAGATACCGATCTGACGGAACAGACCTTCCATACCGAAAGTACGCGCTTCGTCGGCGATGATTGGAACCAGACGATCTTTGATCGACTTGTTCTTCAGCATCACGTTCAGGGCACGAACGAAAGCGATAGTTGTAGAGATCTCTTTGTTCTGCTCTTCCAGCAGCTGAGAGAAATCTTCCAGCGCTGGCAGTTCCAGCTTCTCGGTGAAGTTTGGCTGACGAGCTGGCAGGTAGCCTTTCAGCGCCTGACGACGTTCGTGCAGGTACTTATGCTCTTCAGACCCTTCCGGGAAGGTGATGTAAGACAGGTTTTCTACCTGCTCATCGGTCACTGGAACGTTGAAACGGTCGCGGATATAACGCACGCCGTCCATGTTCATTTTCTTAACCTGGTGAGCGATGTTTTTACCTTCTGCGGTATCACCCATGCCGTAACCTTTGATGGTGTGGGCCAGGATTACAGTCGCTTTACCTTTGGTTTCACGCGCTTTTTTCAGTGCAGCGTAGACTTTCTTCGGATCGTGACCACCGCGGTTCAGGGCCCAGATCTGCTCATCAGTCCAGTCTGCAACCAGGGCTGCGGTTTCAGGGTATTTGCCGAAGAAGTGCTCACGAACGTAGGCACCGTCTTTGGATTTGAAGGTCTGGTAGTCACCGTCAACGGTTTCGTTCATCAGTTGGATCAGTTTACCGCTGGTGTCTTTACGCAGCAGTTCATCCCAACGACCGCCCCACATGACTTTGATCACGTTCCAGCCAGCACCCGCGAAGATGCCTTCCAGTTCGTTGATGATCTTGCCGTTGCCGGTTACCGGACCATCCAGACGCTGCAGGTTACAGTTGATGATGAAGCACAGGTTGTCCAGCTTCTCACGGGTTGCGATGGTGATCGCACCTTTAGATTCTGGCTCATCCATTTCGCCGTCGCCCAGGAAGGCGTAAACGGTCTGCTCAGAGGTGTCTTTCAGACCACGGTGTTCCAGATACTTCAGGAATTTAGCCTGGTAGATCGCACCGATTGGGCCCAGACCCATAGATACGGTCGGGAACTGCCAGAATTCAGGCATCAGTTTAGGGTGCGGGTAAGAAGACAGACCTTTACCGTGAACTTCCTGACGGAAGTTGTTCATCTGCTCTTCAGTCAGACGACCTTCCAGGAAGGCACGTGCATAGATGCCCGGAGAGATGTGGCCCTGGAAGTACACCAGGTCGCCGCCGTCTTTCTCGTTCGCTGCACGGAAGAAGTGGTTGAAGCACACTTCGTAAACGGTCGCAGAAGACTGGAAGGACGCCATGTGGCCACCCAGCTCCAGGTCTTTCTTGGAGGCGCGCAGAACGGTCATGATGGCGTTCCAGCGGATTGCAGAACGGATACGACGTTCCAGATCCAGATTGCCCGGGTATTCCGGTTCGTCTTCGACGGCAATCGTGTTTACGTAGTTGCTAGCCCCTGCACCTGAAGCAACCTTCACACCGCCTTTGCGGGCTTCAGAAAGCAGCTGATCAATCAGATACTGAGCGCGCTCAACACCTTCTTCACGGATGACCGATTCGATCGCCTGTAGCCAGTCGCGAGTTTCGATCGGATCCACGTCATTTTGGAGACGTTCTGACATGGGGGTATTCCTTATCTATCTAATACGTTGATTTGTCTGGAACCTGTCCCATTGTGCTCTTGAGCAAGAACACAATAAGACAGGTTCTGCGTTTAGTTGCCGCGCTCTAAAAGTACCTGGCGCTTAATCCTTTCGTTGCTGTATGCGGCGTAATGAACGTTCGCGTCGCGATTGTTCACGGCTGCGGTCCAGCAAGATTTCCTCAATGAAAGCCAGATGGCGGTGCGACGCTTCACGCGCCTGCTCCGGTTCCCCGGCCATTATCGCCTCGAATATTCGGGTGCGATGGTTGCTTACCAGTGGGAGCATCTCCCGACGGGCATACAACAATTCAAAATTCTGACGAACGTTCTGGGCCAGCATCGGCTCCATGCAGCGTAGCAGATGGAGGAGCACCACATTGTGTGCCGCTTCGGTGACGGCGATTTGATACTGGACGACGGCGCTGGACTCGGCGTCTAAATCGCCGGACTGCTGTGCCCGTTCAATGGCCTGATGCAGTTCGCGGATGCGCACGCGATCTTCATCAGTGCTGCGAAGGGCGGCGTAATAGGCCGCAATCCCTTCAAGCGCGTGACGGGTCTCAAGCAGGTCAAACTGGGATTCTGGGTGGTCAGAGAGAAGTTCTACCAGCGGATCGCTGAAGCTCTGCCACAGGCTGTTTTGCACAAAGGTTCCGCCGCCCTGGCGACGAAGCAGCAAGCCCTTTGCTTCGAGACGTTGAATCGCCTCACGCAGAGAGGGACGTGAAACGTCGAACTGTTTTGCCAGCTCGCGTTCTGGTGGAAGTTTCTCACCCGGGCGCAGAGTCCCTTCGAGGATTAAAAACTCCAGCTGCTGCTCAATCACATCAGATAGTTTTGGTTGGCGAATTTTGCTGTAGGCCATATTCCCTGTCTTACGCCTTTTTGCCCGGAGTCAATTGGTCTTACCAATTTCTATTTCGTATCGCTAAAGTAACAAAGTATTCACCTTCTGTCCATATTGGTTTTGATTGAAATCAGTAAACCCTGCACATTTTAACAACCTTACAGAAATAACGTTTCAGAAATGTAACTTTGCACAAATGAGTTGATTACTCCTAAAGAGGGGGTTTTAACCATAATGAAACGAGGGTTTTTGCAATCTGAAGCGATTCAACAAGGCAAATAATGAAAATTCGCCCACTTACGGCGCATTTCTATTCTATAGGTTGGGTTAGGAACAACGAGCGGGCCGATTTACAAATGCTTTCTTTTTATTCAAGTCGTCATCACCCCTTCATAAAGCAGGTGCATTCGCAGGCGCTTACCACTATTCTTGCGCTTACGGAAGTCATCTCCGCTTTTTTCGGTCTCGTTAACCGTAAAGAAATAAATACAGAATATGGATTTTCATAATTACACACGCACAGCGTGAACATAACAACCACACACGAGGTTTCAAATGGAAGCTCAACAGCACGGCGATCAGCTAAAGCGCGGGCTTAAAAACCGCCATATTCAGCTCATCGCACTGGGCGGTGCGATAGGTACCGGCCTGTTTCTGGGCAGCGCATCCGTTATCCAGTCTGCCGGTCCGGGTATTATTTTGGGTTACGCGATTGCGGGTTTCATTGCTTTTCTGATCATGCGCCAGCTGGGCGAAATGGTCGTTGAAGAGCCGGTCGCAGGCTCCTTCAGCCACTTTGCCTATAAATACTGGGGCAGCTTTGCCGGTTTCGCCTCAGGCTGGAACTACTGGGTGCTGTACGTTCTGGTTGCCATGGCCGAACTGACGGCCGTCGGGAAATACATTCAGTTCTGGTATCCCGAAATCCCAACCTGGGCTTCTGCTGCGGCCTTCTTCGTCATTATCAACGCCATTAACCTCACCAACGTTAAAGTGTTCGGTGAGATGGAGTTCTGGTTCGCCATCATCAAAGTCATTGCCGTGGTGGCGATGATTATCTTTGGCGGCTGGCTGCTGTTCAGCGGCAACGGCGGACCGCAGGCCACCGTGCGCAACCTCTGGGAACAGGGTGGCTTCCTGCCTCACGGCATGACAGGTCTGGTGATGATGATGGCCATCATTATGTTCTCCTTTGGCGGTCTGGAGCTGGTGGGTATCACCGCCGCTGAAGCCGACAACCCGGAGCAGAGCATTCCAAAAGCCACTAACCAGGTTATCTACCGTATTCTGATCTTCTATGTGGGCTCGCTGGCCGTGCTGCTCTCCCTGCTGCCATGGACGCGCGTCACCGCTGACACCAGCCCGTTTGTGCTGATCTTCCACGAGCTGGGCGACACCTTTGTCGCCAACGCCCTGAACATCGTGGTACTGACCGCAGCGCTCTCCGTATACAACAGCTGCGTATACTGCAATAGCCGTATGCTGTTCGGCCTCGCCCAACAGGGCAACGCGCCGAAGATGCTGCTTAACGTTGATAAACGCGGCGTGCCGGTGAATACCATCATTGTTTCCGCCATCGTGACCGCCCTGTGCGTGCTCATTAACTACATGGCACCGGAATCGGCTTTTGGCCTGCTGATGGCGCTGGTGGTCTCTGCCCTGGTCATCAACTGGGCGATGATCAGCCTGGCACACATCAAGTTCCGCCGCGCGAAACAGCAGCAGGGCGTCACCACGCGCTTCCCTGCCCTGCTCTATCCGCTGGGTAACTGGATCTGCCTGCTGTTTATGGCGGCCGTGCTGGTGATCATGCTGATCACGCCGGGTATGGCGATTTCCGTCTACCTGATCCCGGTCTGGATTGCGATCCTGGGCGTGGGCTATCTCTTCAGTCAGAAAAGCCGTAATGCCATGAAGGCGCACTAAGCCTCCCTCCGCGGTACCTGCTTTTACGGGTACCGCGCGTTGTTACCTCCCTCACACTTTCGCGCCCACAGCGCATTTATCCATATCACCGCCCTGATACTGCAACGCATATATCCCTTCGCCAGCGAATAATTCTCTCCATACCGTAAACCGGAGAGCTGTCGATGGATAACAACACACTGTCAGTAAAAGAAAAGATCGGCTATGGGATGGGCGACGCCGGATGCAACATTATCTTTGGCGCCATCATGCTGTTTGTTAACTATTTTTATACGGATATTTTTGGCCTCGCGCCTGCGCTGGTCGGCGTGCTGCTGCTGTCCGTCCGCGTAATTGACGCCGTAACGGACCCGATCATGGGCGCGATTGCCGACCGTACCCGCAGTAAATATGGCCGGTTTCGTCCATGGCTGCTGTGGATCGCCTTCCCCTACGCGCTGTTCAGCATCCTGATGTTCACCACGCCGGAGTGGAGCTATAACAGCAAAGTTATCTATGCGTTTGTCACCTACTTCCTGCTCTCTTTGACCTATACGGCAATCAACATCCCCTACTGCTCCTTAGGAGGGGTGATCACCAACGATCCAAAAGAACGTGTGGCCTGCCAGTCGTATCGCTTCGTGCTGGTCGGCATCGCCACGCTGCTGCTCTCATTAACGCTGCTGCCGATGGCCGACTGGTTTGGCGGGGACAACAAAGCCAAAGGCTACCAGATGGCGATGACCGTGCTGGCGCTGATTGGCACCTGCATGTTCCTGTTCTGCTTCGCCACCGTGCGCGAGCGCGTGCGCCCGGCGGTACAGACCAACGACGAGTTGAAAAACGATTTGAAAGACGTGTGGAAGAACGACCAGTGGGTACGCATTCTGCTGCTGACGCTCTGCAACGTCTGCCCGGGCTTCATCCGTATGGCGGCCACCATGTATTACGTCACCTGGGTGATGGGCCAGAGCACCCACTTCGCTACGCTGTTTATCAGCCTGGGCGTGGTCGGCATGATGCTCGGCAGCGTGCTGGCAAAAGTGCTGACCGACCGCTGGTGTAAGCTGAAGGTCTTCTTCTGGACCAACATCGTGCTGGCGATTTTCTCCTGCGCCTTCTACTTCTTCGACCCGAAAGCCACCGTCACCATTGTGGTGCTCTACTTCCTGCTGAACATCCTGCACCAGATCCCGTCTCCGCTGCACTGGTCGCTGATGGCCGACGTGGACGACTACGGCGAGTGGAAGACCGGGAAGCGCATCACGGGCATCAGCTTCTCCGGCAACATCTTCTTCCTCAAGCTGGGGCTGGCAATTGCCGGGGCGATGGTCGGCTTCCTGCTCTCCTGGTACGGTTATGACGCGGGCGCGAAAGCGCAGAGCGCGGACGCCATTAACGGGATCGTGCTGCTCTTTACCGTTATTCCCGGCATTGGATACTTAATTACCGCGGGCGTGGTACGTCTGCTGAAGGTGGACCGTGAAACGATGAAACGCATTCAGGAAGACCTGGAAAAACGTCGCACCAATTACCGTGAACTGAGCGACTATCAGGAACTAAAAGCCGCAGAGACAAAATAAGGAGAGCCAAATGCATCAGTGGCCAAACCCGTTTATCGAACAACGTGCCGACCCGTACATTTTACGCCATGAGGGGCAGTACTATTTTATCGCCTCCGTGCCGCAGTACGACAGGCTGGCGGTCCGCCGCGCAGCGTCGCTGGAAGGCTTATGTAATGCTGAAGAAGTGGTGGTCTGGCGCAAACCCGAGACCGGCCCGATGAGCCAGCTCATTTGGGCACCTGAACTGCACCACATTGACGGGAAGTGGTACATCTACTTTGCCGCGACGCACACCCAGGCGCTCGACGCGCTCGGGATGTTCCAGCACCGAATGTTCGCCATTGAATGTGCTGACGACGATCCGCTTACCGGCGCGTGGGTGGAAAAAGGGCAGATAAAAACGCCTTTCGACACCTTCGCCCTGGACGCCACCACCTTTGTGCATCAGGGAAAACGCTGGTATCTGTGGGCGCAAAAAGCGCCGGATATCACCGGGAACTCCAACCTTTACCTGTGCGAAATGGCGAACCCGTGGACGCTAAAAGGCGAGCCGGTGATGCTCAGCAAGCCGGAGTATGACTGGGAGTGTCGCGGATTTTGGGTTAATGAAGGCCCGGCGGTGCTGGTTCACGGCGATAAGCTGTTTATCAGCTATTCCGCCAGCGCCACCGACGAGAACTACTGCATGGGGCTACTGTGGATAGACCTGAATGCCGATCCGAAAAACCCGGCAAACTGGCACAAATCCCCGCGTCCGGTGTTCGTTACCAGCTATGAAAACCGCCAGTTCGGCCCGGGACACAACAGCTTTACGCAAACGCAGGAAGGGGAAGACGTGCTGGTGTATCACGCGCGTAATTACACCGAAATTGAGGGCGATCCGCTGTACGATCCGAACCGGCATACTCGCCTGAAGCTCGTCCGCTGGAATGAAAACGGGATGCCTGATTTCGGCATCCCGCCCGCGGATACGCTGTAGTCTTTGCGGCGCGCTGGCTTACACTAGCGTGCCGTAAATCGTCAGCAGTGCCACGATCACCACCACCACAAACGACGTTTTCTTCGCCATGGAGACAGCGGCTTTTGGTGTTTCAATCTTGTCGGTATGCGGCTCACGCGCCAGCGAGAACTGCGCCAGACGCGTTAGCACCTGGTACTGCGACGTATGGCGGTCAGCCAGCGAAGCAAACCACGCGGGCAGCGCTTTCTCACCATGACCAATTAACGCATACACCACGCCCACCAGACGCACCGGGAGCCAGTCGAGCACGTGCAGGATGGCATCGATGCCGGACAGCAAACGTTCATGCGGCGTCAGATAACGAGCAAGCCAGGTCTGCCAGGCGCGCAGGAACGCATACCCCATCAGCAGTACCGGTCCCCACGGGCCGCCCACCACAAACCAGAACAGCGGCGCCAGGTAGTAACGGAAGTTAATCCACAGCAGCGCGTTCTGCAGCTCGCGCAGAAATTCGCGCTCGTCGCAGTCCGGCGGCACGCCGTGGATCATCGTCAGCTCGCTCGCCATAGCACCGCGCGCATGGGCATCGTCACGGGAGGCGGCTTTCAGGTAGGCGTGATAGTGCAAACGCACCTTGCCCGCACCAATGCACAGCACCCCAAGCAGGATCCACACCACCAGCAGCGGTACGTTGAAAAAGAGTCCGTGCAGCGAGCGCAGGAGCAGGAACGTAATGACCATCACGCCCGCCATCATCAGCAGCGTGCGCAGCATGGAAAAGTGCTTAATCCGGCGGAAAAACACCTCCAGCCGGTGATCCAGATGCCAGTGCTCGCCGAGCTTGAACAGGCGTTCAGCGATGATAACCAGCAGCATGGTAAACAACGTCATGGTATCTCCTTATTCTGACGACGCGGTGAGCATGGCGCGAAACCGGGGCCAGTCAAAGGCCGGCCGGGATCGGTTTTTCTCTCCGGGGCAATATCACTGTGCCCCGTGATATTGTCGGCGATAGCCGGGTAGAGTCCGATAAGCGTGCGGGTCACGGCCGCTAGCTGTTGATACTGTGAATCGGTATAAGGCGTCGTATCCGTGCCTTCCAGTTCGATCCCGATAGAAAAATCGTTGCACCGTTCGCGCCCGTGATACATCGACACCCCGGCATGCCAGGCGCGCTTATGAAAGGGAACATACTGAACCACTTCACCATCGCGACGAATCAGGCAGTGAGCCGATACGCGCAGATGCGCAATTTCAGCAAAAAAGGGATGAGCATCGGGATCAATCGTTCCCGTGAATAACGCATCGATCCACGGGCCGCCAAATTCACCCGGCGGGAGACTAATATTATGAACCACCAGCAGTGTGGGCTTTTCATCCTCCGGGCGGTAATCGTGGTGCGGCGAGGGCACATGCCGCGCATCCACCAGCCATCCGTTTTCTAACAACATGCTGGAACTCCTTCTGTATGGTGCAATGACTCGGTTCAGAGTAGCATGTTTCAATATTATGATTCGTTACCAATTTGGAGTTTTATCATGCCGCCTCGCCGCTACAACCCCGACCACCGACGTGAAGCGCTTCTGGAACGTATTAATATGGATATTCCGGCAAGCGTCTCCCATGCTTTGAAAGAAGATCTGGGCGGTGACGTTAATGCTGAAAAGGATATTACCGCACAATTATTGCCAAAAGAGACGCGCTCCCACGCGGTCATCATCACCCGTGAAGACGGTGTTTTTTGCGGCAAGCGTTGGGTTGAAGAGGTCTTTACTCAACTGGCAGGCGACGATGTGCAGGTAACATGGCACGTGGAAGACGGCGATGCAGTCAAGGCCAACCAGCCGCTGTTCGAACTGGACGGACCTTCCCGCGTCTTGCTGACCGGCGAACGTACCGCGCTCAATTTTGTACAAACGCTCTCAGGCGTGGCCAGCGAAGTGCGTCGCTACGTTGACCTGCTGGCCGGTACCCGCACTCAGCTGCTGGATACCCGCAAAACGCTGCCGGGCCTGCGCACCGCGCTGAAATATGCGGTGCTCTGCGGCGGGGGCGCAAACCATCGTCTGGGCCTGTCCGACGCCTTCCTGATTAAAGAGAACCACATTATTGCCTCCGGCTCCGTGCGTCAGGCGGTGGAGAAAGCCTTCTGGCTGCACCCGGATGTGCCGGTTGAGGTGGAAGTCGAAAACCTGGACGAGCTGGAGCAGGCGATTAAGGCCGGGGCCGATATCATCATGCTCGATAACTTCGAAACAGAGCAGATGCGCGAGGCGGTAAAACTGACAAACGGCCGGGCTCAGCTTGAAGTATCCGGGAACGTCACTTTCGAAACGATCCGTGAATTCGCCGAAACCGGCGTGGATTACATCTCCGTCGGTGCGCTAACCAAACACGTTCGCGCTCTCGACCTCTCAATGCGCTTTAAATAACGCATTCTCCCCTCTCCACCCGGAGAGGGGAATTTCTGCCCCGCTCGCAGATCCGCTGCTCTTCCCTGCAATACTGAATAAATTCTCTGAAGCCCCCTTCCCGTTCCCTTTTTTGCCCCTCGTTTCTGTTCTTTCCCGCTGACAAAGTAGCGCCACTTTGCATAAGGAGCAGATATGGACAGACAACAAGGCTTCACACTCATTGAGCTGATGGTGGTCATTGGCATTATTGCGATTCTGAGCGCCATCGGCGTCCCCGCCTATCAGAATTACCTGCGCAAGGCGGCGCTGACCGATATGCTGCAAACCTTCGTTCCCTACCGCACCGCCATCGAGCTTTGCGCGCTGGATCACGGTGGTGTGGAAAGCTGCGATGCCGGCAGCAACGGCATCCCTTCCCCCACCACGACACGCTACGTTTCAGGAATGAGCGTAGCGAAAGGGGTCGTGACCTTAACAGGACAGGAGAGTCTTAACGGGCTGACGGTAACCATGACGCCACGGTGGAGCGACGGCAACGGTATGACGGGCTGGACGCGTGACTGCAGCATCAGTGCTGACAGCGCCCTGAAGCAGGCCTGCGAAGACGTTTTCCGCTTCGACAATAACTGAGGAGCGGAAAATGAATACCGATCAACTCGTGGCGCTTTGCCTGCGCCATCACGCTCTGCTGCTCAACAGCGACAGTGACATGGTCAGCATCGCCGTTGTAGGCAACCCCGCGGCTGAACTGATGGAGGCGCTGCGTTTCGCCACCCAGAAACGAATTGATATTGAGTGCTGGAGCGCTGAGCGCATGGAAAAACAGCGACAGCTAACGTCACAATCCCATCTGCCCGTTGTTTCGCTAACGCACTCAACGGTAGATATCCTCAACCACACGCTGCAGCAGGCAATCAACCAGCGCGCCTCTGATATTCATATCGAACCGATGGAGCACGCGTGCCAGATCCGTTTACGCATCGACGGGGTTCTTTGCCCCCAGCCTCCGCTTTCCGCCTCGCTGGCAAGCCAGTTCAGCGCGCGTTTAAAAGTGCTGGGTAACCTGGATATTGCAGAGCGTCGTTTGCCACAGGACGGTCAGTTTACGATTGAGCTGGCGAACGCGCCGGTCTCGTTTCGGATCGCGACGCTTCCCTGCAGCGGCGGCGAGAAAATTGTGCTGCGTCTCCTGCATCAGGTTCAGCAGGCCCTTGAGCCAAAAGCGCTTGGCATGAGTGCTGAACAACTGGCCTGTTTTAATGAGGCCCTCCACCAGCCGCAGGGGCTAATTCTGGTTACCGGCCCTACCGGCAGCGGCAAAACCGTGACGCTGTATAGCGCGCTGCAGGCGCGTAACACCCCTGACGTCAACATCTGTAGCGTGGAGGATCCCATTGAGATCCCCCTTGCGGGATTAAACCAGACGCAGATTAATCCCCGGGCGGGTTTAACATTCCAGAGCGTGCTGCGGGCGCTGCTACGCCAGGATCCAGACATCATTATGGTCGGCGAAATTCGTGACGGTGAAACGGCAGGGATTGCCATTAATGCTGCCCAGACCGGGCACCTGGTGCTATCAACGCTGCACACCAACTCGACGACGGAAGCCCTGACTCGCCTGGAGCAGATGGGCGTGGCGCGCTGGATGATATCTTCCGCGCTGTCGATGGTGATTGCCCAGCGGCTGGTCCGGCGTCTGTGCCCGCACTGTCGCCGGGAAGCCAGCGAGCATGCTGAATTACCGCACGCCGTATGGTCCAGACCGCTTCCACGCTGGCAGCCCATCGGCTGTGAGCGCTGTTATCACGGTTTTTATGGCCGTGTGGCCATTTTTGAAGTACTCACGATCGACAATGCCCTGCGGAAGGCCATTACCAGCGGGGCGGGAACAGAAGTGATAGAGGCGAGCGCCCGGCAGGCGGGAATGATTTCTCTTTTTGAGCACGGCTGCATGGCCGTCGAACAGGGGATGACCACGATCGAAGAGCTGGTGCGCGTCCTGGGCATGCCGGATGGCTGCTAATCAGCTCTGGCGCTGGCGAGCGCTCACCCAGGAAGGAGACCCCCGAAGC
This sequence comes from Enterobacter pseudoroggenkampii, assembly GCF_026420145.1. NCBI lineage: Bacteria > Pseudomonadati > Pseudomonadota > Gammaproteobacteria > Enterobacterales > Enterobacteriaceae > Enterobacter > Enterobacter pseudoroggenkampii. Next base: position 108,371 of record NZ_JAPMLV010000002.1, read on the forward strand.
GGGACACTCTGGGCCACAGACCGCAATGCCGCCTTCACCAGGCTGATGCACAGCGGCCTCCATCCTCTGACGCTGACCCGATGCGCTCAGCGACACCGCTGGCGGCCACATCACTGCTACGAGATGTTTCGCCAGCTCGCAACGCTTCTGCAGGCCGGGCTGACATTGTCCCACAGCCTGCAGATGCTGGCAGAACAACATCCGTTAAAACCGTGGCAGGCGCTGCTGCAAAGCATTGCCGATGAGCTTAGTGAGGGAGCCCCCTTTTCTGAGTCGCTAAAAAAGTGGCCAGCCGTTTTTAGCCCACTGCATGTCTCGATGGTGAAAACCGGTGAGCTCACAGGGAAGCTGGAGGAGTGCTGTCGCCAGCTCGCGCAGCAGCAAAAAGCGCAGCAGCAGCTCAGTGCGAAAGTGAAAAAGGCGCTGCGCTACCCGGCGATCGTCCTGACCCTGGCCGTACTCGTGGTGCTGGCGATGGTCATCCTGGTCTTGCCCGAGTTTGCCGCGATCTACAAAACGTTTAACACTCCGCTTCCGCTGCTGACGCAAATGGTCATGGGGATGGCCGCATTTATGCGGTCATATGCCCTTGCGTTGTTCGCCGCGTTACTCGCGCCCTTAGCCACCGCCTGGACTCTGCGGCAGAACCCTCGCTGGCAGCGCATCCTGATGCTAACTCCCGTGTTGGGCGCACTGGCAAAAGGTCAAAAACTGGGACATATCTTTACCGTGCTGTCACTCACGCAACAGGCGGGCATCCCCTTTTTACAGGGCCTGGCGAGTGCAGAGGAAACTGTTGAGAGCCGGTACTGGCAGGGAATACTTCGCGGCGTGCGAGAGGACATTGAAAAAGGCCTCCCCGTCTGGTCATCCTTTCAGAAAGCGGCCATCTTTACCCCGCTGTGCATTCAGCTTTTACGAACCGGCGAAATGTCAGGTGCGCTGGACATCATGCTGGCAAACCTCGCCCGACATCACACGGAACAGACCTTTCAACGGGCAGATAGCCTGGCGGCACTTCTCGAGCCAGTGCTTCTGATTGTGACGGGGGTCATTATCGGTACGCTGGTGGTGGCAATGTACCTGCCGATTTTCCATCTGGGGGATGCGATGAGCGCGGGTTAGCGCAAAACAGTGCTGGCGCATGGGCATGCGCCAGCGAAAACCATTACAGGCTATTGAATACGCGGTTTTCCTGTTCCTGAACGCGAATAAACGTTGTACGTTTCGTCAGCTCTTTCAGGCGGGATGCCCCAACGTAGGTGCAGGCCGAGCGCAGGCCGCCGAGGATATCGCGCGCGGTGTATTCAACCGGGCCGCGCAGAGGCAGCTTCACGGTTTTGCCTTCTGCCGCACGGTATTTTGCCACGCCACCGACGTGACGGGTCATCGCGGATTCAGAGCTCATGCCGTAGAACAGCATAAATTTCTCGCCGTTCTCTTCAACCACGGTACCACCGCTCTCTTCGTGGCCTGCCAGCATACCGCCGAGCATCACGAAGTCCGCACCGCCACCGAAGGCTTTCGCAACATCACCCGGCATGGTGCAACCGCCGTCGCTGATGATCTGGCCGCCGAGCCCGTGCGCCGCGTCGGCACATTCAATGACGGCGGAGAGCTGCGGATAACCGACGCCGGTTTTGACGCGTGTGGTGCATACGGAGCCCGGGCCAATACCTACTTTCACGATATCTGCACCGGAGAGGATCAGCTCTTCACACATTTCACCGGTCACCACGTTGCCCGCGATGATGGTTTTCGTCGGCCAGGCCTCGCGCGCCTTGCTGACGAACTGCACGAAGTGCTCGGAGTAACCATTCGCCACATCAATGCAAACGAAGTTGAGTGCCGGGTTAGCCTTCAGGATCTGTTTGGTCTTCTCGAAATCCGCATCGGAGGTGCCGGTAGAGACCATCACATGCTTCACCACGTCAGCAGACGCGGACGCAACGAACGCATTCCACTCTTCAGGGCTGTAATGTTTGTGCACGGCGGTGAGAATGTCGAACTGTGCCAGGGCGGTTGCCATCTCAAAGGTTCCCACAGTATCCATGTTGGCAGCGATGATCGGCACGCCAGACCAGGTCTGACCGGAATGCTTAAAGGTGAATTGACGTTCGAGTTCAACGTCTGAGCGACTTTTCAGTGTAGAGCGTTTAGGGCGGATAAGAACGTCTTTGAAACCTAACTTCAGATCTTCTTCGATACGCATGTGCGGATTCCTGGGGTTAGAGGCAAATATGTTAAAAGCACAACTCCAGTGACGTTATCATACGCACTAATACCTGCTCCGCAAGACTGCGAAATTCTCTTTTTTTACGCTACAATCCTATAAATTTACCTGGTAAAAAGCCGGTAAACGGGGCTAAACAGTGGCTGGCGCACGTAAGAATTTTAATCAACTGATTTTAAAAATGAATAATTCCCAGGATTTGATTTAATGGGGTATATCGTCGCATTAACCGGCGGCATCGGTAGTGGCAAAAGTACCGTTGCGGACGCTTTCTCTCGTTTGGGTATCACGATTATCGATGCCGATATCATTGCCCGCCAGGTGGTAGAGCCCAATACACCCGCGCTAAAGGCCATTGCAGAACATTTTGGTCAGGCCATCATCAATGCCGATGGCACACTGAATCGCCGTCAGCTTCGCGAATGCATTTTTTCCGATTCCGCCGAAAAAGCCTGGCTTAATAGCCTTCTCCACCCCATCATCCACCTGGAAACTCAGCGTCAGATCGCCGCGGCCCACTCGCCCTATGTCTTATGGGTGGTTCCGCTACTGGTTGAAAATCAGCTGCAGAAGAAAGCCGATCGGGTGCTGGTGATTGATGTCTCTCCCGAAACGCAAATCCAGCGAACCATGACGCGCGACCATGTCTCGCGGAAGCATGCTGAACACATTCTTGCCGCTCAGGCTACGCGCGCTCAGCGCCTTGCCGTGGCGGATGATGTCATTGATAATAACGGCGCACCAGATGCCATTGCATCGGATGTTGCCCGTCTGCACGCGCAGTATCTGACGTTTGCCGCGCAGGCCGTTGCACAGGAAAAACCATAATGTCGACACACATCCTTTTTGAGCATCCGCTCAACGAAAAAATGCGCACCTGGCTGCGCATCGAATTCCTCATTCAGCAGCTTTCACAACATCTGCCGGTTAACGATCACGCTACGGCGCTGCACTTCTTCCGCAACGTAGGCGATCTGCTGGATGTGATTGAACGCGGCGATGTCCGCACAGAATTACTCAAAGAGCTGGAGCGCCAGCAGCGTAAATTACAGGCATGGGCTGAGGTCCCCGGGGTGGATGTAAGCCGTATCGATTCCCTTCGTCAGCAGCTTAAAACCAGCAGCAGCATCCTGATGGCCGCGCCGCGCGTCGGGCAGTTTTTGCGTGAAGACCGCCTGATTGGCCTGGTGCGCCAACGTCTGAGCATCCCTGGCGGCTGCTGTAGCTTCGACCTGCCGACGCTGCATATGTGGCTACATATGCCACAGCCGCAGCGTGACGCGCAGGTGAACAGCTGGCTGGCAAGCCTGGAGCCGATGCACCAGACGCTGTCGCTGATCCTCGATCTGATTCGTAACTCTGCACCGTTCCGCAAGCAAACCAGCCTGAATGGTTTCTTCCAGGATAACGGTGATGATGCCGATCTTCTGCGTCTCAATCTGTCTCTTGGCGAACAGCTTTACCCACAGATTTCCGGGCATAAGAGCCGCTTTGCGATTCGCTTTATGCCGCTGGACAGTGAAAATGGCACCGTGCCGGAACGTCTCGATTTTGAACTGGCCTGTTGTTAAGGAGTGCCGATGTCTGATGTCACCACCGTAAACTGCCCTACCTGTGGCAAAACCGTTGTCTGGGGCGAAGTGAGTCCGTTCCGCCCATTCTGCTGCAAACGCTGCCAGCTTATTGACCTGGGCGAATGGGCGGCGGAAGAGAAACGCATTCCGAGTAAAGGCGATCTCTCCGACAGCGACGACTGGAGTGAAACCCAGCAGTAATCTGTAAAGCCTGCTGGCGCGTCGCTCAGCAGGCCTACGGTTGTGCGACTAACCGCAGGATCACAGGTTCATTAGCTGGCGGGAATTTTTCGGCATCACTTGCCTGAAGCTCTACCCAGTTACCCGGCTGTCCCTCTTTTCCCCAGGGTTCACCTTCCCAGTTTTCCACCAGCCAGAACCACAGCGTGATGTGCCTGTCCGGAAACTGGTACTCAAGCTTATCAAACAGCGTAGCGCCAAGCGGGGTAATCCCGACTTCTTCCTGAAGTTCCCGAACCAGCGCCTCTTCCGGCGTTTCACCTGACTCGATTTTACCGCCCGGAAACTCCCACTTGTTCGCCATATGGGCGTCGGCAGCGCGCTGGGTGATGAAGATTTGGTTTTGCGGGTTGCGAATAATCCCGACGGCAATTTGCAGTATTTTCATATTGTTACTTCCATAAAAAAGGCGCAGATGTCTGCGCCTTTTTGTTTTTTTATGAACTTAGCTCAGACGGCCGTGGCACGCCTTGTACTTTTTACCGGAACCACACGGGCACGGATCGTTACGACCCACTTTACGATCGCCGGTCTGCGCGGCGATCGCCGCTGCGGCTTCGCTGTCGTCGGTCTGATGACTCAGCTGTTGCATTTGTGCCAGACGCTCGGCTTCTTCACGACGCTGCAGCTCCATCGCTTCCACTTCTTCCGGCATACGCACCTGAACCTTGCTCAGGGTGCTGATCACTTCGTACTTCAGTGACTCCAGCATAGACGCAAACATGGAGAAGGATTCACGCTTGTATTCCTGCTTCGGATCTTTCTGCGCATAGCCACGCAGGTGGATACCCTGACGCAGGTAGTCCATCGCCGCCAGGTGCTCTTTCCACAGGGAGTCCAGAGTCTGCAGCATCACGCCTTTTTCGAAGTGACGCATCATTTCAGCGCCAACAACCTCTTCCTTACGCTTGTAAACGTCCAGCGCGGTTTCAAAGATACGTTCACGCAGGGTCTCTTCGTGCAGCTCAGGCTCTTTGTCCAGCCACTCTTTGATTGGCAGTTCGAGGTCAAAGTCATTTTTCAGACGTTCCTGCAGGCCTTCAATATCCCACATCTCTTCCAGAGACTGCGGTGGAATATGCGCGTCGATGGTGGCTTTGAACACATCTTCACGAATGCTGTTGATGGTTTCGCTCACGTCGGACACGTCCAGCAGTTCGTTACGCTGGGTGTAGATCGCACGGCGCTGATCGTTAGCCACATCATCATATTCCAGCAGCTGCTTACGGATATCAAAGTTGCGGCTTTCCACTTTACGCTGTGCGTTAGCGATCGCTTTGGTGACCCACGGGTGCTCAATAGCTTCGCCAGGTTTCATCCCCAGCTTACGCATCATGCCGGATACACGGTCGGAGGCAAAAATACGCATCAGCGCATCTTCCATAGACAGGTAGAAACGGGATGAACCGGCATCCCCCTGACGACCCGCACGACCACGCAGCTGGTTATCGATACGACGGGATTCATGACGCTCTGTACCGATGATATGCAGACCGCCGGAAGCCAGAACGGCGTCATGACGAACCTGCCAGTCGGCTTTGATCTGGGCAATCTGTTCTGGCGTTGGGTTTTCCAGCTCCGCCACTTCAGCCTGCCAGCTACCGCCCAGCATAATGTCGGTACCACGACCCGCCATGTTGGTGGCGATGGTTACGGCAGCCGGATAACCCGCCTGCGCAACGATGTCCGCTTCTTTGGCGTGGAATTTGGCGTTAAGAACGTTGTGTTGGATACCCGCTTTCGTCAGCTCGTGCGAAACCACTTCGGATTTCTCGATGGAGATGGTCCCCACCAGAACCGGCTGGCCATTGGCAGTACGGTCGCGAATATCTTCGATGATCGCCTGAATTTTTTCCGCTTCGGTCATGTACACCAGGTCCGGCATATCCTTACGGATCATCGGACGGTTGGTTGGAACGACCACGGTATCCAGCTTGTAGATAGAGCTGAATTCAAACGCTTCGGTATCAGCAGTACCGGTCATCCCCGCCAGTTTCTCGTACAGACGGAAGTAGTTCTGGAAGGTGATAGACGCCAGGGTCTGGTTTTCATTCTGAATATCCACACCTTCTTTGGCTTCCACAGCCTGGTGCAGACCGTCAGACCAGCGACGTCCCTGCATGGTACGGCCGGTGTGCTCATCGACGATGATCACTTCACCGTCTTTTACGATGTAGTCGACGTCGCGGGTGAACAGCGCGTGGGCACGCAGCGCGGCAGTCACGTGGTGCATCAGCATAATGTTGCTCGGGGAGTACAGAGACTCGCCCTCTTCCATAATGCCTTCAGCGACCAGCAGCTCTTCAATTTTCACCAGACCACGTTCGGTCAGGTTCACCTGGCGCGCTTTTTCATCAACGGAGAAGTGGCCTTCACCCTGGAAGGTATCCGAGTCCTCTTTCTCCTGACGCAGCAGGTGTGGAATGATTTTGTCGACCTTACGGTACATCTCGGAGCTGTCTTCAGCCGGGCCGGAGATGATAAGCGGAGTACGCGCTTCATCGATCAGGATGGAGTCCACCTCATCCACCAGCGCATAGTGCAGTTTACGCTGTACGCGCTCTTCCGGGCTGAACGCCATGTTGTCACGCAGGTAGTCGAAGCCGTATTCGTTGTTGGTACCGTAGGTAATGTCCGCGTTATACGCTTCACGCTTGGCTGGCGCAGGCAGGCCGGACATGTTGATGCCGACGGTCATACCGAGGAATTCGAATAGTGGACGGTTGTTTTCGGCGTCACGCTGCGCCAGATAGTCGTTGACGGTTACCACGTGAACGCCTTTACCGGTCAGCGCGTTCAGGTAAGCCGGCAGCGTTGCGGTCAGGGTTTTACCTTCACCGGTACGCATTTCCGCGATGCAGCGCTCGTTAAGCACCATACCGCCCAGCAGCTGAACGTCGAAGTGACGCATGCCGAATACGCGCTTACTTGCTTCACGCACAACAGCAAACGCTTCCGGGATCAGGCTTTCTAAGGTTTCGCCTTTTTCCAGACGCGCACGGAATTCCGCCGTTTTCGCTTTCAGCTCATCATCAGAGAGCTTCTCCATCGCCGGTTCCATACCGTTGATGACAGCAACAGCTTTGCGCATACGGCGCAGGGTACGATCGTTACGACTACCAAAAACTTTAGTTAACAATTTGATTAGCATAATAAATTCTCAAACGCCCCATCGTGGGCAGATAAATTAAGGTATTGAAAAAGTTAATTTAGCTGAGGCGTTGCGGCCCGGCACGAATGCCGTGAGTCTGGCTAATCCAGGTTGAAACAGAGAATGAGACAGGCGGAACGAGCGCGAGCTGCGTCGTCTGGCGAACCATAACCGGCGGCTGGCTGTCCTGCGTGAGCAGAGCGTTGAGCGTGTCCAGCAGCGCAAGATGCTGTGCCTGCACCGGAAGCGTCTCTTCCGCCACAGGCATGGCCTGTGGTGCCATCGCGAAGGAGAGATGACGGATAACCGTGCGGATAGCGTGCTGGTGCCAGTAATCAACGGAGAAATTCGGGCGGCGGCTGGCTTCAAGCCACGCGAGGTTTGTAAAGTTAACCCGCGTGTTGAGATCGTGTTTGGTGGTAGAGGTTTTCGCGGGCGTCGCCGCTTCGGCACTGTTGCTGAGCGCAGGCAAGCCGAAACTCGCCGCGACCATCCCTAATAAGAGATGCGGCCAGAAGTAACGTCTGCCAAATTGTCGCCAGCGCGTCAGTATTCCGCTCACCTGCTCCACCCAATAAGCCAGCCTTGCAGAGGCTGAGTTCAGTTATTCTTTTTAGCGCCCAGATAGTACCACTAAAGCTAATGTACATCAGCAGGAATGAGGTGCCGCCGCGGGGAAAAACGGTCAAGAATGCAGCTAACGCACACATTTTCTGCGTAAGACAAACGAGAGATAACGCCGGGGCAAACGAAGAAGGGTAAAAATAAAAACGACTGGTCTTCCTGGTCGGAGAGAGTACCAGGTTAACCAGTCGATTTTTTTACGAAACGGTCTGAACCGTTACGCCAGAACCATGCTTGGTGCTTTGAAAGCCAGCGGCAGTTCAGCTTCGTCTTCGAAGGTCACATATTCCCAGGCTTCCTGTTTTGCCAGGACGGCCTGCAACAGTTTGTTGTTCAGCGCATGACCGGATTTGAACGCGGTAAATGCACCAATGATGTTGTGACCACACATGAACAGGTCGCCGATAGCATCCAGCATTTTGTGACGAACGAATTCATCTTCGAAACGCAGGCCGTCTTCGTTCAGTACGCGATAATCGTCAACAACGATGGCACAATCGAAGCTGCCGCCCAGGCACAGGCCGCGGGACTGCAGATATTCGATATCACGCATGAAGCCAAATGTACGGGCTCGGCTGATCTGGCGCATAAACGCATCCGCAGAGAAGTTCATCGCATAGCGTTGGGTGCTGGAGTCAATCGCCGGATGGTTAAAGTCGATGGTAAAGTCCAACGAGAAACCATTGTACGGTTTGAATTCAGCCCACTTGTCGCCATCTTCGACGCGAACGGTCTCTTTGATGCGTACAAATTTCTTCGCGCAGTTCAGTTCTTCGATGCCGGCATCCAGCAACAGATAGACGAACGGTGCAGCACTGCCATCCATAATCGGGATTTCTGGCGCATCGACTTCAACAATAATGTTGTCGATACCCAGCCCCGCCAGGGCGGCGTTCAGGTGCTCTACGGTAGAAATCCGCACGTCATGCTCGTTCACCAGACAAGTACAGAGCATAGTATCACGCACAGATTTGGCATCGGCCGGAAAATCTACCGGTGGATTCAAGTCGGTGCGACGATAGATGACCCCGGTATTGGCCGGCGCAGGGCGTAACGTCAGCGTGACTTTCTTGCCGGTATGTAAACCGACACCTGTCGCCTGAACGATACGTTTAAGTGTCCTTTGTTTGATCATCGTATAATCTCGCCAAATTAACTATCCAACCGAGAGTGTATATCACTAACGGTGGGCCAGTTTAGCACAAAGAGCGCAAATCCCCTAATTCCAGCCAATTCTTAGTCAGCTTGCTTACGCAGGAACGCCGGGATATCCAGATAATCTGGCTCTTTCGCCGTTTGCGGCGTTGGGTCGTTCACCACTTTCGCGGCCGGTTTCTGCTCCTGAGTCAGAGGAGACATACCGTGCTGCTGGTAACGATCCATTACCGGTTGCTGAGCCTGCTTGTTGGTCACTAAGGTGATCTCAGGACGTTTGTCCATACCGATACCGGTCGCAACAACGGTAACACGCAGCTCGTCGTTCATTTCAGGGTCAAGGGAAGTACCGATTACCACGGTAGCGTTGTCAGAGGCGAACGCACGGATAGTGTTACCCACGGTTTCGAACTCATCCAGACGCAGGTCAAAGCCAGCGGTAATGTTGACCAGCACGCCGCGCGCACCAGACAGATCGATATCTTCCAGCAGTGGAGAAGAGATAGCCATTTCAGCCGCTTCTTCTGCACGGTCTTCACCGCTCGCCACGCCAGAGCCCATCATCGCGTAGCCCATTTCGGACATCACGGTGCGAACGTCTGCAAAGTCAACGTTCATCAGGCCAGGACGGGTAATCAGTTCAGCGATACCCTGAACCGCACCTTTCAGCACGTCGTTTGCTGCACCGAATGCGTCCAGCAGGGAGATACCGCGACCCAGAACTTTCAACAGCTTATCGTTCGGGATGGTGATCAGCGAGTCCACATGCTTGGACAGCTCGGTGATACCCTGCTCCGCGAAAGCCATACGCTTCTTGCCTTCAAAGTTGAAAGGCTTGGTCACGACAGCAACGGTCAGGATACCTAAATCTTTTGCCACTTCAGCCACAACAGGTGCTGCGCCGGTACCGGTACCGCCACCCATACCTGCTGCGATGAAGACCATGTCCGCACCTTCCAGTGCAGCGCGCAGGGCTTCACGATCTTCTTCAGCCGCATTGCGACCCACTTCCGGGTTAGCCCCTGCTCCCAGCCCTTTGGTGATACCACCGCCGATCTGGATAGTCTGGCCTACAGCCGTTTTACGCAGTGCCTGTGCATCGGTGTTAACTGCGAAGAACTCAACACCCTCAATGCGTTCACGCACCATATGCTCTACGGCGTTACCGCCGCCGCCACCGACGCCGATGACTTTAATCACCGCGTCGTTGGTCAGTTCCATAGGTTCAAACATAATTTCTCTCTCCGTTGTGCCTGTCGCCCGAGACCGCTAATTCTCTCCGGTCTCTTAAAAAAATTAAAACTCTTTTCGCAACCAGTTGTTCAGTCGTTTGACCCACGACCCCACTGAGACGCGTTTTTCCACTTCTGCTTCACCACTGAGATGAGATTCCTTCCCGTAGTGGAGCAGGCCCACGGCCGTTGAATAATACGGCTCCTGAGCATAATCCGTTAAACCGGTGATATTCAGCGGCGCACCAATACGCACCTGCGTATGGAACACGCGCTGTGCACAGGCCGCAAGACCTTCAATTTGCGCTGCGCCGCCGGTTAATACAATCCCCGCCGCAAGATGATGTTTAACGCCCTGCTGACGAAGCTGTTCCTGTAACTGTAAAATCTCTTCGTTGACCAGGTTGAGCAGCTCGGTATAGCGCGGCTCAATCACCTCTGCCAACGTCTGGCGCTGCAGGCTGCGCGGTGGACGACCACCAACGCTCGGCACTTCAACGCTCTCATCTTTGCCAACAATAGACCCCAGCGCACAGCCGTGGCGCACTTTAATCGCTTCTGCATCGCTCGGCGGCGTACCAAAAGCGTAAGCAATATCGCTGGTCACGACGTTCCCTGCGTACGGGATCACTTTGGTGTGGCGCAACGCACCGCCGGTATATACGGCGATATCCATTGTACCACCACCAATATCGACCACACAGACACCCAGTTCACGTTCATCTTCGGTCAGCACGGAATAACTTGCCGCCAGACCCGCGAAAATAAGTTGGTCAACTTTCAGGCCACAACGTTCAACGGCTTTTACAATGTTCTTCGCCATATCGTTGTGACATGTGATCAGGTGCACTTTTGCCTGCATACGTACGCCGGAAAGACCCACCGGGTTCTTAATCCCTTCCTGGTAGTCAATCGCATATTCCTGCGGGATGACATGCAGCACGCGATGCTCATCGCGGACGCGCACGGACTTCGCCGTGTGCACGACGTTTTCAACGTCTTCCTGCGTCACTTCTTCCTCAGAAATCGGCACCATACCAATTTCGTTCTGGCAGCTAATGTGCTTACCAGAAAGGGCCAGATAGACAGAAGAAATCTGGCAATCTGCCATCAATTCAGCCTGATCGATGGCGCGCTGAACGCATTTCACCACCGATTCAAGATCGTTTACCCCACCTTTATCCATACCACGGGACGGGCAACTGCCTACGCCAATGATATTGACCATACCGTCGGGCAGAACTTCCCCTACTAAAGCGGCAACCTTCGCGGTGCCAATCTCCAGTCCAACTACCAGTTTTCTGTCCGTCGCCTTGATCATTGTTGTTCTGCCTGTACCTGTGCCTGATTCTGTTGCTGATTAGGTTCCTCGACCGGAGCCGGTACCCAACCGACTGCTGCGCCTGAGTCATAGCGCAAATCAACGTAGCTTATCCGTTTGCCGTCAGTCTGTGCCTGCTGCTGTAAAACCGGGTAAAGTTCGACAAAACGCGCCAGACGCTTCATTGTGTCTCCGCGTCCCAGGTTGAGCTTAATGCCGTTCGTTAACGTCAGCTGCCAGGAACGGCGCGCCGTCATGGCAGCATCTTTTAACGTAAACCTGTCCTTCGCCAGCACCTGACCCATCTCGCGAAAACCCTGTAACACTTCGTTTTCGCTGCCTTCAGGGCCATACAACATCGGTAAATTTTGCTTGTTGACACGATCGGTCGGGACGCTGAAGGAATTTCCGTCTACGTCAACCATGTGCTGATCATTCCAACGCGCAATGGGCACATATTCAACCAGATGAATCTTCAATTCATCAGGCCATTGCTTTCTTACGCTCGCCTGTTTTATCCATGGCAGACGTTCTATCTGGCTCTGGATAATATTGACGTCCTGCGTCATAAAGGTGCCAGGCGAGCCCAGCGCCAGTATTGACTGACGAATATCGTCGTTACGCGTGTAGTGGCGCTCGCCGGTGACCACCAGCTTAGAGAGCGGCAACCGCTGCGCATCTTCCATCCAGCCCAGGACCATCCAGCCGCTGATAAACACAGTGCACAACACCCCGAGCAGGAAAATGATGCCTGCAAGACGCGTTCCATTACTGCGGCGTGAAGAGGTGTATTCGTCCTCGTCATCGCGGTTGCGCGTGTTCAATGCAGCCTGAGACATATCAGCCCGCCTGGTCCAGAATGCGTACGACTAACTGCGAGAAACTCATCCCCGCCTGACGTGCAGCCATCGGCACAAGGCTGTGACTGGTCATTCCCGGAGAGGTATTGGCTTCCAGCAAATAAAATTGCCCATCACTGTCCTGCATCACGTCGATGCGTCCCCAGCCGCGGCAACCCAGAACATGCCAGGCTTTAAGCACCAGGGACTGTAAATCTGCTTCACGCTCGGCTTCAAGACCACAAGGGCAGAAATATTGCGTCTCATCAGAGAGATACTTCGCCTCATAATCATAGAAGGTTCCGGCCGGTTGGATACGGATTGACGGTAAAATTTCTTCGCCAAGCATCGCGACGGTAAATTCTGGCCCGCTGAGCCATTTTTCAATCAGAACTTCTTCATCATGTTGAAATGCCAGTGCTAAAGCGGACGAAAAATCTTCAGCTTTGTCGACTTTGGACATTCCCACACTGGAGCCTTCCCGGCTGGGCTTTACAATAACCGGTAAGCCCAGTTCAGCAATGCGTGTATTAACGCTATCCGGCAGGCCCAATTTAAATTCGCGACGCGTCAGCGCAACCCATGGCGCAACGGGTAACCCCGCGCCCTGCCACAGGAGTTTGCTGCGCAGTTTATCCATAGAGATAGCGGAGGCCATCACGCCGCTGCCGGTGTACGGCATGCCGATCAAATCCAGAAGCCCCTGCAGGGTGCCATCTTCACCGCCGCGACCATGCAAAGCGATAAAGACTTTATCGAAACCCATGGCTTTTAATTGCGTCAAGTCGACCTCTTTTGGGTCGACCAGGTGCGCATTGACGCCCCCTTCACGCAGGCCCGCGAGCACAGCCGCGCCGGAATTCAGGGAAACCTCACGCTCTGCTGAGGCTCCGCCAGACAGGACAGCAATCTTATCAGCCATGATGCTCATCCTCCTGAGTTTGCGGCTTCAGTTTGATTTCAGCTAAGGTACGGGCGATTTTGCCGATATTTCCCGCCCCCTGAATCAGAATCAGATCGTTACCTGTCAGGACCGGTGCCAGAATTTCCGCCACCTGTGCAGGGTCAGAAACCAGAATAGGGTCCACTTTACCGCGTCCACGGATGGTTCGACATAAAGAACGACTGTCTGCGCCCGGAATCGGAGTTTCGCCCGCTGAATAAACATCCAGCATTAACAGTGTATCGACCTGTGAAAGGACGCTGGCGAAATCGTCGTACAGATCGCGCGTACGCGTGAAGCGGTGCGGCTGGAAGATCATCACCAGATTCTTGTCAGGCCAGCCTGCACGTGCGGCTTTGATGGTGGCGTCCACTTCGGTCGGATGGTGGCCGTAGTCGTCCACCAGCATCGCTGTGCCGGCTTTACCGTTCACGGCGTCCAGCGGGAATTCACCGAGGAAGTCGAAGCGACGGCCGGTGCCCTGGAAGCTTTCCAGCGCGCGCAGAATCGCATCATCATCAATGCCTTCTTCCGTCGCGACGGCCACTGCCGCTGCGGCATTGAGGGCGTTATGACGACCTGGCGCATTCAGCGTGACGTGCAGCAGTTCTTTGTCCTGACGCGCCAGCGTGAAATGCCCCTGCGCACCAATCTGTTTGTACTCTTCCACGCGAACGTCAGCGTCTTCGCTGAAGCCGTAAGTGGTGATTTGACGACCCACGCGCGGCAGCAGCTCGCGGATCACCGGATCGTCTACGCACATCACCGCGCGTCCATAGAACGGCAGGTTGTGCAGGAAGTTGATGAAGGTCTGCTTTAGGTTTTCGAAGTCGCCCTGGTAGGTATCCATATGGTCAGCTTCGATGTTGGTGACAATCGCCACCATTGGCTGCAGGTGCAGGAACGACGCGTCGCTCTCATCCGCTTCGGCAATCAGATAACGGCTGTGGCCCAGACGCGCATGTACGCCTGCGGCTTTGACCAGACCGCCGTTGACGAAGGTCGGATCGAGACCCGCTTCCGCATAAATACTGGAGACCATCGCCGTGGTCGTGGTTTTACCGTGGGTCCCGGCAATAGCGATGCCGTGACGGAAACGCATCAGTTCCGCCAGCATTTCTGCACGGCGGATCACCGGAATGCGCGCTTCATGCGCGGCAACGATTTCCGGATTGTCAGAGGAGATGGCGCTTGAGACCACCACCACGCTCGCATCGCGCACGTTTTCCGGACGATGGTTGAAATAGATAGTCGCCCCAAGCGACGCCAGCTGCTGCGTAACAGGGTTTGGCGCCAGGTCAGACCCGCTGATCTGATAGCCTTCGTTAGCTAACACTTCGGCAATACCGCCCATGCCAGCACCACCGATGCCAACAAAGTGAATGTGCCGGACGCGACGCATCTCGGGCACGATTGAACGCAGTTTTGCCAGTTGTTGTGTATTCATTCTCTAAACGCCATCGACTACTTAAAATTCGTGCCGCGCTTCACGCGCTGCGAGGGTTAAGCCTGGGCTGCCAGGCTCACTTCTTTTGCCACCCGTTCCGTCGCATCAGGGATAGCGGCCGCGCGCGCGCGTTGCGCCATCTCCAGCAGTGCGTCTCTGTTCCAGCCCGCCAGGGTGGTGGCGACCGCGTCGGCGGTAAATTGTGGCTGTTCAAATATCTTCGCGGCACCGGCTTTCTCAAGCGGCAGCGCATTCCAGTACTGCTGTCTGTCTTTGTGCTGGAAAGGCACAAACAGGGCAGGCAGACCGGCGGCGGCGATCTCGCTCACCGTCAGGGCGCCTGAACGACAGACCACGACATCGGCCCAGGCATACGCTGCCGCCATGTCGTCGATAAACTCTGTGACTTTATGCTGCGGCTGACCTTCGTCTGCGTAAGCCTGCTCAACGGTCTGCTGAGCGCCTTTTCCGCTCTGGTGCCAGATCGTCACGGCATCCCCCAGCTTTGCGGCAACCTGCGGCATCGTCTGGTTTAGGATGCGCGCGCCCTGAGAGCCGCCGACGACCAGTACACGCACCGGCCCTTCACGGCCCGTCAGACGAGCGTCCGGCAGCGGCAGCGCCAGCACGTCCACACGCACCGGGTTACCTACGACGTCCGCTTTCGGGAACGCGCCGGGAAACGCCTGCATAACTTTGGTGGCGATTTTCGCCAGCCACTTGTTGGTCAGACCGGCAATACCGTTCTGCTCATGCAGCACAACGGGAATACCTAACGACCACGCCGCCAGCCCGCCAGGACCCGAGACATAGCCGCCCATGCCCAGCACCACATCCGGCTTAAAGCGCTTCATGATGGTGCGCGCCTGACGCCAGGCGTTAAAAATACGCACCGGTGCCAGCAGCATTGCCTTGAGGCCTTTGCCCCGAAGGCCGGAAATACGAATAAAGTCGATCTCGATACCGTGCTTCGGTACCAGATCGGCTTCCATGCGGTCTGCGGTTCCCAGCCAGCGTACCTGCCAGCCCTGATCCATTAAATGGTGCGCAACCGCCAGTCCCGGGAACACGTGTCCGCCGGTACCGCCTGCCATCACCATTAACCGCTTCGGTTGATTCATCGTGAACCTCGTGTAAACGCCTGGGCTTTTTCCAGACGCGTCTCATAATCTATACGCAACAAAAACATGATGGCCGTCGACATAATCAACAGACTGGAACCACCATAACTGATCAACGGCAACGTCAGACCTTTGGTCGGCAGCATACCCGCTGCGGCCCCGACGTTAACCAATGCCTGGAAGCTAAACCAGATACCAATTGAACAGGCTAAGAATCCTGAGAAGCGGTGATCGATCTCCAGCGCTTTCCGGCCGATGGACATGGCGCGGAAAGCGACGAAGAATACCATTAATAGCGCTAATACCACACCGATATAACCCAGTTCTTCCGCAATAATGGAGAAGATGAAGTCAGTGTGCGCTTCCGGTAAATACTCCAGTTTCTGTACCGAGTTACCCAGACCCTGTCCCCAGACTTCGCCGCGACCAAAGGCCATCAGCGACTGAGTCAGCTGATAACCGCTGCCGAACGGATCTTCCCACGGGTTCCAGAACGAGGTTACACGGCGAATACGGTAAGGCTCGGCGAGGATCAGCAGCACAACCGCCGAAATCCCCATTCCGATGATAGCGATGAACTGCCACAGCTTCGCGCCCGCCAGGAACAGCATCGCCAGGGTGGTAACGAACAGCACGACAACGGTACCGAGGTCAGGCTGCGCCAGCAGTAATACCGCCAGCACCAGAATCACGCCCATCGGTTTTAAGAAGCCGCGCAGGTTGTTACGCACTTCATCTACCTTACGCACCAGGTAGTTAGCCAGGTAGCAGAACAGGGAGAGCTTGGTAAATTCCGCAGGTTGAATACGCAGCGGGCCAAAGGCGATCCAGCGCGATGCCCCGTTAACAGAGCTCCCCACCACCAGTACGATCAGCAGCATAATAATCGAGGCGATCAGCATCGCCGTACTGTGCCGCTGCCAGAACTCCATTGGCAGACGCAAGGTCACCAGCGCCAGGCAAAACGCCAGGATGATGTACAGACCATCACGCTTGGCAAACAGGAAAGGATCGTTCGCCAGACGCTGCCCGACAGGCATTGAGGCTGACGTCACCATAATAAAGCCGACCGCTGCCAGCCCCATCGTGAGCCAGAACAGCGTGCGATCGTACATGACCAGGCTATCGTTATCTTTTTGACGAGAGCCCATCACCCAGCCTTTGAGTGCCGCAAACAACCACACCAGGATCCCAAATCCTGGCAGGCGCGGCATTTTCAGGCGAGGGAGAGATAAACGCATCAGCCTAACTCCTTCGCCAGGCGGGTAAAGACATCACCACGCTGTTCGAAATTCTTGAATTGATCGAGGCTGGCGCAGGCCGGAGAGAGCAGCACCATATCGCCTGGCTTCACGCGAGGAGCAATCAGCCGCATCGCCTGTTCCATGGTTTCGGTTTGCTCGGCGACCTCAGGGCGCAGTGCAGCCAGCTCGCTGCCGTCACGGCCGAAGCAGTACAGACGGACGTTATCACCGGAAAGATACGGTTTCAGGGAGGAGAAATCCGCTGATTTACCGTCGCCGCCCAGCAGCAAATGCAGCGTGCCGTCAACGTGCAGGCCGTTCAGCGCGGCCTCCGTGCTGCCCACGTTGGTGGCTTTAGAATCGTTGATCCAGCGTACGCCGTTGTGCTCCAGCGCCAGCTGGAAACGGTGTGCCAGCCCAGAAAACGTGGTTAATGCTTTCAGGCTGGAGGAGCGTGGCAACCCTACTACATCTGCCAGCGCCAGCGCCGCCAGGGCATTGGTATAGTTGTGCTGACCAGTGAGCTTCATCTCTTTCACGTTCAGCACTTTCTCACCCTTCACGCGCAGCCAGGTTTCGCCCAGCTGGCGGTTCAGGTGGTAATCCCCCATCGTAATACCGAAGCTGATGCAGCGATCGTCTGCGCCACGCACCGGCATGGTCAGCGCATCATCGGCATTCACTACGCAGACTTTGGCATTCTCATAAACGCGCAGCTTGGCGGCACGGTACTGCTGCAGACCAAATGGATATCTGTCCATGTGATCTTCAGTCACGTTGAGGATTGTCGCAGCCGCAGCGTGCAGGCTGGAGGTTGTTTCCAGCTGGAAGCTGGAAAGCTCGAGAACATACAGCTCACAGCCTTTGTCCAGCAGCATCAGAGCGGGTAAACCAATGTTACCGCCAACGCCGACGTTCATGCCCGCCGCTTTCGCCATTTCACCCACCAGGGTAGTGACGGTGCTTTTACCGTTAGAACCGGTAATGGCGATAACGGGCGCCTGCGCTTCGCGGCAGAACAGCTCAATATCGCCGATAATCTCAACGCCCGCATCCGCGGCAGCGCTCAGTGAAGGATGCGCCAGCGCCATTCCCGGGCTGGCGACAATCAGATCGGCTGCCAGCAGCCAGTCATCATTCAGACCACCAAGGTGGCGTTCAACCTGTTCAGGCAGTTTGTCCAGACCCGGCGGAGAGACACGCGTATCCATCACGCGCGGCGTCACGCCACGCGCGAGGAAAAAGTCCACGCAGGAGAGTCCCGTAAGACCCAACCCGATGATAACGACTTTTTTGCCCTGGTAATCTGCCATGATTAACGTACCTTCAGCGTTGCCAGGCCAATCAGCACCAGCATCAGCGAAATAATCCAGAAGCGCACAATCACGCGCGGCTCCGGCCAGCCTTTCAGTTCATAGTGGTGGTGAATCGGCGCCATACGGAAGATGCGCTGACCGCGCAGCTTGAAGGAACCGACCTGCAAAATCACCGACAGGGTTTCAACCACAAACACACCGCCCATGATCACCAGCAGGAACTCCTGACGCAGCAGTACGGCGATAATGCCGAGCGCACCGCCCAAAGCCAGAGAACCGACGTCCCCCATAAAGACCTGCGCCGGATAAGTGTTGAACCACAGGAAGCCCAGCCCCGCGCCGACAATCGCCGTACAGACGATCACCAGCTCACCCGCGTGGCGCAGATAAGGGATGTGCAGGTAGTTCGCAAAGTTCATGTTACCGGTCGCCCATGCCACCAGCGCAAAACCGGCGGCGACAAAGACGGTTGGCATAATGGCCAGGCCATCCAGACCGTCGGTCAGGTTTACGGCGTTGCCGGTACCGACAATCACAAAGTAGGCCAGCAGGATGTAGAACAGCCCCAGTTGTGGCATCACGTCCTTAAAGAACGGCACGACCAGCTCGGTGGCTGGCGTATCTTTCCCGGCCAGATACAGCGCGAAGGCCACGCCCAGCGCAATCACCGACATCCAGAAATATTTCCAGCGGGCAATCAGGCCTTTGGTGTCTTTACGAACAACTTTGCGGTAATCATCAACAAAACCGATGATCCCGTAACCCACCAGTACCGTCAGAACGCACCAGACGTACGGGTTGGAGGGATAGGCCCACAGCAGCACGGAAACGACGATGGCGGTCAGGATCATGATCCCGCCCATGGTCGGCGTGCCGCGTTTGCTGAAGTGCGATTCCGGACCGTCGTTACGTACAACCTGACCGAAAGAGAGTTTTTGCAGACGGGCAATCATGCGCGGGCCCATCCACAACGAGATGAACAGCGCAGTCAGCAGGCTGACGATGGCGCGAAACGTCAGATATGAAAAGACGTTAAAGCCTGAATAATATTTGACCAAATGTTCGGCCAGCCAAACTAACATGTCCCGTTCTCCTGTAATGCGTGCACAACCTCTTCCATGGCGGCACTACGTGAACCTTTCACTAACACAGTCACAATTTGTTTTTCTGCAATCAACGCTTTGAGGCGCTCTATCAACGCGGCTTTGTCAGCAAAATGCTCGCCAACGCCGCTGGCATAGCTAATCGCCTGGCTCAGTTTTCCTGCGCTCAGCACACAGTCCAGCCCCGCCGCTTTCGCCGCTTCACCGACCTGGGTATGACAGGCTTCGCTTTCGTCGCCCAGCTCTGCCATATCGCCAACTACCATGATGCGATAGCCCGGCATTTCAGATAACACCTGCACTGCCGCCGTCATCGAGCCAACGTTCGCGTTGTAGGAGTCATCCAGCAGCAGCTTATTTTCCGAAAGCTGAATCGGGAACAGACGTCCCGGCACGGCTTTCAGGTTCGCCAGGCCGGTTTTAA
Organism: Enterobacter pseudoroggenkampii; assembly: GCF_026420145.1. Classification (NCBI taxonomy): domain Bacteria; kingdom Pseudomonadati; phylum Pseudomonadota; class Gammaproteobacteria; order Enterobacterales; family Enterobacteriaceae; genus Enterobacter; species Enterobacter pseudoroggenkampii. The sequence goes on from NZ_JAPMLV010000002.1 coordinate 128,338, forward strand.
TCGCTTCATTCGACGCGCCCACCGCCGTCGACAACGCCGCCGCCGCAAGCGCATTGGCGATGTTATGGCGACCCGGCAGCGGCAGCAGCACATCGACACCACCCGTTGGGGTGGTGAGGGTGAATTCTGTGCCGTGCGACGTCACATGGATATTGGTCGCGGTAAAATCACTGTTGACCGCATTCGGCGAGAAGCGCCAGGTTTTACGCGAACCAATAATGCTCTGCCAGTTCAGCCAGTCGTTGTTATCGGCGTTCAGGATGGCGATACCGTCATCCGGCAGGCCGGTGTAAATCTCACCTTTGGCTTTTGCTACGCCTTCCAGCGAGCCAAAGCCTTCCAGATGCGCAGCCGCGAGGTTATTCACCAGTGCGGCTTCCGGGCGAGTCAGGCTCACGGTCCAGGCGATTTCGCCCTGGTGGTTTGCCCCTAACTCGATCACCGCAAATTCATGTTCTTTGGTCAGGCGGAGTAATGTCATCGGCACGCCGATGTCATTATTGAGGTTGCCCGCGGTATAAAGCGTATTCCCACACTGGCTGAGGATCGCCGCCGTCATCTCTTTCACCGACGTCTTGCCTGATGATCCGGTCAGGGCGACAACGCGCGCAGGGACCTGCTGACGGACCCAGGCGGCCAGCTCACCGAACGCGAGACGCGTATCTTTCACCACAATTTGCGGGAGATCGATATCCAGCTTGCGGCTGACCAGCAGCGCACCGGCGCCGTTCTCTTTGGCCTGTTCAGCAAAATCATGCGCGTCAAAACGCTCGCCTTTCAGCGCCACAAACAGACAGCCTGCGGTGATTTTGCGGGTGTCCGTCGTGACGGCATCAATCGTCAGGTCTTGCCCGTGCAGGTCGCCCTGCAGAATGGCAGCGGCCTGGCTTAACGTGATGCTAATCATGCCACGACTCCCAGCAGACGTGCTGCCGTTACGCGGTCCGAGTAGTCCAGACGGCGATTGCCAACGATCTGATAATCTTCATGGCCTTTACCCGCCAGCAGGACAACATCATTCTCCCGCGCCTGCATGATGGTGTTAGTCACGGCTTCCGCACGGCCTTCCACCACGCGAGCGCGGCCCGCGTCCAGCATGCCCGCCAGAATGTCATTGATGATGGCGCGCGGCTCTTCCGTACGCGGGTTGTCATCGGTGACTACCGGAATATCTGCAAACTGCTCGGCAATAGCCCCCATCAGCGGGCGTTTGCCTTTGTCGCGATCGCCGCCGCAGCCAAACACGCACCAGAGCTTCCCTGTGCAGTGCAGGCGCGCCGCTTCCAGCGCTTTTTCCAGCGCGTCCGGCGTGTGGGCATAATCAACCACAACGGTCGGTTTGCCCGGCGCGCTGAACACTTCCATACGGCCGCAAACCGGCTGCAGCCGCGCTGAGGTTTTCAGCAGCTCAGCCATTGGATACCCCAGCGCGAGCAGCGTCGCCAGCGCCAGCAGCAGGTTGCTGACGTTAAACGCGCCCATCAGGCGGCTTTCAATTTCGCCTTCACCCCAGGAAGAGGCAAAGCGGATTGTCGCCCCACTGTCGTGGTAATTCACTTCAACCGCCTTCAGCCAGCGGCCGTGGCAGTTTGGATTGATATGGTCTTCCATCGACACTGCAACCGCATCCGGCAGCTTCGCCAGCCAGCGGCGGCCCACTTCGTCGTCGGCGTTGATGATGGCTTGTCCGTAATGGTGAGTAGAGAACAGCAGCCATTTCGCGGCTTCGTAATGCTCCATATCACCATGATAATCAAGATGATCGCGGCTCAGATTGGTAAACACGGAAGCGGCAAATTTCAGCGCCGCGACGCGGTGCTGTACCAGACCGTGCGAAGAGACCTCCATCGCAGCAAAGGTTGCCCCCTGCCCTGCCAGACCGGCAAGCACATGCTGTACGTCTACCGCGGAGCCGGTGGTGTTTTCCGTTGGGCTCACTTTGCCCAGCAGGCCATTACCCACGGTCCCCATCACCGCACCGGTTTCACCCAGCAGCTGGGCCCACTGCGCCATCAGCTGCGTGGTGGTGGTTTTACCGTTGGTACCCGTCACGCCAACCAGGCGCAGCTGGTCGGAAGGTTCGTGATAAAAACGCCCCGCCAGTGCGGAAAGACGCTCGTTTAACTGGCTGAGATAGATAACCGGCACCCCGTGCATTTCACGGATCTCACCGTCGGTTGCCTCATCTTTAGCCTCAGCAATAATGGCAGCCACACCTTGCGCAATCGCCTGCGGGATATAACGACGCCCGTCCGCCTGATGACCGACCACCGCCACAAAAAGATCGCCAGAAGCAGCCACGCGGCTGTCCAGTATCATCTCTCGCAGTGCTCGCTCCGGTGCATTTGGCACCCACGGAGCGAGAAGGTCGCGCAAATTACGATCTGCCACCTGTACCCTCGCCTTGATTAATTACAAATTCACTTTTTTCGCCCGTCGCCAGCGCATCCGGTTCAATGTTCATGGTACGTAACACGCCGCCCATGATAGCCCCGAACACAGGCGCGGAGACGGCGCCGCCGTAGTATTTACCCGCCTGTGGATCGTTAATCACGACCACCAGCGCAAAACGCGGATTGCTTGCAGGCGCAACGCCTGCGGTATAGGCAATGTATTTGTTGATATAGCGGCCATCAGGCCCCACTTTTTTCGCCGTACCGGTCTTGATAGCGATGCGATAACCTTTGATTGCCGCCTTCACGCCGCCGCCGCCGGGCAGCGCCACGCTTTCCATCATATGAACAACAGTACGGACGGTCGATTCCGGGAAGATACGTTCACCGGGAACCGGTGGATCAACTTTGGTAATCGACAGCGGACGATAAACGCCATAGCTGCCGATCGTTGCGTAGACTCGCGCTAACTGTAACGGTGTCACCATTAGCCCGTAGCCGAAAGAGAAGGTGGCCCTCTCTATGTCAGACCACCGTTGTTTTTGAGGATATAAGCCACTGCGTTCTCCGACCAACCCCAAATTGGTCGCCTTTCCAAGCCCAAAACGTGAGTAAGTCTCTACTAACGCTGAGGACGGCATCGCTAACGCCAGCTTTGAAACACCGACGTTACTCGACTTCTGTAACACCCCGGTCAGGGTCAATTCGCTGTAGCGCGCCACATCTTTGATTTCGTGACCGTTAATTCGGTAAGGAATGGTATTCAGTACGGTATTTTCATTAACGATACCGCGCTGAAGTGCAGTCATGACGACCATCGGCTTAACGGTCGAACCCGGTTCGAACACGTCGGTGATGGTACGGTTACGCATAATATCCTTTTGCGTACCGGTAAGATTGTTAGGGTTGTAGGACGGGCTATTGGCCATCGCCAGCACTTCACCCGTGTTGACATCAACTAACACGGCACTGCCCGATTCCGCTTTGTTAAAGGCCACGGCGTTGTTCAGCTCGCGGTAAACCAGCGCCTGTAACCGCTCATCGATACTCAGCGCAAGGTTGTGTGCTGCCTGGCTGTCCGTTGAGGAAATATCCTCGATCACGCGACCATAGCGGTCTTTACGCACAATGCGCTCACCGGGCTGGCCGGTCAGCCATTTATCAAAGCTTTTTTCAACGCCCTCAATCCCCTGGCTATCAACGTTAGTAAAGCCAATGAGGTGAGCAGTCACTTCGCCGGAGGGATAGTACCGGCGGGATTCTTCACGCAGATGGATCCCCGGCAGCTTCAATTTTTTGATGTAGTCTGCCATGTCAGGATTCACCTGACGCGCCAGATAGATAAAGCGCCCTCTCGGGTTGGTATTCACGCGTGAAGATAACTGGTCCAGCGGCATCTTCAGCGCATCCGCAAGGGCCTTCCATCGGTTATCAAGCGTGATGCCGCCAGCATCATGCAGTTCTTTCGGATCGGCCCAGATAGCCTTCACCGGCACGCTCACCGCCAGCGGACGACCCGAGCGGTCGGTGATCATCCCACGGGATGTCGACACTTCCTGGACGCGCAGAGAGCGCATATCGCCCTGGCGTACCAGCATGTCAGGGGCGACGATTTGTAGCCAGGCCACGCGTCCGAGCAGGAAACCCAGCGCCAGTAAAATGCAGCCGCAAAGCAACGCAAAACGCCAACTGACAAAGTTGGCCTGTTCTTCCTGACGTTTTGGTTTTAGCGTTTTTGCCGCTGCTTTCATGCGTCGCGTTTTCCCTTATTTTTGTACTACGATATTTTCCTGCGAAGGATCAACATGCTGCAGCTGCAGCTTTTCCGTTGCGATCCGTTCAACCCGGCTATGATCGCCGAGCGCGTTTTCTTCAAGGATCAGATTTCGCCATTCAATATCCAGCGCATCGCGTTCCAGTACCATCTGCTCGCGTTGCGCAGTCAATAAACGTGTATGGTGGGCGGTGGTCACCACCGTAACTGCCGTGACAATGATGCAAATGAACAGACAGAGTGGCAGTTTCCCAAACCGCAAAAGATCGTCGCCGATCACGCCAGGCAAGGCATGGCGCTCGTTGCTTCCTAACGAATCCTTAACTTTGCTTAGGGTCTCTGTCACTCTGCCGATCATGCGTTCGTCCTCTCTGCAACACGCAGCACTGAACTACGGGCGCGTGGATTCTCTGCCACTTCTTCTTCGCCCGGCATCAACTTGCCTAATGCTCGCAACTGACGGCCACCCAGCTTCCTGAGTTGTTCTTCCGTCATCGGCAGCCCCGCTGGCACCTGCGGACCGCGGCTTTGTTCACGCATGAAGCGTTTCACAATACGGTCTTCCAGCGAATGGAAGCTGATGATGGATAACCGCCCACCCGGGGCCAGCACGTCGAGCGAGCTTTTTAGCGCCAGCTCTATTTCCTCCAGTTCACTGTTTACCCAGATGCGAACCGCCTGGAAGGTACGAGTCGCGGGATGTTTGTGCTTATCCTTCACCGGTGTCGCCGCCGCGATCACTTCGGCCAACTCTTTAGTGCGGGTCATTGGCTCAATGCGATTGCGCTCGACGATGGCGCGCGCAATACGTTTGCCAAAGCGCTCTTCGCCGAACGTTTTGATGACCCATGCAATATCGGCTTCGTCAGCGGTCTGTAGCCACTCAGCGGCAGACTGACCGCGCGTCGGGTCCATCCGCATGTCCAGCGGACCATCACGCATAAAGGAGAAACCACGTTCAGCATCATCAAGTTGGGGTGAAGAGACGCCAAGATCGAGAAGAATCCCGTCGATCTTGCCCGTCAGGCCGCGTTCAGCGACATAATCCGCGAGCGCAGAGAAAGGTCCATGCACGATGGAAAAGCGTGGGTCATTGATGGTCTGTGCAACGGCAATAGCCTGCGGATCGCGATCGATTGCCAGCAGACGTCCTTCCTCTCCAAGCTGGGAGAGAATCAAACGTGAGTGACCACCGCGACCAAACGTGCCATCAATGTAGATGCCATCCGGACGAATATTCAGGCCGTTTACGGCCTCGTCCAGTAACACCGTTTTATGTTTATAATTTTCCATCATATTTATAGAGACAAGTCCTGCAGCCGTTCCGATAATGTCGCGGAATCAGACTGCTCAGCGTCGATATCTTCCTTGACCTGTTGATACCAGGTCGTTTCATCCCACAGTTCAAACTTGTTGAACTGCCCGACCAGCATCACTTCTTTGGTCAGACCGGCATGTTGCCGCAACACAGGGGCAATCAGTAATCGCCCTGCGTTATCCATCTGACATTCACTGGCATGTCCCAATAACAGCCGCTGTACGCGGCGTTCCTGCGGGTTCATGCTCGACAGTCGCGACAGCTTTTGCTCAATAATTTCCCATTCAGGCAAGGGGTAAAGCAGCAGGCAGGGGGAGTTAATGTCAATGGTGCAAACCATTTGACCCGCAGCGTTCTCAATCAGCTGGTCGCGGTATCGGGTTGGTACCGATAAACGCCCTTTGCTGTCGAGATTGACTAACGTAGCTCCACGGAACATGCCAGTCTCACCCCTCCTCACCACTTTAACCCACAAATTCCCACCTAAAGGAGTTTACGGAGCGAGGGAAAAGCTTGTCAAGCCAGGACTCTCCATATAAGGACTCGGAAGCCCTCTATTTACAGAGATAAACAGTCCTGGTTAATAACTGCACAACTGGCGAGGCAAAATTAACGTTATGAATATTTGTAAGAAAAAAACCGAATATGCACACTAGCGTTAAAGCTCACTCAATATCATCGCAGATAAATATAAAGTGTCAGTTTGCGACGCGGGCAGCATTTTATGACAGATTCTCAGGGGATAACAGCGCCAGATTCACCCAGGCACTCGGTAAGCTCAGCGGTTGCCACGTAAGCTGGCAAAGGAGGAGGAAAAACGTCTGATTATTCATCGACCGAAAAGGGTTTGTAACAAAATAATACAAAGAATGCCGTTTAAAATCGACCGGACGTTCTTAAAAAGACAATTTAAAAGCCAGAATGAATTAAGAAAAATAGGTGATTAGGATCCCTCAAGAATTATCCTAATTTCTCTCCGGGAATTATCTGCACGAATTATCGCAACAAAAGGGGGCAGATTTCGCCGCCCCGGTCATTTTCATTTTTGGCGGCTTAAAATTCCGCGATGGTAGAGATTACGTTTGATACGCGTCAGGCCCGGTTTCGGCTTGCGCGGCTCATCCAGGCTTGCCAGCACAATCTCCAGCACGCGTTCAGCCACATCGCGGTGACGCTGTGCTACCGCCAGCACCGGGCACTGGAGGAAGTCGAGCAGCTCGTTATCCCCGAACGTGGCAATCGCCAGGTCGGAGGGCAGTTTACCTTCCCGGCGTAAGGTCACGTCCATGACGCCCTGCAACAGCGCAAACGACGTGGTGAACAACGCCTGAGGCATCGGATGCGTTTCCAGCCATTTCTCGAACAGCTGCGCGGCGGCTTCACGCTCGTAGCTGTTGGCATAGAGGTAGTGAACCTCGCGCGGATCGTCTTTCCAGGCGGTTCTGAATCCCTGCTCACGCAGGAAGCTCACGGAAAGCTCGGGCAACGCGCCAAGATACAGCACCGTTTCCGCGGGGAACGTTCTCAACTCTGCGGCCAGCATTTCTGCATCATCCTGATCCGCACCCACCACGCTGGTGAAATGCTCGCGATCGAGCGCGCGATCCAGCGCCACAATTGGGAACGGGTCATTCGCCCAGCGCTGGTAGAACGGATGCTCTGGCGGCAAGGAGGTCGACACGATAATGGCATCCACCTGACGCTGGAGCAGATGCTCAATGCAGCGCATCTCGTTATCGGGCTGGTCTTCTGAGCAGGCAATCAGCAACTGATAGCCGCGCTGACGCGCCTGACGTTCAAGATAGTTGGCGATACGGGTATAGCTGGTGTTTTCCAGGTCAGGGATCACCAGACCAATAGAGCGGGTACGCCCGGCACGCAGACCGGCTGCGACAGCATTCGGATGGTAGTTATGCTCACGAACCACCGCCATAACTTTTTCAACGGTCTTGTCGCTAACACGGTACTGCTTTGCTTTACCGTTAATCACATAGCTGGCCGTTGTTCGTGACACGCCGGCTAGCCGGGCGATTTCATCCAGTTTCACAATTGCCCCTTAAAAAAAGAAAAGAGTCCATGGCCCTGTCAAGGTTATGGTTAAATCTTTTAACATCTAAACGCAGAAAAGCCTTCGCGGCAACCGCTTTTATCTGCGTTGTCGGCTGATTACGCAAAAAAAAGCCCGGCTTTGGTGACCGGGCAGAAAGAGGCGAACCTTTTTGACAACTAACGCATGATTTTCTCGCCGCGTGACAGACCGACTACACCCGATCTCGCGACCTCGACAATTTTTGCGACATCCCGCACTGACGCCAGGAAAGCATCCAGCTTGTCGCTTGTCCCAACCAGCTGAACCGTATAAAGAGAAGGGGTGACGTCAATAATCTGTCCGCGGAAAATATCCGCATTGCGTTTAACTTCTTCACGCCCGTAGCCGCTGGCCTGGATTTTCACCAGCATGACCTCTCGTTCAACGTAGGCCCCCTGCCCCAGCTCGCTCACGCGCAGCACATCAACCAGCTTATGCAGCTGTTTCTCAATCTGCTCAAGCACTTTGGCATCGCCGACGGTTTGGATCGTCATGCGCGACAGCGTCGGGTCTTCCGTCGGGGCAACGGTCAGGCTTTCAATGTTATAGCCGCGCTGCGCAAAAAGACCAATGACGCGCGACAGTGCGCCAGACTCGTTTTCCAGTAAAACAGATAATATCCGGCGCATATCAGGTTCTCTCCGTTTTGCTTAACCACATTTCATCCATACCACCACCACGAATATGCATCGGATAAACGTGTTCGGTCCCATCAACAATCACATCCATAAAGACGAGGCGGTTGTTTTTAACGTGCTCAAGCGCTTGCGCGAGCTTCGCTTCCAGCTCAGCCGGATCGGTTACCCGCATGCCTACATGGCCGTAAGCTTCAGCAAGACGAACAAAGTCCGGCAGCGATTTCATGTATGACTGAGAATGACGGCCAGAGTAGATCATATCCTGCCACTGCTTCACCATACCGAGATACCCGTTATTCAGGTTCAGCACCAGTACCGGCAGTTCATATTGCAGCGCGGTAGACAGCTCCTGAATGTTCATCTGAATACTGCCATCACCGGTCACGCAGACGACGGTTTCATTCGGCAACGCCAGCTTCACGCCCAGCGCGGCAGGCAGACCAAAGCCCATGGTTCCTAAACCACCGGAGTTGATCCAGTGTCGCGGTTTATCAAACGGGTAATACAGGGCGGCAAACATCTGGTGCTGCCCTACGTCTGAGGTTACGTACGCTTCACCTTTCGTCAGTCGCCACACCGCTTCGATGACCGCCTGCGGCTTATTGCTTTCGCTTTGCGTGTCATATTTCAGGCACTGACGCGCGCGCCACTGTTCAATCTGCTGCCACCAGTCGCGGATCTCATCCAGCGGCTGGGTTGCACTCTCCTGGGTCAGCAGGTCCAGCATTTGCTCCAGAACCTGACGAGCATCACCGACGATCGGCACATCAGCCGCCACTGTTTTTGAAATTGACGTAGGATCGATATCAATGTGCAGCACGGTGGCGTTCGGGCAATACTTTGCCAGGTTGTTGGTGGTGCGATCGTCAAAGCGCACGCCGACGGCAAAGATGACATCGGAATGATGCATCGTCATGTTGGCTTCATAGGTACCGTGCATACCCAGCATCCCCAGCGCCTGACGATGGGTGGCAGGGAATGCCCCCAGCCCCATCAATGACGATGCAACTGGCAGGTTAAGTTTTTCAATCAGTTCACGGAGCTGGACTTCGCAGGCAGAGTTGATCGCCCCGCCACCGACATAGACCACCGGTTTTTTGGCTGCCAGCAGCGTTTGCAATGCCCGCTTGATCTGACCTTTATGCCCCTGCGTTGTTGGGTTATAAGAGCGCATGCTGACCGATTCCGGCCAGACATAAGGCAGCTTGTTTGCCGGGTTCAGGATATCTTTAGGCAGATCGACCACCACCGGTCCCGGGCGTCCGCTTGCTGCCAGCCAGAAGGCTTTTTTCAGTACGCCGGGAATGTCTTCTGTTTGCTTGACCAGGAAGCTGTGCTTCACAACGGGACGCGAAATCCCGACCATGTCGCACTCCTGAAAAGCATCGTAGCCAATCAGTGAGGTTGCCACCTGCCCGGAGAGGATCACCAGCGGGATAGAGTCCATATAGGCCGTCGCAATGCCGGTAATGGCGTTTGTCGCGCCGGGGCCGGACGTGACTAACACCACGCCCACTTCACCCGTCGCACGCGCCAGGCCGTCAGCCATGTGCACCGCCGCCTGCTCGTGACGTACCAGAACATGGTCAATGCCCCCTACCGTATGCAGCGCATCATAAATATCGAGGACCGCACCGCCAGGGTAGCCGAACACTTGCTTTACGCCCTGATCGATCAGCGACCGAACGACCATTTCCGCGCCAGACAACATCTCCATGCTTTGCCTCCAGGCATTTTGTTATAGACGGACTGCCGAATTCATTTCCGCACCGTCTTACGATTGGGATAAACCAATCTTATATTTTGCAGAGTGTTCTTTACCTTAACCGCTCGTTATGAGGCAGGCAATTAGCAAACCCGGGTAGATAAACGGCGCGTAAAGCAGAAAAAGCAGGCGTTAACAGGAGATATGGTTAATTCCTCTGGGAATAGAGGATGGGGTGATAAATCATCGCTGAAAAGCGCGACAATGCAGGAAATCATCTATTTTTGCGTGCCGGAGAGCAGCCCGAAAAAAAGCACCACAGAATAAAATAGCAATTATCTAAAAGAACTCAGGATAAATCACATAAACCGATGCGATTTATCCTGATGCGCTTACCGGCGACAGATGCCAACCAGCAACTCTTCCATCCACTGATGCCCTTTATCCCGACCCGCCGCTTCATGCCAGGAAAGATAACAGGTACGGCTATTTAGCTTGAGCGGCAGAGGTAAAATTTGCAGGTTTAACGGGTCAGAAAACTCTTCTGCCAGCCAGCGCGGCGCAATCGCCACCAGTTGCGTCTGGGAGACCACGTTTAATACGCTAACCATGGCCATGCCCTGATAGGCCACGCTCGACTGTTTATCCGCAGTGTCATACCACGGCAGGCTAAAGGAAGCATATCTGTCGAGTGCAACAACGGCGTGCTGCTCGTTATAAACATCGCTTTCTAGCAGCGGAGAATTCAGGCGCGGATGTTTTTTACTGGCGACCAGAACCATTTCATCTTTAAACAGCGGCACACAGGAAAATTCTGGACGACGGAACTCTTCATACCCCAGAACGAATTCGATCTCCTGATAGCGTAACTGATGTTCCGTGTTTTGATTCAGGGATGATTTAAAAACCAGATTGATATTTGGTGCGATCTCTTCAACTTTATTATAAATAATCGACGTTAAATAATTATCTAATGGGCTACAGACGCAAAGATGGAATACGCGCTCGCTGCTTAAGGGTTCAAAGCCCGAGCCCGGCAGCTCGTTTTGTACCAACTGCAACGCCTGGCGGATGGAGCCGAACAGCTGGAATGCGCGCGCCGTAGGCTGGATCCCTCTTCCGTAACGAACAAACAATTCGTCGTTAAACATGACCTTAAGCCTGGCAACGGCATTACTCACAGCAGGTTGTGACATCCCCAAGGCCTGGGCCGCGCGGGTAATATTCTGTTCCTGCATGACAGCATCAAACACCGTCAGAAGATTAAGATCCACCGTGCGTAACTGCGGTTTAATCCCATCAGTAGCTTGAGGTTTTTTAATATTATTTTCTGACACTTCTGACTCCACTGTCACGCTACACTCCCTTTGCTCACGTACGGTAATCATCTCGAAAATATGATTTACCATGCAAATACGATCAGCAAAAGAGAATTATTTAAAATTCGGAATATATAAAGACTCTATAATAACGAAAATTAATGAGCGCAAATGATATGTTTGACTTTAGGATTTGAATGAAACCATAAACCAAACAAATATACAATTGCCATCAGGTTAATGATGACTTAAGTATTATTAAACTGTTATTGCTATCGCCCTACAGTTAGTTAACAACCTGTTATATCTGTTCGCTTTTCAGCATTATGGAACAGATTCACTGCATTTATAACTTAATGATATTAAAACCTTTTAATCACAACGCATTCTCTTCAGGACATTTCACTCATTTTTAAACAATTATATTTATTTGTTTCTGCAACTCTTTTCTTAAGTCCAAAATTAGACAATTAGTCGGGTCGCGAAAGCTAAAACCAGCACAATTAGCTAAAGTGAATACCCTGCTGATTCCGTCTGTCGGGCCCGTTTTCATCGTCAGGGGTTGACATGAACGGCCGTATCCAGTACCACTAAAAGCATATTGAATTTAACGGAGCACGATTCATGATTCGCACCATTCGTTTCACCGGTCTACTACTACTAAACGCATTCACTGTGCGCGGTAGACTGGCGGGCGAAATTCAGCGTTGAATCGTCACCAGTAAGACTAAAAACCCGCGCCACTGCGCGGGTTTTTTTATGCTCGTAGCAAGGCGCCCTAAGACTGACAAGGACCTAACCCATGAGCCAGCAAGTCATTATTTTCGATACTACTTTACGTGACGGTGAACAGGCATTGCAGGCAAGCCTGAGTGTAAAAGAGAAACTGCAGATCGCGCTGGCTCTCGAACGTATGGGTGTCGACGTGATGGAGGTCGGTTTCCCGGTCTCGTCTCCGGGTGATTTCGAATCCGTCCAGACTATCGCCCGCACCATTAAAAACAGCCGCGTTTGCGCCCTGGCGCGCTGCGTAGAGAAAGACATCGACGTTGCTGCCGAGTCATTGAAAGTGGCCGAAGCGTTCCGTATCCACACCTTTATTGCAACCTCACCTATGCACATCGCCACCAAGCTGCGCAGCACGCTGGATGAAGTGATTGAGCGCGCGGTGTATATGGTGAAACGCGCACGCAACTACACCGATGACGTTGAATTCTCCTGTGAAGATGCGGGCCGTACGCCAATCGAAGACCTGGCGCGCGTCGTGGAAGCCGCCATCAACGCGGGTGCGAAAACCATCAACATCCCTGACACCGTCGGCTACACCATGCCGTTTGAGTTCTCCAACATCATTACCGGACTGTACGACCGCGTACCCAATATTGATAAGGCAATTATCTCCGTCCACACCCACGATGATTTGGGTCTGGCCGTGGGTAATGCCATCGCCGCCGTCCACGCCGGTGCGCGTCAGGTAGAAGGTGCGATGAACGGTATCGGCGAACGCGCGGGCAACTGTTCGCTGGAAGAAGTGATCATGGCGATCAAAGTGCGCAAAGACATCATGGACGTGCATACCCGCATCAATCACAACGAAATCTGGCGCACCAGCCAGACCGTCAGCCAGATTTGCAACATGCCCATTCCGGCTAACAAAGCGATTGTCGGCACTGGCGCCTTCGCGCACTCCTCCGGTATTCACCAGGATGGCGTCCTGAAGAACCGCGAAAACTACGAAATCATGACCCCGGAATCCATCGGCCTGAACCAGGTGCAGCTGAACCTGACCTCCCGTTCCGGTCGCGCGGCGGTTAAACACCGTATGGAAGAGATGGGCTATAAGGACAGCGATTACAACATGGATCAGCTGTACGACGCGTTCCTGAAGCTGGCCGACAAAAAAGGTCAGGTGTTCGACTACGACCTGGAAGCGCTGGCCTTTATTAACAAGCAGCAGGAAGAGCCAGAGCACTTCCGTCTGGATTACTTCAACGTGCAGTCCGGCTCCAGCAACATCGCCACCGCCTCGGTCAAGCTGGCCTGCGGTGATGAAATTAAAGCAGAGGCCGCGAACGGTAACGGCCCTGTCGATGCCATCTACCAGGCGATTAACCGCGTCACCGAGTACGACGTGGAGCTGGTGAAGTATGACCTGACGGCCAAGGGCCACGGCAAAGATGCACTGGGTCAGGTCGACATTGTTGTTACCCACAATGGCCGCCGCTTCCATGGCGTGGGCCTGGCGACCGATATCGTTGAATCCTCCGCGAAAGCGATGGTGCATGTTCTGAACAACATCTGGCGCGCCGCCGAAGTCGAAAAAGAGTTGCAACGCAAAGCTCAGAATAAAGAGAACAACAAGGAAACCGTGTAATGTCGAAGAATTACCATATTGCTGTGTTACCGGGCGACGGTATTGGTCCGGAAGTGATGGCACAGGCGCTGAAAGTACTGGAAGCCGTTCGCGTGCGTTTTGCGATGAAAATCACCACCAGCCACTACGACGTGGGCGGTATTGCGATTGATAACCACGGGACGCCACTGCCGAAAGCGACCGTGGAAGGCTGCGAAAATGCCGATGCCGTGCTGTTTGGTTCCGTCGGTGGCCCAAAATGGGAACACCTGCCGCCAGCAGAGCAGCCAGAGCGCGGCGCGCTGCTGCCGCTGCGTAAACATTTCAAGCTGTTCAGCAACCTGCGTCCGGCGAAGCTGTATCAGGGTCTGGAAGAGTTCTGCCCGCTGCGCGCGGATATCGCCGCCAACGGTTTCGACATTCTCTGCGTGCGTGAACTGACCGGCGGGATCTACTTTGGTCAACCAAAAGGGCGCGAAGGCAGCGGACAACACGAGAAAGCGTTCGACACCGAGGTGTATCACCGTTTCGAAATCGAACGTATCGCTCACATCGCGTTCGAGTCGGCGCGCAAACGCCGCCATAAGGTGACCTCCATTGATAAAGCGAACGTGCTGCAGTCCTCCATTTTGTGGCGCGAGATTGTGAGTGAAGTCGCTAAGCAGTACCCGGACGTTGCGCTGTCGCACATGTACATCGACAACGCGACCATGCAGCTGATTAAGGATCCGTCCCAGTTTGACGTGCTGCTGTGCTCCAACCTGTTCGGCGATATTCTCTCTGACGAGTGCGCGATGATCACCGGCTCCATGGGAATGCTGCCATCTGCAAGCCTGAATGAAGAAGGCTTTGGCCTGTATGAGCCTGCGGGCGGCTCCGCGCCGGATATCGCAGGCAAGAACATTGCCAACCCGATCGCCCAGATCCTCTCTCTGGCCCTGCTGCTGCGCTACAGCCTGGATGCAGGCGATGCGGCAACCGCAATTGAGAACGCCATTAACCGGGCGTTAGAAGAAGGCGTCCGTACCGGCGATTTAGCACGCGGCACGGCGGCAGTCAGTACCGATGAAATGGGCGACATCATTGCCCGCTATGTCGCTGAAGGGGTGTAATCATGGCTAAGACGTTATATGAAAAGTTGTTCGATGCGCACGTTGTTTACGAGGCACCAAACGAAACCCCGCTGCTGTACATTGACCGTCATCTGGTACACGAAGTGACCTCACCTCAGGCATTTGACGGCCTGCGCGCGCACAAGCGTCCGGTACGTCAGCCGGGTAAAACCTTCGCGACGATGGATCACAACGTTTCCACCCAGACCAAAGACATTAACGCCTCGGGTGAGATGGCCCGTATCCAGATGCAGGAGCTGATTAAGAACTGCAATGAATTTGGCGTTGAGCTGTACGACCTGAACCATCCGTATCAGGGCATCGTCCACGTGATGGGGCCTGAGCAAGGGATCACCCTGCCGGGCATGACCATCGTCTGCGGTGACTCCCATACCGCGACCCACGGCGCGTTTGGCGCTCTGGCATTCGGGATTGGCACGTCCGAAGTGGAACATGTGCTGGCAACGCAGACCCTGAAGCAGGGCCGCGCCAAAACCATGAAGATTGAGGTGAAGGGTAAAGCGGCACCTGGCATTACCGCGAAAGACATCGTGCTGGCCATCATCGGTAAAACCGGCAGCGCAGGCGGTACCGGCCACGTCGTTGAGTTCTGCGGCGACGCTATTCAGGCACTGAGTATGGAAGGTCGCATGACCCTGTGCAACATGGCCATTGAGATGGGCGCAAAAGCCGGGCTGGTCGCGCCGGACGAAACCACCTTCAACTATGTGAAGGGTCGTCTGCACGCGCCGAAAGGTCAGGATTTTGACGACGCGGTAGCCTACTGGAAAACCCTGACAACCGACGATGGGGCAACGTTTGATACCGTTGTCACGCTGCAGGCAGAAGAGATTGCGCCTCAGGTGACCTGGGGCACCAACCCGGGTCAGGTGATTTCCGTCAACGACAGCATCCCTGACCCGGCCTCCTTCGCCGATCCGGTCGAGCGCGCCAGTGCGGAAAAAGCGCTGGCCTATATGGGGCTGAAGCCCGGCGTGCCGTTGACCGATGTCGCCATTGATAAAGTGTTTATCGGCTCCTGCACCAACTCCCGTATCGAAGATTTGCGTGCCGCCGCCGAAATTGCCAAAGGTCGTAAAGTGGCACCAGGCGTGCAGGCGCTGGTGGTTCCTGGCTCCGGTCCGGTGAAGGCCCAGGCGGAAGCCGAAGGTCTGGATAAGATCTTTATCGAAGCGGGCTTCGAGTGGCGTCTGCCTGGCTGCTCCATGTGTCTGGCGATGAACAATGACCGCCTGAATCCGGGTGAGCGCTGCGCCTCCACCAGTAACCGTAACTTTGAAGGTCGTCAGGGCCGCGGCGGTCGCACCCATCTGGTCAGCCCGGCAATGGCCGCCGCTGCGGCAGTCACCGGCCATTTCGCCGATATTCGCAGCCTGAAATAAGGAGACAATCATGGCAGAGAAATTTACCCAACATACGGGCCGGGTTGTCCCGCTGGACGCCGCTAACGTCGATACTGACGCTATTATTCCAAAACAATTTCTGCAGAAGGTGACGCGTACCGGTTTCGGCGCGCACCTGTTTAACGACTGGCGTTTCCTCGACGATAAGGGCGAAGTGCCTAATCCGGAATTCGTGTTGAACTTCCCGGAATACAAAGGCGCCTCCATTTTGCTGGCGCGGGAAAACTTTGGCTGCGGCTCATCCCGTGAACACGCGCCGTGGGCGCTCACCGACTACGGCTTTAAGGTGGTCATTGCCCCAAGCTTCGCGGATATCTTCTACGGCAACAGCTTCAACAACCAGCTTCTGCCGGTGACGCTGAGCGATGAACAGGTCGACGAATTGTTCGCGCTGGTTAAGGCGAATCCGGGCATTTCGTTTGAAGTGGATCTGGAAGCCGAAGTGGTGAAAGCCGGGGATAAGACCTACAGCTTCAGCATTGATGCCTTCCGCCGTCACTGCATGCTGAACGGTCTGGATAGCATTGGTTTAACTCTCCAGCACGAAGCGGCGATTGCCACGTACGAACAAAAACAACCCGCATTTATGAAATAATCCTCCGGCCTGCAGTGTACTCTGCAGGCCGTGTTTTATCCCAATGCCAATCTTCCATCTGTAAATACTTCGCAAACCCAGCCAATAATAACGTTATATTTAATGTCAATTTAATGTTCCCTGAGCAGAATAATCGCTCAATCAGCTGGTAGCGGAACTTATCATGGAAAAGAAAAATAGCAATGAGTCTCATCTCCGTTCTCATGAAATACAAAAATGCACAATAGTGAGCGTGATAACAAATAGTTTACTCACCGGCTTTCAGATAGTTGCAGGAATATTCTCCGGATCACAGGGATTAATTTCTGATGGGATTCATTCTCTTTCCGATTTATCCTCTGACTTTGTCGTTCTGATTGCAAATAAAAAGAGTCAGAAAGCCTCTGATATCGATCATCATTACGGTCATCTGCGTTTCGAAAACGGTGCAAAGCTCATTATTGGCGCTATTCTGCTGCTTGTGGGAGTCGGAATGCTCTGGTCCGCAGGGAATAAACTGCTTCACCCCGAGACGCATCAGCTAGTGAAAGGGGCCGCTCTGTGGGTGGCGATACTGGCGCTGGTGGTGAAGGAAAGCCTTTTCAGATACATGTATGCCACGGGAAAACGTATTCAGTCCTCTCTGCTGATAGCCAATGCCTGGCATGCCCGCTCTGACGCAGCCTCGTCAGTGGTTGTCGCCATCGGTATTGCCGGGAATTTAGTGGGTTTTCACGCGATGGACCTGATTGCGGCCCTGATTGTTGGGATATTTATCGCCCATATGGGTTACAAATTCTCTGCCGATGCCCTGCACGACCTGATGGACCGTTCGCTTGAACCCGAGCTGGAGCACGATATCAAAATGTGTCTTCTCTCAACCGAGGGTGTTACCGGACTCCATGATTTAAAAACCCGTAAAATGGGCGATTTAGCCCTTGTCGATGTCCATCTGGAAGTTAACGGCGAATTAAGCGTAAAAGAAGGGCATCAGATTGCCGTCAATGCCAGAAACAACGTGATGCAAAAATTCAATGTGCTGAACGTGATGACGCATATTGATCCTGCTCGCTAATCGGAACGCATAAATACAGTGTGACGCAACCCACCGTTAAGGTTTCGTTAATTAATCTGCGTCACACTGCATCGCATCAGCTCTCTCATTATTGAGGTAAAAAGCGATGAACCCAACGCTACGCAATACGCTTCCCCATAAAGAAACACCCTTTTTTCGCGTACTGCACATTCTTGTGGCCGTTCTGGTGCTGGTCCAGATCATCAATTCTAATTTCACCGAAAGTGAAGCCCTCCACGACTCCGGGCTGAACGGAATTGTCACCTGGATGCATATTATTTCCGGGTTTGGTTTAATTTTTTGTGGCATTGCCATGATGGCATGGATGTTAACCCAGCGCGGATTTAAATATTACTTCGCCTGGCTGGCGCTGGATTTTCGCGGAATCGTTGACGATATTCGCACCCTCACGCAGCGCCAGCTTCCTGACGCGCATGCCGGCGGTATGGCGGCAACGGTGCAAGGTTTGGGCGTGCTGGCGCTGCTGGGCGTTGCACTCTGCGGCGCGGCCTGGTTCGTGCTGAACGCCACGCTCGGACCCGTTTCGTCCGTCACAGAATCCGCCTTAAATTTGCATAAATTTCTGACGGTCTTTGTTGAGACATATTTCTGGGCACACGGTTTCATGGGCCTCGTTCATATGTACCTGACGCTACGCGCGCAGCGTAAGTATCAGTGTTCAGAATAATACGGTTCGCAGAGCCCGGCGTTCCCGGGCTCCGTTTCATTCATCCGATCACACGTCTTTTACGCGGCAGGTCAGCAGAAGCGTCACGACAGAGAGCGCCGCAATCATCCAGTAGACAGACGCATGCCCATAGCTTTGCGCCAGCGCCCCCTGAATCACGCCTGCCAGAATCACCCCGGTTGAAATACTGTTGGTAAAAAGCGTGGTCGCCGAGCCGGCACGACCGGGCATGAGATCCTGAAACCAGAGCATGCCGATCCCGGCAACAATCCCGATAAACACGGCGTTAAACAGCTGCAGCGCCAGCAACGCTTCACGCGAATGGAAAAGGATCAGCCCCGCGTAGAACACCACTCCGGCCGCCACGGCAACGATCATCATCCGACGCTTTCCAAAGCGCTTAACGTAGTAACCCGCCAGAATCATCGCCGGAATCTCCAGCCCGGCAGCGGTTCCCATTAAGATCCCCGCGAGTTTGTCCGGTAAACCCAGATCGCTGCTGATCCACAGCGGCATATCGATAATGTACATCGTGTTGCAGGTCCACATCAGCGTGGAGGCAATAAACAGCATGCGAACGTTTTTATCCTGCCAGCCGCTCACCTCGGTGACAGGTTTATCCGTTGCCTGTTCAACGCGCGCCACGGACGGCAGCGCGAAGGCAATCAATGCCAGGCTGATGACAAAAATCCCGGCGGCGATGGAGAACATGGTGGTAAAGCCGTAGTTCAACGCCAGCATGAAGGCCAGCGGCGGGCCAATGACCCACGCCAGCGAGAGCTGGGCACGCATCACCGAGCTGAACATCACCACTTCCCGCGCCGAGTTATCCGCATATTCACGGGCCAGCGCGAACAGCTGCGGCATGGCGGTGTTCGCCAGTGACGCCAGCAGCACGCCGAAGGTAATGAGCGTCAGATAATGACGGTTAAAGGCGAAGAGCAGCGCATTGCCCACCGCCATGGTGCAGCAAAAGAGGATCAGCCTGCGGCGATCGCCCTGGCTGTCCGATCGTTTCGCCAGCGCGAGGCTGACCAGGATCCCGGCAATGGCGTTAACGGTATAAAACAGGCCGACCCAAAACGGCTGTGCCCCCACCTCGCGGCTGAGAAACAGGCTCAGCGTCGGCGCCTGCAACGCCCCCGCCACGCCCATCATAAAGGCCACCAGCATAAAAGCGGCATACACGCCGTTCAGGCGTCGCCCCATCGTCATCAACCACAGCATGCGCAAGTCCTTGTGAAAGCGAATCAAAATCGGGTGAAAGAATAAACGAAAAAAGCCAGCAAAAACATTTTGCTGGCGGGTGATAAGCACCAATACTCAGTCACACATGATCGAGGCGAGTTAGCGGGAAGAGGTCGGTGTTGTAACGTCCCACTGCATCAATTCTTCTAACGTTTTCAGCCGTTGCTCTGCACACTGGCGGGCCAGCCAGGACGATCCTTTTGTCGCTGAAAAGTACTGCTGATAAAACTGACGTGCGGTAGACCTCTTCATAATTTACCTCCTCACTTCATCGAGGAGAATTATTGGCCTAATATAGGGATAAATAAATTGCTGGTTTTTTGTCAGGAGTTCCCCTTTTATGCCTTCCGGTCGTCTGCAACAACAGTTTATCCGCCTCTGGCAGTGCTGCGAGGGGCAATCGCAGGAGACCACGCTCAACGAGCTGGCTGACCTGCTTAGCTGTTCCCGCCGTCATATGCGTACGCTGCTCAACACCATGCAGCAGCAGGGTTGGTTAAGTTGGGAAGCTGAGGCGGGACGCGGCAAACGTTCGCGGTTGACCTTTCTCTATACCGGGCTGGCGTTGCAGCAGCAGCGCGCGGAAGACCTGCTCGAGCAGGACCGCATCGATCAGCTGGTTCAGCTGGTGGGCGACAAAGCCGCCGTGCGCCAGATGCTGGTTTCCCATCTCGGACGCAGTTTTCGTCAGGGACGACACATCCTGCGGGTGCTCTACTATCGCCCAATGAAAAATCTGCTGCCCGGCACGGCCTTACGTCGCTCAGAAACCCATATGGCCCGGCAAATTTTCAGCGGTCTGACGCGGATAAATGAGGAAAACGGGGAACTGGAAGCGGATATCGCGCACCACTGGCAGCAACTTTCTCCGCTTCACTGGCGCTTCTTTTTACGCCCCGGCATTCACTTTCACCATGGTCGCGAGCTGGAGATGCACGACGTCATCGCCTCTCTGGAACGCGTCCGAAGGCTGCCGCTCTACTCGCATATTTCGCGTATCCACTCCCCCACGGCCTGGACGCTGGACATCGAGCTGTCGCAGCAGGATAAGTGGCTTCCCTGGCTGCTGGGCTACGTGCCGTCGATGATTTTGCCCGGCGAGTGGGAATCGATGAACAATTTTGCCAGCCTGCCGATTGGCACCGGGCCCTACTCCGTGTCCCGCAATAACAGCAACCAGCTGAAAATCCGCGCGTTCGATGACTACTTTGGCTATCGGGCGCTGATCGACGAAGTCAACGTGTGGGTATTGCCGGATCTCAATGAAGACCTGAGCTGCGGGCTGACGCTTGAAGGCCCCACCACGGGAGAAAAAGCCGTGGAGAGTCGCCTGGAGGAGGGATGCTACTATCTCCTCTTTGATCGCCGCACCCACCGCGGGGCAAACCAGGCCGTCCGCAAGTGGATCAGCCACGTGTTGTCCCCTGCCAATCTGATCTACCATGCGGAAGCGCAGTACCAGACATACTGGTTCCCGGCGTACGGCCTGCTTCCGCGCTGGCACCACGCCCGCCCGTCGCACTGCGACAAGCCCGCAGGGCTGGAGTCCATCACCCTGACCTACTACCGCGAGCACGTGGAGCATCGTTTTATCGCCAGAATCATGACCCGACTGCTGGCGGCCGAAGGAGTAACGCTGGAGGTCAGGGAAGTTGACTATGACGAATGGCACCAGGGGGATATCACCAGTGATATCTGGCTTAACAGCGCCAACTTCACCCTGCCGCTCGATTTCTCGCTCTTCTCGCACCTGTATGAAGTCCCGCTGATCCAGCACTGCATCGAACGGGACTGGCAGCAGGACGCCGCCCTGTGGCGCGCGGGCGAGATGAATTTAGCCGCGTGGTGCCAGGCGTTACTTGCCGAACAGGCGATCGTGCCGTTGATCCACCACTGGCTGATGATCCAGGGCCAGCGCAGCATGCGCGGCCTGCGGATGAATACCCTGGGCTGGTTTGATTTTAAATCCGCCTGGTTTGCGCCCCCGGAGCCATAACGCTTTCGTAATATTCACCAAATCATTACAATAGCGCCGTTCTCAACGGGGTGCTGCATCACAGATGTGCGCTGAGATAATACCCGTCGAACCTGATCCGGATAACGCCGGCGAAGGGATTTGAGGCTGTCGCTCAAAATCCTTTGCCACTCAACTTTGAGGTGCAAAGTGTTAAAAAAAGTTCTCCCCCTGCTGGCGCTTTTTGCGCTGCCTGCTTTTGCGAAGCCCGTCCTGACGGTCTACACCTATGACTCCTTCTCTGCCGACTGGGGCCCGGGCCCGGTGGTCAAAAAAGCCTTTGAAGCCGACTGCAACTGCGAGCTGAAGTTCGTGGCGCTGGAAGATGGCGTTTCGCTGCTCAACCGTCTGCGCATGGAAGGGAAAAACAGCAAGGCTGACGTGGTGCTCGGGCTGGATAACAACCTGCTGGAAGCCGCCTCGCAGACCAAACTGTTTGCCAAAAGCGGCGTCGCGTCGGATGCCGTTAACGTGCCTGGCGGCTGGAAGAACGACACCTTTGTGCCGTTCGATTACGGCTACTTTGCTTTTGTTTATGACAAAAATAAGCTGAAAAACCCGCCGAAGAGTCTGAAAGAGCTGGTGGAAAGTGACCAGAAATGGCGCGTGATTTATGAAGATCCGCGGACCAGCACCCCGGGCCTCGGTCTGCTGCTGTGGATGCAAAAGGTCTACGGGGATAAAGCACCGGAAGCGTGGCAGAAGCTGGCCGCCAAAACCGTCACCGTGACCAAGGGCTGGAGCGAAGCCTATGGTCTGTTCCTGAAAGGTGAAAGCGACCTGGTGCTGAGCTACACCACCTCTCCGGCCTACCACATCATCGCCGAGAAGAAAGACAACTACGCTGCGGCGAATTTCGCTGAAGGGCACTATCTGCAGGTGGAAGTGGCCGCGCGTACCGCCGCCAGCAAACAGCCGGAGCTGGCCGAGAAGTTCCTGAAGTTCATGGTTTCACCGGCGTTCCAGAATGCGATTCCCGCAGGCAACTGGATGTATCCGGTCACTAACGTTGCGCTGCCAGCAGGTTTTGAGCAGCTGACCAAACCAACAACCTCGCTGGAGTTTACGCCGCAGCAGGTCGCCGCGCAGCGTGCCGCATGGGTAAGTGAATGGCAACGCGCCGTCAGCCGTTGATTCCCGGCTGGCTACTTCCCGGGCTGCTCGCCGCCATAGTGATGGTGGTGGTCAGCCTGGGGGCTTTTCTTGCACTGTGGTTCAACGCGCCAGAGAGCGATCTGCTCGCCCTCTGGCACGACAGTTACCTCTGGCACGTAATCCGGTTCTCCTTCTGGCAGGCGTTTCTTTCTGCCCTGCTCTCGGTGATCCCGGCCATTTTTCTGGCGCGCGCCCTGTATCGGCGGCGTTTTCCCGGCAGGCAGGCCCTGCTGCGCCTGTGCGCCATGACGCTGATACTGCCCGTGCTGGTGGCGGTATTCGGCATTTTGAGCGTTTACGGTCGCCAGGGCTGGCTGGCATCGCTGTTCGGCCAGCTTGGTCTGGAATGGTCATTCTCGCCTTACGGACTGCAGGGCATCCTGCTGGCACACGTCTTTTTCAATATGCCGATGGCAACGCGCCTCTTCTTGCAGGCGCTGGAGAACATTCCCGGCGAGCAGCGCCAGGTTGCCGCCCAGCTCGGCATGCGCGGCGTGTCGTTCTTCCGCTTTGTCGAATGGCCGTGGCTGCGCCGCCAGATCCCGCCCGTGGCGGCATTAATCTTCATGCTCTGCTTTGCCAGCTTTGCCACCGTGCTGTCGCTCGGCGGCGGGCCGCAGGCCACCACCATTGAGCTGGCGATTTACCAGGCGCTGAGTTACGACTACGATCCCGGTCGCGCCGCGCTGCTGGCGATAGTCCAGATGACATGCTGCCTTGCCCTGGTCCTGTTGAGCCAGCGGCTGAGTAAAGCCATTCCTGCAGGCAGTCACCAAATAACCGGCTGGCGCGATCCGCAGGACAGCCTGCACAGCCGCGTCAGCGATTTTATCCTGATCGGGCTGGCACTCCTGCTTCTGTTGCCGCCGCTGCTGGCCGTTATCGTTGACGGACTGAACCTCAATCTCCTGTCTGTCCTGCAACAGCCCGTCCTCTGGCAAGCCACCTGGACCTCGCTGCGTATCGCGCTGGCTGCCGGATTACTGTGCGTCATCCTGACCATGATGCTGCTGTGGAGCAGCCGTGAGCTTTACGCCCGCCAGGCGCAAAAAGCCGGACAAATGCTGGAGCTGACGGGCATGCTGATTCTGGCGATGCCGGGGATCGTGCTGGCGACGGGCTTCTTTTTGCTGTTCAACAGCACCATCGGCCTGCCGGAAAGCGCCGACGGCATCGTGATCTTTACCAACGCCTTAATGGCCATCCCTTATGCGCTCAAGGTGCTGGAAAACCCGATGCGCGACGTCAACAGCCGCTACAGTTTGCTGTGCCAGTCGCTGGGCATGCAGGGCTGGCAGCGGCTGAAGGTGGTCGAACTGCGCGCGCTAAAACGTCCGCTGGCACAGGCGCTGGCGTTTGCCTGCGTGCTCTCTATTGGAGACTTTGGGGTCGTGGCGCTGTTCGGCAATGACGATTTCCGCACGCTGCCCTACTGGCTCTATCAGCAAATCGGCTCTTACCGCAGTCAGGACGGCGCGGTCACCGCGCTGTTACTGCTGCTGCTGTGCTTTGCCTTATTTACCGTTATCGAGAAACTTCCGGGGCGTGATGTTAAAACTGACTGATGTAACCTGGCTTTATCAGCATCTGCCGATGCGCTTCACGCTCTCCGTGCGCCAGGGAGAGATGATCGCCGTGCTTGGCCCAAGCGGCGCAGGAAAAAGCACGCTGCTTAATCTGGTTGCGGGTTTTCTGCAGCCGGCAAGCGGATCGATCGTCATAGATAACCGGGATCATACCCACACGCCGCCCGCAAAACGTCCTGTCTCAATGCTGTTTCAGGAAAACAACCTGTTTACCCACCTGACGGTGCGGCAAAACATCGCGCTGGGAATGCACCCGGGACTCAGGCTGAACGATGACCAGCGCCATAAGCTGGAGATCATTGCCGCACAGATGGGGATCACCGGGTTTATCGACAGGCTGCCGGGCGAGCTCTCCGGCGGCCAGCGTCAGCGCGTGGCGCTGGCGCGTTGTCTGGTGCGCGAACAGCCGATACTGCTGCTGGATGAGCCGTTCTCGGCGCTCGATCCCGCGCTGCGTCAGGAGATGCTGGCCCTGGTGCAGGAGGTCTGTCAACGCCAGCAGCTGACGATGCTGATGGTTTCGCACAGTATTGAGGATGCCGCACGGATTGCGCCGCGATCGGTGGTCGTTGCTGAAGGGCGAATTGCGTGGGATGGGAAGACGGAAGAGCTGCTCAGTGGTCAAGCGGGGGCGTCTTCACTGTTAGGCATTCGCGCGGTCTGATGCCCTCTCCCACGGGGAGAGGGGAAATAGTCCTTAACGACTGACCACTTTCAATAAAATCTCACCGTACACCGGCATCAGCGGGTGACGAATCAGCGCCACCAGCGCCACCGCCGCCACGCCCAGCGTCAGCGGGGCAAGCCAGAGCAGGCGAGTACGCGGGAGGTAGCGCGTCAGGCGATCGATATTCGCTTTCCCGCTACGCCACAGCCGCCAGCAGAGCCATGCCGCCAGCCACAGTAGCACAGCCGTGCCCAGCAGCAACCACTTAAACTCACCGCTTTGCATACCGTCAGGAATATCAATGGCAGCACCCGCGAGGATCCCCGGCAGGAAGTAGAACGGCGGCCAGAAGACACAGCCGATAATGTTCGGTACCACGAATTTCGCGACGGGCAGATCCAGCATCCCCGCCACCATCGGCACCAGCGGACGCGTTGGCCCAACGAAGCGGCCGACGAGGATGGTAAACATGCTGTGCTGGTGCAGCGCATGCTCGGTCTTATCCAGCAAGGCTTTGTTCTTTTTCATAAACGACCAGCGGTGCAGCGGCTTCTTAAAGCGCCAGCCCAGCCAGAAGGAGATCCAGTCGCCCAGCAGGCAGCCGATAATCCCGGCCAGCCACGCCTGCCAGAAATTGACCTCGCCGCTGCCGATCAGCGCGCCAAGCCCCGCCATCATCACGGTGCCGGGCAGGATCAGCCCAACCAGCGCCAGCGACTCCAGAAACGCCACCAGCGCCACGGCGATGAGTGAGTACATAACGGACTGGGTAATAAAATGTTCCAGCAATGCCTGCATAACTATTCCGGTCAGAAAACGAATCAGCGATTCTGCTTAGCGCCCCGCACCGCGTCAAGGCAACAATTGTCTGAATAGTTTACAGGTTGCTTCCCGCATTCACCTGTTTGTTTATCTTTTTTTACCGTTTATTCACATCCCGCGCGGAATTCACTCGGGCTGGCACCGGTACATTTTTTAAATACCCGGGAGAAATAGAGCTGATCCTCAAAGCCCACGTTGCGCCCCACGGTGGCGATGGGCATCCGGGTGGTGCTGAGCAGCAGCTTCGCCTGGCTGATCCGCTGGTCCTCGCGCCAGCTCAACACGCTGACGCCCAGCTGCTGGCGAAACAGATGCGACAGACGCGACGGCGAAAGGCAGACGTGCTGGGCAACGCTGGCGATATCAAACTGGCTGTCAGCAAGGTGGTCGCTGATGTACTGGCAGGCGTCGCGCACGCGGTTATCCAGCGGCGGGTTAAGCGACTCGTTAATTGCCTCCATCCGTCGCAGCAGCAGCTGTTCGAGCAGGTTAATCGCCAGCAGTTCAGCGTAACGACCACCGGCCTGTCCCGCCTCGATAATCTGCGCAAAAAGCTCGCGAAACTGCGCCAGATGAACCTCATCCGGGCGATAAAAACCGGTGTGCGCAAAAATAGCCGGCCAGGAAAGCCACTCCTGCCAGTAGGCGCGCGGACGGAAGTAGACCCACTGGTGATACCACTCTTTGGCATCCGGATGACGGCCATAGTGGTGGATCTCCCCCGGCGGGAACAGCAGGATATCGCCGGGGCGGCAGACAAACTGCTGGTCACCGTTCTTGATGATCCCTTCCCCTCGCACGGTCAGGTTGAGGATATATCCTTTCATCCCAAGCGGTCGGTCGACGTAAAAGTCGAGATATCCCTCAGCCTCGATAGGGGTCAGTCCCGCCACAAGGTGCGCGTTAAACGAGTATCCCGGCAGCAGGGGATCGTTTTGCGTTTCGGCCATAGATTCAGTTCTCCCAAGGGTCCTGAAGGAAACCAATTGTCCATATCATTAAAAGCAGCTTAAAAATGGCCCGCGAAAAGATCCAAAAAGCATCACGCCGCTTTTACATCCGCCATGTTTCAGCCTTTCCCCCTGATTTCTCCGCCTGAGCAGGTAGATAAGCAGTAACAAAAGTGTCTATAAGTGCGGCAGAAATGTCCACATTGAATATTTGCACGGCGTCACACTTTCCGTTGTAACAGCAATTTAGTCCATAAGATTAGCGGATCCTGCCTGACGACTTTTGTCCCCAGTCTCTAATGTTCTTCCATACCTCTTTTTTCGATGGAGCAACACCATGGCAATTGCGATTGGCCTCGATTTTGGCAGCGACTCGGTTCGCGCGCTGGCAGTGGACTGTACGTCCGGCCAGGAGATAGCAACCAGCGTTGAGTGGTACCCGCGCTGGCAAGAGGGGCGCTACTGCGATGCGCCAAACAACCAGTTCCGCCACCACCCGCGTGACTACATTGAGTCGATGGAAGCGGCGATCAAAACCGTCCTGGCTGAACTGTCGGACGCCCAGCGGGCTGAGATTGTCGGCATTGGCGTCGACAGCACCGGCTCCACGCCGGCCCCTGTGGATGCCGAAGGCCGCGTGCTGGCGCTGCGTCCTGAGTTTGCCGACAACCCGAACGCCATGTTCGTGCTGTGGAAAGACCATACCGCCGTGGAAGAGGCCGAAGCCATTACCCGCCTGTGCCATCAGCCGGGCAAAACGGACTACTCGCGCTACATCGGCGGAATTTATTCCAGCGAATGGTTCTGGGCCAAGATCCTCCACGTCACCCGTGCCGACGCCGCCGTCGCGCAGGCTGCGGCGTCATGGGTTGAGCTGTGCGACTGGGTGCCTGCCCTGCTCTCCGGCACCACGCGTCCACAGGATATACGCCGCGGTCGCTGCAGCGCCGGGCATAAATCCCTGTGGCATGAAAGCTGGGGCGGCCTGCCTCCGGTCGCGTTCTTCGATGAGCTCGACCCGATCATCAACAAGAGCCTGACATACCCGCTGTTTACCGACACCTTTACCGCCGATATTCCCGTAGGCACCCTCTGTGAGGAGTGGGCGACGCGTCTCGGTCTGCCGCAGAACGTGGCGATCTCCGGCGGCGCGTTTGATTGCCATATGGGCGCCGTGGGCGCGGGCGCGCAGCCAAACACGCTGGTCAAAGTCATCGGGACCTCCACCTGCGACATCCTGACGGCGGATAAAGCCACCGTCGGCGACCGCGCGGTGAAAGGCATCTGTGGCCAGGTTGACGGCAGCGTGGTGCCGGACTTCATCGGTCTGGAGGCCGGTCAGTCCGCGTTTGGCGATATCTACGCCTGGTTTGGCCGCGTGCTGGGCTGGCCGCTGGATCGGCTGGCGGCGGCGCATCCTGAACTGAAAACCCAGATAGCCGAGAGCAAAAAGCAGCTTCTGCCGCAGCTCACCGAAGCCTGGGCCAAAAATCCGTCTCTCGAACATTTGCCGGTGGTGCTGGACTGGTTTAACGGCCGCCGCACGCCGTTTGCCAACCAGCGTCTGAAAGGGGTGATCGCGGATCTCAACCTGGCGACCGACGCGCCTGCGCTGTTCGGCGGACTGATTGCCGCCACCGCCTTTGGTGCCCGCGCCATTATGGAGTGCTTCACCGAGCAGGGCATCGACGTGAACAACGTGATGGCGCTGGGCGGTATCGCCCGTAAAAACCCGGTGATCATGCAGGCCTGCTGCGACGTGCTGAACCGTCCGCTGCAGATTGTGGCCTCCGATCAGTGCTGCGCGCTGGGCGCGGCGATTTTCGCCGCCGTGGCCGCAGGCGTTCATGCGGATATCCCGACCGCGCAGCAGCACATGGCGAGCGCCGTCGAAAACACACTCCAGCCGCGTACTCAACAGGCACAACGCTTTGAACAGCTTTATCAGCGCTACCAGCAATGGGCAAAAAGCGCCGAACTTCACTATCTCCCTGTCGCCGCCCCGGCCAAAAGCACCGCGGACACTACGGCAACCCTGACCCATTAAGGACACGATGATGACCATTTTTAATAATTATGAAGTGTGGTTTGTGATTGGCAGCCAGCATCTGTATGGACCGGAAGCACTGCAGCAGGTGACGAAACATGCGGAGCACGTCGTTAACGCGCTGAACGCGGAAGCCAAACTGCCGTGCAAACTGGTGCTGAAACCGCTGGGCACGACGCCGGATGAAATTACCCACATCTGCCGCGACGCCAACTACGACGATAAATGCGCCGGCCTGGTGGTGTGGCTGCACACCTTCTCTCCCGCCAAAATGTGGATCAACGGCCTGTCTATCCTCAACAAACCGCTGCTGCAGTTCCATACCCAGTTCAACGCCTCCCTGCCGTGGGACAGTATCGACATGGACTTTATGAACCTGAACCAGACCGCGCACGGCGGCCGCGAGTTCGGCTTCATCGGCGCGCGTATGCGTCAGCAGCACGCGGTGGTCACCGGCCACTGGCAGGATGGCAAGGCGCAACAGCGTATCGGCTCCTGGATGCGTCAGGCGGTCTCTAAACAGGACACCCGCCACCTGAAAGTGGTACGTTTCGGGGACAACATGCGTGAAGTGGCGGTCACCGACGGCGACAAAGTGGCCGCGCAGATCAAGTTCGGCTTCTCCGTGAATACCTGGGCCGTGGGCGACCTGGTGCAGGTGGTGAATGAAATCAGCGACGGCGACGTGAGCGCGCTGGTGGACGAGTACGAAAGCAGCTACCGCCTGACGCCTGCGGCACAAATCAACGGCGACAAGCGTCAGAACGTGCTGGACGCGGCGCGCATCGAGCTGGGCATGAAGCGCTTCCTGGAACAGGGCGGCTTCCACGCCTTTACCACCACCTTTGAAGATCTCCACGGCCTGAAACAGCTGCCGGGTCTGGCGGTACAACGTCTGATGCAGCAGGGCTACGGCTTTGCGGGCGAAGGCGACTGGAAAACTGCCGCTCTGCTTCGCATCATGAAGGTGATGTCGACCGGTCTGCAGGGCGGCACCTCCTTTATGGAGGACTACACCTACCACTTCGAAAACGGCAACGACCTGGTGCTCGGCTCGCACATGCTGGAAGTGTGTCCTTCCATCGCGGTAGAGGAAAAACCGATCCTCGACGTGCAGTACCTCGGCATCGGCGGTAAAGCCGATCCGGCGCGTCTGATCTTCAACACCCGCACGGGCCCGGCCATCAACGCCAGCCTGATCGACCTTGGCGATCGTTTCCGCCTGCTGGTGAACTGCGTCGATGCGGTTGAAACGCCACATTCTCTGCCGAAACTGCCGGTCGCCAACGCCCTGTGGAAAGCACAGCCTGACCTGCCAACCGCCTCAGAGGCCTGGATCCTGGCCGGCGGCGCGCACCACACGGTGTTCAGCCACGCGCTGGATCTGAACGACATGCGTCAGTTCGCCGAGCTGCACGACATCGAGCTTACCGTGATTGATAACGATACCCGCCTGCCCGCCTTCAAAGACGCGCTGCGCTGGAATGAAGTCTATTACGGTTCAAAACGCTAAGCCCTGAATGCCCGGTGGCACTGCGTTTACCGGGCCTACGGTTTCGTAGGCCGGATAAGCGAAGCGCCATCCGGCAGGAGACAACTATGTTAGACGATCTCAAACGTCAGGTGCTCGAAGCCAACCTGGCGCTGCCGAAACATAATCTGGTGACCCTGACCTGGGGCAACGTCAGCGCCGTTGATCGGGAAAAAGGCGTGTTCGTGATTAAGCCTTCCGGCGTGGATTACACGGTGATGACCGCAGACGATATGGTGGTTGTCAGCCTCGAGACCGGCGAAGTGGTGGAAGGCAACAAAAAACCGTCCTCCGATACGCCCACTCACCGCCTGCTCTATCGGTCATTCCCGACCATCGGCGGCATCGTGCATACCCATTCGCGCCATGCCACCATCTGGGCGCAGGCGGGCCAGTCCATCCCGGCGACCGGTACCACCCACGCGGACTACTTTTACGGCACCATCCCCTGCACGCGTCTGATGACCGATGCAGAAATCAACGGCGAGTATGAGTGGGAAACCGGCAACGTGATCGTTGAGACCTTCGAAAAACAGGGGATCGACGCGGCGCAGATGCCCGGCGTGCTGGTGCACTCCCACGGCCCGTTTGCCTGGGGGAAAAACGCGGAGGACGCGGTGCATAACGCCATCGTGCTCGAAGAGATCGCCTATATGGGGATCTTCTGTCGCCAGCTGGCACCGCAGCTGCCGGATATGCAGCAAACCCTGCTGGATAAGCATTACCTGCGCAAGCACGGCGCGAAGGCCTACTACGGGCAGTAAGCTGTATATAAACCCAGCATTAAAATCTTAACCAGGCTATAATCAGGCCTGGTTTTGTTTTCTGGGATAACGGCGTGGCGCAGGCGCAAGAAGGTTTTTTACTGACCCGACACTGGCGGGATACCCCTCAGGGCACCGAGGTCGCGTTCTGGCTGGCGACGGACAACGGTCCGCTGCAGGTGACGCTGCCCCCGCAGGAATCCGTGGCCTTTATTCCTGAAGTCCACGTCGAGAAGGCGAAACAGCTGCTGCGCGGCGAAAACGGCTGGCGCATTACCCCGCTTGAACTGAAGGATTTCCACCGCCAGCCGGTTTACGGCCTCTACTGTCGCGCCCATCGCCAGCTGATGCGCTATGAAAAACTGCTCCGCGAGGCGGGCGTGACGCTCTACGAAGCCGATATCCGCCCGCCGGAGCGCTTTCTGATGGAGCGGTTTATTACCGCCCCCGTCTGGGTCGACGGCACCGCGCATAGCGGCAGCCTCGTTAACGCTCGGCTGAAGCCGAACCCGCACTACCGCCCACCGCTGAAGTGGGTCTCCCTGGATATCGAAACCACCCGTCACGGCGAACTGTACTGCATTGGCCTGGAAGGCTGCGGCGATCGGGTTGTCTATATGCTTGGGCCGCCGAATGGTGATGCCTCCGCGCTGGATTTCCGGCTTGAGTACGTCAACAGCCGCCCGCAGCTGCTGGAGAAGCTTAACCAGTGGTTTGCCGACTACGATCCCGATGTTCTGATCGGCTGGAACGTGGTGCAGTTTGACCTGCGCGTGCTGCAAAAACACGCCGAGCGCTACCGCATCCCGCTGATGCTCGGGCGCGGCAACAGCGAGCTGGAATGGCGCGAACACGGTTTTAAGAACGGCGTTTTCTTCGCACAGGCGAACGGCCGCCTGATTATCGACGGCATCGAGGCGCTCAAATCCGCCTTCTGGAGCTTCTCTTCCTTCTCCCTTGAAGCAGTGGCGCAGGAGCTGCTTGGCGAAGGTAAATCCATCGATAACCCCTGGGACAGAATGGACGAGATCGACCGGCGCTTTAACGAAGACAAGCCCGCGCTCGCCACCTATAACCTGAAAGACTGCGAGCTGGTCACGCAGATATTCCACAGAACCGAGATTATGCCCTTCCTGCTGGAGCGCGCGACGGTTAACGGCCTGGCGGTCGACAGACATGGTGGTTCGGTTGCCGCCTTTAGCCATCTCTACTTTCCCCGAATGCACCGGGCAGGTTATGTCGCCCCTAACCTCGGGGAGGTGCCGCCGCAGGCCAGCCCCGGCGGCTACGTCATGGATTCCCGGCCAGGATTGTATGACTCCGTTCTGGTCCTGGACTACAAAAGTCTGTACCCGTCGATAATCCGCACCTTCCTGATCGATCCCGTCGGGCTGGTTGAGGGCCTGGCCCAGCCGGATGATGAGCACAGCACCGAAGGCTTCCTCGGCGCACGCTTCTCGCGGGAAAAACACTGTCTGCCTGACATTGTGGGAAACATCTGGCACGGCCGCGACGAGGCCAAGCGCCACGGTAACAAGCCGCTATCACAGGCGCTGAAAATCATCATGAACGCCTTTTACGGCGTGCTGGGCACCAGCGCCTGCCGCTTCTTTGACCCGCGCCTGGCGTCGTCGATCACCATGCGCGGGCACGAGATCATGCGCCAGACCAAAGCGCTGATTGAATCCCGGGGCTATGACGTCATCTACGGCGACACCGACTCCACCTTTGTATGGCTTAAGGGCGCGCATTCGGAAGAAGACGCCGCGCAAATCGGTAAAGCGCTGGTCGCCTTCGTGAACGACTGGTGGCAGGAACATCTGCAGAAAGCGCGGTTAACCAGCGCGCTGGAGCTGGAATTTGAAACCCATTTCGCCCGCTTTTTAATGCCCACCATTCGCGGTACCGATCAGGGCAGCAAGAAGCGCTACGCCGGGCTGATTCAGGAAGGCGACGCGCAGCGGATGGTTTTTAAAGGGCTCGAGACAGTGCGTACCGACTGGACGCCGCTGGCGCAGCAGTTCCAGCAGACGCTCTATCTTCGGGTGTTCCGCCATGAGCCCTATCAGGACTATGTGCGCGAGACGATAGCCAGCCTGATGGCGGGCGAACTTGACGCGCAGCTGGTGTACCGCAAGCGCCTGCGCCGCCCGCTGGCGGAGTACCAGCGTAACGTTCCTCCGCACGTACGCGCCGCGCGTCTCGCGGATGAAGAAAACGTCCGCCGCGGCCGCGCGCCGCAGTATCAAAACCGGGGAACCATCAAATACGTCTGGACCATTAGCGGCCCGGAACCCGTGGATTATCAGCGTTCTCCGCTGGATTACGAACACTATCTGACGCGTCAGCTTCAGCCGGTTGCCGACGGAATTTTGCCCTTCATCGACGATGATTTTGCTACACTAGTGACAGGGCAACTTGGCCTATTTTGACGCGTGACGAAATGGCTGCCATCCAGTACCATAGCGCCCTTTCCATTCCCGGACCCATTTTTCGATGACCGTCTTTTTTGACGGGGGTCGAACTATTGCCTGCAATTAAAGATTAGAGCCGAACAACTATGCCTTTTACACTTGGTCAACGCTGGATCAGCGATACAGAAAGCGAACTTGGATTAGGAACCGTCGTAGCAATTGATACGCGTATGGTTACCCTCCTCTTCCCAGCCACCGGTGAAAACCGTCTGTACGCTCGCAATGACTCCCCTGTCACCCGCGTGATGTTTAATCCGGGTGACACCGTGACCAGCCATGACGGCTGGCAGCTCAAGATTGAAGACGTAAAAGAAGAGAATGGACTGCTCGCCTACATCGGGACTCGTCTGGACACCGACGAGGCCAATGTCATCCTGCGCGAAGTGCTGCTCGACAGCAAGCTGGTGTTCAGCAAGCCGCAGGACCGCCTGTTTGCCGGGCAAATCGACCGTATGGATCGCTTCTCGCTGCGCTATCGCGCGCGTAAGTTCCAGAGTGAACAGTACCGCATGCCGTGGAGCGGCCTGCGCGGCCAGCGCACCAGCCTGATCCCCCACCAGCTGAACATCGCCCATGACGTGGGCCGTCGTCACGCGCCGCGCGTGCTGCTGGCAGATGAAGTGGGTCTGGGTAAAACCATCGAAGCGGGCATGATCCTGCATCAACAGCTGCTTTCCGGCGCCGCCGAACGCGTGCTGATTGTGGTGCCAGAAACCCTGCAGCACCAGTGGCTGGTTGAGATGCTGCGCCGCTTTAACCTGCGTTTCTCGCTGTTCGATGACGAACGCTACGCCGAAGCGCAGCACGATGCGGACAACCCGTTTGAAACCGAACAGCTGGTGATTTGCTCTCTGGACTTCGTGCGCCGCAGCAAGCAGCGTCTTGAGCACCTGTGCGATGCCGAATGGGATCTGATGGTGGTCGACGAAGCGCACCACCTGGTCTGGAGCGAAGATGCGCCGAGCCGCGAATATATGGCTATCGAGCAGCTTGCCGAACGCGTGCCTGGCGTCCTGCTGCTGACCGCAACGCCGGAGCAGCTGGGTCTGGAAAGCCACTTCGCCCGTCTTCGCCTGCTCGATCCAAACCGTTTCCACGACTTTGCGCAGTTCGTGGAAGAACAGAATAACTACCGTCCGGTGGCGGATGCCGTCGCCATGCTGCTGGCGGGCAAGCGTCTTTCAAATGACGAACTCAACACCCTGAGCGATCTGATCGGCGAGCAGGATATCGAGCCGCTTTTGCAGGCCGCGAACAGCGAGAGCGACAACGCGGAATCCGCGCGCAAAGAGCTGATCGACATGCTGATGGACCGCCACGGCACCAGCCGCGTGCTGTTCCGAAACACCCGTAACGGCGTCAAAGGCTTCCCGAAACGCGAGCTGCACACCATCAAGTTACCGCTGCCGACG
Source organism: Enterobacter pseudoroggenkampii (assembly GCF_026420145.1). NCBI lineage: Bacteria > Pseudomonadati > Pseudomonadota > Gammaproteobacteria > Enterobacterales > Enterobacteriaceae > Enterobacter > Enterobacter pseudoroggenkampii. Next base: position 163,470 of record NZ_JAPMLV010000002.1, read on the forward strand.
CAGTATCAGACGGCGATTAAAGTCTCCGGCATTATGGGCGCGCGCAAAACGCAGGAAGAGCGCGCCCGCGACATGCTTTATCCGGAACAAATCTACCAGGAATTTGAAGGCGATACCGGCACCTGGTGGAACTTCGATCCGCGCGTGGAGTGGCTGATGGGCTACCTGACCGCGCACCGCTCCCAGAAAGTGCTGGTGATCTGCGCCAAAGCGGCCACCGCGCTTCAGCTGGAGCAGGTCCTGCGCGAGCGCGAAGGTATTCGTGCCGCCGTGTTCCACGAAGGCATGTCCATCGTCGAGCGCGACCGCGCCGCGGCGTGGTTCGGCGAAGAGGACAGCGGCGCGCAGGTTCTGCTGTGCTCGGAAATCGGCTCTGAAGGCCGTAACTTCCAGTTCGCCAGCAACCTGGTGATGTTCGATCTGCCGTTTAACCCGGATCTGCTGGAGCAGCGTATCGGCCGTCTGGACCGTATTGGTCAGGCGCATGATATTCAGATCCACGTGCCGTATCTGGAAAAAACCGCGCAGTCCGTGCTGGTACGCTGGTTCCACGAAGGTCTGGACGCGTTTGAACATACCTGCCCGACGGGCCGCACCATTTACGATCAGGTTCATGGCGATCTGATCGGCTACCTGGCCGCGCCGGAAAACACCGACGGCTTTGACGGTCTGATTAAGTCCTGCCGCGAGAAGCACGACGCGCTGAAAGCGCAGCTGGAACAGGGTCGCGATCGCCTGCTGGAGATCCATTCCAACGGCGGTGAAAAAGCGCAGGCGCTTGCTGAGAGTATTGAAGAGCAAGATGATGACACCAGTCTGATCAGCTTCTCCATGAACTTGTTCGACATTGTCGGCATCAACCAGGACGACCGTGGCGAGAACCTGATAGTCCTGACCCCGTCCGATCACATGCTGGTACCGGATTTCCCGGGCCTGCCGGAAGATGGCTGTACGATCACCTTCGAGCGTGACGTGGCGTTGTCCCGTGAAGATGCCCAGTTCATCACCTGGGAACACCCGCTGATCCGCAATGGGCTGGATCTGATCCTCTCCGGCGATACCGGCAGCAGCACGATCTCCCTGCTGAAAAACAAGGCGCTGCCGGTGGGGACGCTGCTGCTGGAGCTGATTTACGTTGTGGAAGCACAGGCGCCGAAGCAGCTGCAGCTCACCCGTTTCCTGCCGCCGACGCCGGTCCGTCTGCTGCTGGATAAAAACGGCACGAACCTGGCCGGACAGGTCGAGTTCGAAAGCTTCAACCGCCAGCTGAGCGCGGTGAACCGCCATACCGGCAGCAAGCTGGTTAACGCGGTCCAGCAGGACGTGCACGCTATTCTGCAGCAGGGCGAAACCCAGATTGAGAAAGCGGCCAGAGCGCTGATCGATGTCGCACGCGCGGAAGCCGACGAGAAACTGTCTGCGGAGCTGTCGCGTCTGGAAGCGCTGAAGGCCGTGAACCCTAACATCCGTGACGACGAGCTGGCGGCGATTGAAAGCAACCGTCAGCAGGTGCTGGAAAGCCTCAACCAGGCTAGCTGGCGTCTGGATGCCCTGCGTCTTATCGTTGTGACGCATCAGTAACCGGAGCGCAAGATGGTGATGGAGCCGTACAATCCGCCGCAGGATCCCTGGCTGGTCATTCTGTATCAGGATGAACACATTATGGTGGTCAACAAGCCCAGCGGGCTGTTGTCCGTGCCGGGGCGTCTGGATGAGCACAAAGACAGCGTGATGACGCGCATTCAGCGCGATTATCCTCAGGCGGAGTCTGTCCATCGCCTGGACATGGCCACCAGCGGCGTGATTGTGGTGGCGCTGAATAAGGCGGCGGAACGCGAGCTGAAGCGCCAGTTCCGCGAGCGCGAGCCGAAAAAGCAGTATGTCGCCCGCGTCTGGGGTCACCCCGCGCAGGCGGAAGGGCTGGTGGATTTACCGCTGATCTGCGACTGGCCAAACCGGCCAAAGCAGAAGGTGTGCTACGAAACCGGCAAGGCCGCGCAGACCGAGTATGAAGTGCTGGAGTACGCGCCGGATAATACCGCGCGCGTCCTGCTTAAGCCGATTACCGGTCGCTCACACCAGCTGCGTGTGCATATGCTTGCCCTGGGTCATCCGATTCTGGGTGACCGGTTTTACGCGCCGCCTGAAGCGCTGGCCTTAGCGCCACGTCTGCAGCTGCACGCGCAGACGCTCACCATCACCCATCCGGCCTTTGGTAACGCGATGACGTTTAAAGCCCCGGTGGACTTCTAAAAAAAAGCCCGACACCGTCGGGCTTTTTCTTATTTGAAACCTTTCTTCTCTTTAATGAGCTCGTACGCCTTCTGGATTTCCTGCGCTTTTTGCTTCGCCATCTCCATCATTTCTGGCGGCAGGCCTTTCGCGACCAGTTTGTCCGGATGGTGCTCGCTCATGAGCTTACGATAGGCACGTTTAATCGTGGTCTGATCGTCAGAGGGCTTTACGCCAAGCACGTTGCAGGCATCTTCCAGCGTCGGTCCACGCTGCGCCTGCTGCCAGGCCCCGCCGGACGACTGCTGGTGATAGCCGCCGCCAAACTGCGCCCCGCCCTGCATCATGCGCAGGAACTGGTCGAACTGCATGCGGGAGATGCCCAGCTCTTCCGCAATGACGTACAGCACATCACGTTCATTAGGGTGAAGTGAACCGTCGGCGAAGGCCGCCTGGATTTGAATTTCCAGAAACATCCGAATTAAATCAAAACGTCCAAAACAGATGCTGCGGAACTGACGCATTTTTTCGCGAAGCGGATAGTTATCCGATTTACCGATGCGAAACGCATTTTGCGCCTCCAGGCGGGAGTCACCGTGCAGGTTCATACGATCCATAAAAACGCTGGCAATCTGAATATCGGCTTCTGTTACGCGCCCTTTGGATTTGGTTAAGTGCCCCATGACCTCAAAGGTGGTGGAGAAAAAGAGTGACTGACGCTCGCGCTGATTGGCAAACCAGGCCATTTTGCGGCTGCGCGCCTTATCAAACATATGGCCGATAATAAGCCCAAGCACAATCCCCCAGAACCCGGCACCCATGATGATGGCGAACGCAACGCCGATTATTTTACCCCAATACTGCATATACTCCCCGGATAGTCATATTCCTGGCCGACGCAACGTCATCATCACTGTGTTCAAGTCACGGTCAATTGAAGGACATCGCCTATAATTTGCTTTATCATACTCGTCATTCGATAGCGAGCCTAACACTCTGGCACGCAAACGGGCAGGATTAACGCTGGTACTGCGCAGATGAGTAAGATAGTCTCTGAGCGTTTGTAAGCCGTAGCCACTGATGACGGAACAATAAAATACAACGTATGAAAAAACGTATCCCCACCCTTCTGGCCACAATGATTGGCTCCGCCCTGTATAGTCAACAGGGGCTGGCGGCCGATCTCGCCTCGCAGTGTATGCTTGGCGTCCCAAGTTATAATCGCCCACTGGTGAGTGGCGATACAAATAGCTTGCCGGTAACCATTACTGCCGACAGTTCGAAAGGGACTTACCCTGACAATGCCACGTTTACGGGCAATGTGGATATTAACCAGGGTAATAGCCGCCTGCAGGCAGATGAAGTGCAATTGCACCAGAAACAGCCGGAAGGTGCGGCCGAGCCGGTACGAACGGTGGATGCGCTGGGTAATGTGCACTATGACGACAATCAGGTCATCCTGAAAGGTCCGAAAGCCTGGTCAAACCTGAATACTAAAGATACTAACGTCTGGGAAGGTGATTACCAGATGGTGGGTCGCCAGGGGCGCGGTGACGCAGACCTGATGAAACAGCGCGGCGAAAACCGCTATACGATCCTGGAAAATGGTACATTCACGTCGTGTCTGCCGGGTTCAAATACCTGGAGCGTGGTTGGAAGCGAGGTTATCCATGACCGCGAAGAACAGGTCGCAGAGATCTGGAACGCCCGCTTCAAACTGGGTCCAGTGCCCATATTCTACAGCCCTTATCTGCAGCTTCCCGTGGGTGACAAACGTCGCTCCGGTTTCCTGATCCCAAATGCCAAATACAGCACCACGAACTACTTTGAGTTCTACCTGCCGTATTACTGGAACATCGCGCCAAACATGGATGCGACGATCACGCCGCACTATATCCACAAGCGCGGCAACATCATGTGGGAGAACGAGTTCCGCTATCTGACACACGCTGGTGCAGGTCTGATGGAGCTGGATTACCTGCCGTCGGATAAAGTCTTCCAGGATGAGCATCCGACCGAAGGTAATAAACACCGCTGGATGTATTTCTGGCAACATTCCGGTGTGATGGATCAGGTCTGGCGTTTCAACGTCAACTACACCAAGGTGAGTGACCCGAACTACTTCAACGATTTCTCGTCAAAATACGGTTCGAGTACTGACGGTTATGCCACGCAGATCTTCAGCGCAGGCTATGCGGTGCAGAACTTTGATGCGACAGTAACAAGCAAGCAGTTCCAGGTATTTGATAGCCAAACGGCGAGTACCTATGGCGCTGAGCCACAACTGGACGTTAACTGGTACCAGAATGACGTGGGTCCATTCGACACCCGTATTTATGGTCAGGCGGTGCATTTTGTAAACACAAATTCCAATATGCCGGAAGCCACCCGCGTTCACCTGGAGCCCGTAATCAACCTGCCATGGTCAAATGACTGGGCAAGTCTGAACACGGAAGCTAAGCTGATGGCGACACACTATCAGCAGAAAAATATCGATGATTACAACGCGAATCCAAACAATACCGGTCACCTGGAAGAATCCGTAAACCGTACGCTTCCGCAGTTCAAAATGGACGGCAAGCTGATCTTCGAACGCAATATGGGTCTACTGGCGGATGGCTATACCCAGACGCTGGAGCCACGTATGCAGTATTTGTACGTGCCTTATCGCGATCAGAGCAATATTAATAACTACGACTCCTCGTTACTGCAGTCTGACTATAGCGGCCTGTTCCGCGACCGTACCTACGGTGGCCTTGACCGCATCGCCTCGGCAAACCAGGTAACGACCGGGGTCACATCGCGCGTTTATGATGATGCTGCCGTTGAACGTTTTAACGTTTCTGTTGGTCAAATCTACTATTTCACCGAGTCTCGCACGGGCGATGACAATATTAAGTGGGAGAAAGATAACAAGACAGGTTCGCTGATTTGGGCTGGTGACACCTACTGGCGTATGACCGACCGTTGGGGTCTGCGCGGTGGCGTGCAATATGACACCCGTCTCGACAATATCGCCAACAGTACAGCAGCCATTGAGTATCGCCGGGATGAAGACCGTATGGTGCAGTTGACCTATCGTTATGCCAGCCCGGAATATATTCAGGCCACATTGCCAAACTACGGCAATGGAGAACAGTATAAAGACGGTATTTCGCAGGTCGGTGGTGCAGCAAGCTGGCCAATCGCCGATCGCTGGTCAGTCGTTGGCGCTTACTACTTTGACACCAACACTCATAAAGCAGCTGACCAGATGGTGGGTCTGCAATATAACTCCTGCTGTTACGCGCTGCGTGTCGGTTACGAACGTAAGCTTAACGGCTGGGATACTAACAACAATCAGAGCAAATACGATAACGTGATTGGCTTTAACTTCGAGCTACGCGGCCTGAGTTCCAACTACGGTCTGGGTACGCAGAAAATGCTGCGCTCGAATATTCTGCCATACCGTACTTCCTTGTAATGTGCTTGATTTGCAACGTAATCCGCTTTGCGGTTAATTGAAATGGAAAAAGTATGAAGAACTGGAAAACGCTGCTGCTCGGTGTCGCTATGGTTGCGAATACCAGCTTCGCGGCCCCCCAGGTTGTTGATAAAGTCGCTGCTGTGGTTAACAACGGCGTCGTGCTTGAAAGTGACGTTGACGGTCTGATGAAATCGGTGAAGCTCAATTCGGGCGAAGCCGGTCAACAGCTTCCGGATGACGCCACGCTGCGCCACCAGATCCTGGAGCGTCTGATCATGGATCAGATCGTTCTGCAGATGGGGCAGAAAATGGGTGTGAAGGTCACTGACGAGCAGCTCGATCAGGCGATCGCTAACATCGCGAAGCAGAACAATATGTCTTTAGATCAGATGCGCAGCCGTCTGGCCTATGACGGCATCAGCTACGCCACCTACCGTAATCAGATCCGTAAAGAGATGCTGATTTCAGAAGTACGTAACAACGAAGTGCGTCGCCGCGTCACTATCCTGCCTCAGGAAGTGGACGCGCTGGCAAAACAGGTGGGTAACCAGAACGATGCGAGCACAGAGCTGAATCTGAGCCACATTTTGATTCCACTGCCAGAGAACCCAACGTCCGATCAGGCTGCGGAAGCAGAAAGCCAGGCGCGTTCTATTGTTGAACAGGCGCGTAACGGCGGCGACTTTGGCAAGCTGGCCATCACCTACTCCGCTGACCAACAGGCGCTGAAAGGCGGCCAGATGGGCTGGGGACGTATTCAGGAGCTGCCATCCATCTTTGCCCAGGCGCTGAGCACGGCGAAGAAAGGGGATATCGTCGGTCCTATCCGTTCAGGCGTGGGCTTCCACATTCTGAAGGTGAACGATCTGCGCGGCCAGAGCCAAAATATCTCCGTCACCGAAGTTCACGCTCGCCACATTCTGCTGAAACCGTCACCGGTCATGACTGACGATCAGGCGCGTGCGAAGCTGGAACAGATCGCAGCAGACATTAAGAGCGGTAAAACCTCGTTTGCTAAGGCCGCAAAAGAGTTCTCTCAGGATCCAGGCTCTGCTAACCAGGGCGGCGATCTGGGCTGGGCGGCTGCGGATATTTACGATCCTGCCTTCCGTGACGCGTTGATGAAGCTGAACAAAGGCCAGATGAGCACGCCGGTCCACTCTTCGTTTGGCTGGCATCTGATCGAGCTGATGGACACCCGTAACGTTGATAAAACGGATGCGGCACAGAAAGACAGAGCCTACCGTATGCTGTTTAACCGTAAGTTCTCTGAAGAAGCAGCCACCTGGATGCAGGAACAACGCGCCAGTGCTTACGTGAAAGTGCTGAGCAACTAATGAAACAGCATCGTGTTGTTATCACGCCCGGCGAACCCGCCGGGATTGGGCCTGACCTCGTTGTCCAGCTCGCCCAGCTCAGCTGGCCGGTAGAACTGGTTGTCTGCGCCGATGCAACACTGTTACAAGACCGGGCAACACTGCTCGGTCTGCCTTTAACGCTCATCCCTTACGTTGAAGGCCAACAGCCTGCACCACAGCAAGCCGGTACGCTTACCCTTCTCTCTGTTCCCCTTCGAACGCCGGTCATTCCGGGTCAGCTCAGCACGGAAAACGGCCACTATGTCGTTGAAACCCTTGCGCGCGCCTGCGACGGTTGCCTGAAGGGCGAATTTGCCGCTCTGATTACCGGCCCCGTTCACAAAGGCGTGATCAACGAAGCGGGCATACCGTTTACCGGGCATACGGAGTTCTTCGAAGAGCGCTCGCACAGTCCGAAAGTGGTGATGATGCTGGCGACCGAAGCGATGCGCGTTGCCCTGGTGACTACCCATCTGCCGATCAAAGCGATTCCGGACGCGATCACCCCCGATCTCCTGCGCGAGATCATCGGGATTTTGCATCACGATCTGCAGACAAAATTTGGGATCCCGCAGCCGCATGTGTTGGTTTGTGGCCTGAATCCGCACGCCGGTGAAGGCGGGCACATGGGCACCGAAGAGATCGACACCATTATTCCGGTGCTCAACGAAATGCGGGCGAAGGGGATGAACCTCAGCGGGCCGCTGCCTGCAGATACCCTTTTCCAGCCAAAATACCTGGATAATGCCGACGCCGTGCTCGCGATGTACCACGATCAGGGCCTGCCCGTGCTAAAATACCAGGGCTTTGGCCGCGGGGTGAATATCACCCTCGGTTTACCCTTTATTCGAACGTCCGTTGACCACGGTACTGCGCTTGATCTGGCAGGCCAGGGGAAGGCGGATGTCGGCAGTTTTATTACGGCGCTTAATCTCGCCATCAAAATGATTGTTAATACTCAATGACTAATCGAGTCCATCAGGGCCACTTAGCCCGTAAACGTTTCGGGCAAAACTTCCTTAACGATCAGTTCGTGATCGAAAGCATTGTCTCGGCTATTAATCCGCAAAAAGGCCAGGCGATGGTCGAAATCGGCCCAGGCCTTGCTGCACTGACCGAACCGGTAGGCGAACGCCTCGACGAACTGACCGTCATCGAACTGGACCGCGATCTGGCCGCACGCCTGCAAACGCACCCGTTCCTCGGGCCGAAGCTGACCATCTATCAGCAGGATGCCATGACCATGAACTTTGGCGAACTGTCGGAAAAAATGGGCCAGCCGCTGCGCGTTTTCGGCAACCTGCCGTACAACATCTCCACGCCGCTCATGTTCCACCTCTTTAGCTATACTGATGCCATTGCCGACATGCACTTCATGTTGCAAAAAGAGGTTGTTAACCGTCTGGTTGCAGGCCCGAACAGTAAAGCGTATGGTCGTTTAAGCGTGATGGCACAATATTACTGCAACGTGATCCCGGTACTCGAAGTACCGCCGTCAGCGTTCACACCACCACCGAAAGTGGATTCAGCGGTTGTGCGCCTTGTGCCGCACAAGACGAAACCGTATCCGGTTAAAGATCTGCGCGTACTGAGCCGCATTACCACAGAAGCCTTTAACCAGCGCCGTAAAACGATCCGTAACAGCCTGAGCAATTCGTTTACCGTAGAGGTGTTAGCCGAGCTGGGGATCGACCCGGCAATGCGTGCGGAGAATATTTCCGTAGAGCAGTACTGCAAGCTGGCTAATTACATCAGCGATAATGCGCCGCCGAAGGAGAGTTAAGCCATGATTGATTCGCCCCGCGTATGTGTCCATGTACAAAGCGTCTATGTTGAATCACAGTCCTCTCCGGACGAAGATCGTTTTGTTTTCGCTTATACCGTGACCATTCGTAATCTGGGGCGGATGCCCGTGCAGCTGCGCGGGCGCTACTGGCTAATCACTAACGGCAATGGCCGCGAAATTGAAGTTCAGGGCGAAGGTGTGGTCGGTGAACAGCCCCACATCGCCCCTGGCGAAGAGTACCAGTACACCAGCGGCGCGGTAATTGAAACGCCGATGGGTACCATGCAAGGCCATTATGAAATGGTCGACGTCGATGGCAACGGATTCCGCGTTGCCATTCCTGTGTTCCGTCTCGCCGTAACCACATTCATTCATTAATCTAATGTCTACATATCTGATTGGCGACGTTCACGGTTGCTACGATGAACTGATCGCATTATTAAAACAGGTCGACTTTACGCCAGGACAGGACACGCTCTGGCTGACGGGCGATTTAGTCGCGCGTGGCCCCGGCTCCCTTGAAGTGTTACGTTTCGTCAAATCGCTGGGCGACAGCGTGCGCATGGTGCTGGGTAACCACGATCTGCATCTGCTGGCGGTTTTCGCCGGGATCAGCCGCAACAAGCCTAAAGATCGCCTCACACCACTGCTGGATGCGCCGGACGCGGACGATCTGATTAACTGGCTGCGCCGTCAGCCCCTGCTGCAGATCGACGAAGAGAAAAAGCTGGTCATGGCGCATGCCGGGATCACGCCACAATGGGATCTTGAGACGGCGAAAACCTGCGCGCGTGACGTTGAGGCGGTGCTGGCGAGCGACTCGTATCCTTTCTTCCTTGATGCCATGTACGGCGATATGCCGAACCACTGGAGCGAGGATCTCAGCGGTCTGGCCCGCCTGCGCTTTATCACCAACGCGTTCACCCGCATGCGTTTCTGCTTCCCGAACGGGCAGCTGGATATGTATTCCAAAGAGACGCCGGAAAGCGCGCCCGCCCCGCTGAAACCGTGGTTTGCCATACCGGGACCGGTGACCAGCGAGTACAGCGTGGTATTTGGTCACTGGGCAGCACTGGAAGGAAAAGGAACGCCGGAAGGGATTTACGGCCTGGATACCGGATGCTGCTGGGGTGGGGAATTAACCTGCTTACGCTGGGAAGATAAAGCTTACTTTGTGCAGCCGTCCAACCGACAGCTGGACTTAGGAGAAGGCGAGGCCGTTGCCTCCTGATAATGATTCCCTCTCCCGGCCGGGAGAGGGAAAATCACTTAACGACGTTCCAGAATCTCGAAGCAGTAGCTGTGGGAGTTCTGTGCATCCGCGTCGTGGAATTCGCTGAATACCGATTCCCACTCGTCCGGATCGTAGTCCGGGAAATGGGTATCCCCTTCCACTTCTGCATCAATGTGGGTCAGATACAGCTTCTGCGCTTTTGGCAGGAACTGCTCGTACACACGCCCACCGCCAATCACCATAATCTCTTCGGCATTGCCGCATGCAGCAATCGCCTCGTCTACTGATTTTACCCATTCGACGCGATCGTCAGTGCCTGGCTGGCTGCTGATAACGATATTCTTACGGCCCGGCAATGGACGACCAATCGACTCCCAGGTCAGGCGGCCCATCACTACCGGCTTGTTTAACGTAGTACGTTTAAACCATGCGAGATCGGCAGGCAGGTTCCACGGCATGGCATTTTCCATACCGATAACGCGGTCCACTGCCAGCGCTGCAATCAGACTGATCATTGAAAATTTCCCGGATGCAAAAAATTGCCGCCACTATACGGAAAGCTTAATCTTTCGTCGACTGGCGGCAGGGTAAAGATAAAGAAATTTTTTAATATTGCTGGCAACTCCACTTCACGCGGAAGGTTTACTCTCGGGCTCGTCAGCCGGATCGCCGGTATGCTTGCCCTCTTCCGTGCCCTGCCAGCCGTGGCGCTGGATCAGCGACAGGTGGTTACGGTCCTCGTTAATGATTTCCGTCAGCATCGCGCTGGTGCGTTTAAACACCGCCGCGCGCTCGGTGGCCGTACTGCCCGCCATCGCCGCCATCTCTTCAACCATCTCGGTATTAAAGCGACGGAACAGGTCCGCCCGTTCGCGCGCTTCGTACGCGCCAAGCCCCAGGTTTTCCAGCGCCATACGGCCAGACTTCAGCGCACCTTCGAACGTTTCACGCTCCGGTGCGTCTACGCCCGCCTGTCGCAGCCTGATGTAGTGATCCACATCGCGCGCGCGGGAGATAATGGTCAGTTCCGGGAAATGCTCTTTAACCAGTTCCACCATCTGCATGCTGGTCTCCGGATCGTCAATGGCGTTAATCAATACCTCGGCTTTTGCCGCCCCGGCGGATTCCAGCAGATCGACGCGGGTGGCATCCCCGTAAAACACCTTCATATCAAATTTACGCAGGGTATCGACATGGTCGGGATCGTGATCGAGGATGACCATCTTCACGCCGCTGGAGAGTAATAAACGCCCGACGATCTGCCCGTAGCGACCAAATCCGGCGATGATGACGCGCGGCTGCTCCTCATCAATCTCATCGGCTTCGCGCTCCTGCTCGCTGTCCGATTTTTCCAGACGCGTCAGCACCACCAGCAGCACAGGCGTCGCCGCCATCGACAGTGCGACCGCCAGCGTCAGCGCTTTCGCCCACTCGGGATCGAGCACGTTTGCCATCTGCGCGGCGCCAAAGACCACGAACGCAAATTCACTCCCCTGCCCCAGCAGCACGGCAAACCAGCGGCGCTGCCTGGTCGGCACGTTTAATGGACGCGCAATCAGCCACAGCATCACCATTTTAATGATCAGGAAGCCGACGAGCAGGATGACGATCCGCAGCGGGTGCGTCACCAGCGTGCCGAAGTCGACGGACATCCCCACACCAATGAAAAACAGCCCCAGCAGTAACCCTTTGAACGGCTCGATATCGCTTTCCAGCGCGTGACGATATTCAGAACTCGCCAGCAGAACGCCTGCGAGGAACGCCCCCATCGCCATCGACAGCCCGGCCTCTTCCAGCAGCAGACCGAAGCCAAACACCAGGAACAGCGCCACGGCGCTGAACACTTCGCGCAGGCCCGAGCGGGCAACGAACCGCAGCAGCGGACGGGTGACGTAGCGACCAAGCAGCACCACCAGCGCCAGCGCGCCCGCCACCTTCAGCGCCGACAGCGCGAAAGCGCCCAGCGTGGTAGAGGAACCGCTGGCCGCCAGCAGCGGGATCATCGCCACCAGCGGGATAGCGGCAATATCCTGGAACAGCAGCACCGAGAACGCGCTACGTCCCATCTGGGATACCGTCAGATTTCGTTCGTTCATCGCCTGCATGGCAATGGCCGTTGAGGAGAGCGCCAGGGTCATGCCGATGAGCTCTGCCACTTTCCAGTCCATGCCCAGCAGGATGCAGAACCCGCCCAGCAGCAGGCCGCAGGCCACCATCTGCAGTGCCCCACCGCCAAATACCGATGCGCGAAGCTTCCACAACCGCTGCGGATCGAGCTCCAGGCCAATCACAAAGAGCATCAGCACAACGCCGATTTCAGCGAAATGGAGAATCGCCTCTGCATCCGTCACCAGTCGAAAACCCCACGGCCCAATGACGCAGCCCGCAATCAGGTAGCCGAGAACAGAGCCCAACCCCAGGCGTACCGCCACGGGCACAATCAGCGCCGCCGCGCCGAGGTAAATCAGCGCCTGTATCAGCGTATGGCTATCCATGGTGCGCCTCCTGCCACTCAAGTAAGCGTTGTTTATAATGGCGAGCCTGCGCCTGCAGCGTTTCATCGTCGCAGACAAACGTGCAGTGCATCGCAAACGGCGGGAGCCAGTTCAGACCGCAATACAGCGCAGTCGCCTGCAGCGGCTGTGCCAGGACGTCAAAACCCGGGAAGGAACCGATATCAAAGTGGCTTTCCCCGCCGCCGGTGGTGACCGCCCACATCAGGCTTTTCCCTTTTAGCGCATTGCCGTTGTGGCCATACGCCCAGCCGTGGGAGAAGACTTTATCAATCCACAGCTTCAGGAGCGGGGGCGTGCTATACCACTGCATGGGATGCTGCCAGATAATCAGATCGGCACGGGAAAGCGCCTCCTGTTCGGCGGCGATATCGATATTAAAATCGGGATAGAGTTGATAGAGGGAACGTATCTCTACGTTATCAAGCGTCCTTACCTGCTCAAGCATCCGCTTATTCGCATGCGAGTGCTGCGGATAAGGATGGGCATAAATTATCAGAATCATTGATTAGCCTGTTGTTACTGCTTTCTTTTAACAAAAGAGTGTAGTCAGTAATTCAACAGGCTAATAGTGAATATTATTGACGGGCTTACGTCAGAATTCTGAATTAGTTATCCAGCTCGCCCATCGATTTCACCTGGTCACGGTTGATCTGCTCGGTTTGACCGGTTTCGGCGTTTTTGTACGACACCAGATCGGTATCGTCATCCACCTGCGGTTTTCCGTCGGTAACAATGGTTTTGCCATCGGTGGTTTTTACGGCCTGATTGGACGAACAGCCCGCAACGGTAAACATTGTCGTGGCAGCCAGAACGGAAGCGATCAGTAATTTATTTTGCATGGTGTTTTCCCCTGCTCTCAGTTGAATTTCGTTATCGACCTAATGATTTTAGGCTAACTGACTGAAAGCGGATGAAAAACCAGAAGGTTCTGAAGATGGGGAGAATGCCCGGCAGCCGAACGGCACCGGGCATTTTTACTTACTTGCTAATCTGCGCGTGCATTTCCTGCACTGAAATCACCTTCTCGGTAGCATCCGCGTTCAGCGCCATGGCCGTTGCGAAACCGCCGTTCAGGGTGGTGTCGTAGTGCACTTTGTACTGCAGCGCGCTGCGGCGAATCAGCTTGGAGTCTTCGATCGCCTGGCGGCCTGCGGTGGTGTTGATGATGTAGGTGTATTCGCCATTCTTGATACGATCCTGAATGTGCGGACGACCTTCATGCACCTTGTTCACCAGACGCGGGTTGATGCCGGCTTCGCCCAGCACAATCGCCGTACCGTGGGTTGCATCCAGCTCGAAGCCCTGTTTCAGCAGCTTGGCGGCCAGGTCAACCACGCGCTCTTTGTCGCCTTCACGAACGGAGAGCAGCGCACGGCCTGATTTTCTCATGGTGGAGCTACTGCCCAGCTGTGCCTTCGCGAACGCTTCAGCGAAGGTGCGGCCTACGCCCATCACTTCCCCGGTAGAGCGCATTTCTGGCCCTAACAGCGGGTCAACGCCCGGGAATTTGTTGAACGGCAGCACCACTTCTTTCACCGAGTAGTACGGTGGAATGATCTCTTTGGTCACACCTTGCTGCGCCAGCGTCTGGCCCGCCATCACGCGCGCCGCCACTTTCGCCAGCGGTACGCCGGTGGCTTTGGAGACGAACGGTACGGTACGTGCCGCACGCGGGTTCACTTCAATCAGGTAGACTTCGTTGTCTTTCACCGCGAACTGGACGTTCATCAGACCGCGAACCTGCAGCTCGAAGGCCAGCTTCTGCACCTGCTGGCGCATCACGTCCTGAATCTCCTGACTCAGCGTGTAGGCTGGCAGAGAACAGGCTGAGTCACCGGAGTGTACGCCTGCCTGCTCGATGTGCTCCATGATGCCGCCAATCAGCACCATTTCGCCGTCGCAGATGGCGTCCACGTCCACTTCAACCGCGTCGTCGAGGAAGCGGTCGAGCAGCACTGGCGCATCGTTGGACACGCTTACCGCGGTCTGGAAGTAGCGGCGCAGGTCGGCTTCGTCATACACGATTTCCATCGCGCGGCCGCCCAGTACGTACGAAGGACGCACCACCAGCGGGTAGCCAATCTCTTTCGCCTTCTCAACGGCCATCTCAATGGCGGTGACGGTGGCGTTCGCCGGCTGTTTCAGCTTCAGACGGTCAACCGCCTGCTGGAAACGCTCACGGTCTTCCGCACGGTCAATCGCATCCGGGCTGGTACCAATAACCGGCACGCCTGCAGCTTCCAGCGCGCGCGCCAGCTTCAGCGGGGTCTGGCCGCCGTACTGCACGATAACGCCTTTTGGCTTCTCGATGCGCACGATTTCCAGCACGTCTTCCAGGGTTACCGGCTCGAAGTAGAGGCGGTCAGAGGTGTCGTAGTCGGTCGATACGGTTTCCGGGTTACAGTTGACCATGATGGTCTCGTAACCGTCTTCACGCAGCGCCAGGGAGGCGTGCACGCAGCAGTAGTCGAACTCAATACCCTGGCCGATACGGTTTGGACCGCCGCCCAGCACCATAATCTTGTCGCGGTCGACGGACGGGTTCGCTTCGCACTCGTCTTCATAGGTGGAGTACATGTAGGCGGTGTCGGTCGAGAATTCTGCCGCGCAGGTGTCCACGCGCTTGTAGACCGGGTGCAGGTCATACTGGTCGCGCAGCTTGCGGATTTCCGCTTCACGCACGCCCGCCAGCTTAGCCAGACGCGCATCGGCGAAGCCTTTACGCTTCAGCACGCGCAGGAAGTCAGCGTCCAGGCCGGTGATGCCCAGCTCAGCCACCTGCTCTTCCAGACGCACCAGCTCTTCAATCTGCACCAGGAACCAGCGGTCGATGTTGGTCAGGTTGAACACGCCGTCGACGGACAGCCCCGCACGGAAGGCATCGGCGATGTACCAGATACGCTCTGCGCCCGCGTCCTTCAGCTCGCGGCGGATTTTCGTCAGCGCTTCCGGGTCGTCCAGGCTCACTTTCGGGTCGAAGCCGGTCGCGCCCACTTCGAGACCGCGCAGCGCTTTCTGCAGGGATTCCTGCTGCGTGCGGCCAATCGCCATCACTTCACCGACAGATTTCATCTGGGTGGTCAGACGGTCGTTCGCGCCTGCAAATTTCTCGAAGTTGAAGCGTGGAATTTTGGTGACAACGTAGTCGATGGACGGCTCGAAGGACGCAGGGGTGCGGCCACCGGTGATGTCGTTCATCAGCTCGTCGAGGGTGTAGCCCACCGCCAGTTTCGCCGCCACTTTCGCAATCGGGAAGCCGGTCGCTTTAGAGGCCAGCGCGGAGGAACGGGACACGCGCGGGTTCATTTCGATAACAATCAGACGGCCGGTTTTCGGGTTAACGGAGAACTGCACGTTAGAACCGCCGGTTTCCACGCCGATTTCACGCAGTACCGCCATCGAGGCGTTACGCATGATTTGATACTCTTTGTCGGTCAGGGTCTGAGCTGGCGCAACGGTGATGGAGTCACCGGTGTGGATACCCATCGCATCGAAGTTTTCGATAGAGCAGACGATGATGCAGTTGTCGTTTTTATCACGCACCACTTCCATCTCGTACTCTTTCCAGCCAATCAGCGATTCATCAATCAGCAGCTCTTTGGTTGGGGAGAGATCCAGACCGCGTTCGCAAATCTCTTCGAACTCTTCGCGGTTGTAGGCGATGCCGCCGCCGGTGCCGCCCATGGTGAACGATGGACGGATGATGCACGGATAGCCCACGTCAGCCGCAACGGCCAGCGCTTCTTCCATGTTGTGTGCGATACCGGAGCGCGCGGTGTCGAGGCCGATTTTCTTCATCGCCACGTCGAAGCGGCGACGGTCTTCTGCTTTATCAATCGCGTCGGCGGTCGCACCAATCATGGTCACGCCGAACTCGGCCAGCACGCCCTGACGCTCCAGCTCCAGCGCACAGTTCAGCGCCGTCTGGCCGCCCATGGTTGGCAGCACTGCGTCCGGACGCTCTTTCTCGATGATTTTACGCACCACTTCCCAGTGAATCGGCTCGATGTAGGTTGCATCAGCCATTTCCGGGTCGGTCATGATGGTCGCCGGGTTAGAGTTCACCAGGATAACGCGGTAACCCTCTTCGCGCAGGGCTTTACACGCCTGCGCGCCGGAGTAGTCGAATTCACAGGCCTGGCCGATCACGATCGGGCCAGCGCCAAGGATCAGGATGCTTTTTATGTCTGTACGTTTTGGCATTGTCTTCTCGGCTCCTGATTATTTAGCGGTCTTACGGTATTGCTCGATAAGTTCGATGAAGTGATCGAACAGCGGCGCGGCGTCGTGTGGGCCCGGGCTGGCTTCCGGGTGGCCCTGGAAGCTGAACGCTGGCTTATCGGTACGGTGGATGCCCTGCAGGGTGCCATCGAACAGCGACTTGTGGGTCACGCGCAGGTTAGCCGGCATTGAGGCTTCATCGACGGCAAAGCCGTGGTTCTGCGCGGTGATCATCACCGTGTTGTTATCGATGTCTTTCACCGGGTGGTTACCACCGTGGTGGCCGAACTTCATCTTAACGGTGTTCGCACCGCTCGCCAGGGCCAGCAGCTGATGGCCGAGACAGATGCCGAATACCGGGATGTCGGTTTCCAGGAAGGACTTAATGGCGGCGATAGCGTAATCGCACGGCGCCGGGTCGCCAGGGCCGTTGGACAGGAAAATACCGTCCGGATTCATCTTCAGCACGTCTTCGGCAGACGTTTGTGCCGGCACCACCGTCAGGCGGCAGCCGCGGTCAACCAGCATGCGCAGGATGTTGCGCTTGGCGCCGAAATCGTAGGCCACCACGTGGAACGGCAGCTCGCTCTCTTTTTTCGCTTCCGGCAGGTCGCCTGAAAGCGTCCAGCTACCCTGAGTCCAGCTGTAGGCTTCAGCGGTAGTCACTTCTTTCGCCAGGTCCATGCCGTTCAGGCCCGGGAAGGCTTTCGCTTTTTCCAGCGCCAGCGTCGCATCGAGGTTATCACCCGCGATGATGCAGCCGTTCTGTGCACCTTTCTCGCGCAGCAGACGCGTTAACTTACGGGTATCGATATCGGCAATCGCCACGATGTTATGGCGCTTCAGGTAAGAAGAGAGGTCTTCGGTATTGCGGAAATTGCTGGCAATCAGCGGCAGGTCGCGAATGACCAGGCCTTGCGCATGTACCTGAGAAGATTCTTCGTCAGCAGCATTGGTGCCGACATTGCCGATATGAGGATAAGTAAGAGTAACGATTTGGCGAGAATAGGAAGGATCAGTGAGGATTTCTTGATAACCGGTCATTGAAGTATTGAAAACGACTTCCCCAACCGCCGAACCCGTTGCCCCTATGGCCCGACCGATAAACTGGGTTCCGTCTTCCAGAACCAATAGCGCTGACTTAATCAAAACACCCTCCAGAGAATATTCACTCACTTTATTTGCATATTAATTCATAACCATGTCATGGATCAATGCAAATGTGTTGCCAGCGGATTTTTGGCAAACGGCGGCATTCTGGGGATTTGGTGGGTAAAAGTCAACTTAAAACGGATATTTTGTTTAGTCTTTTGCAGGCCTGGCGAGAGGAATGAGGCTTAAGCGACAAAAAGATCAGGTAAATCACTGCGGAAAACGCTTGCGCGCCTGGTTTAATAAAAAATCAGCGGATGGAGCATCATAAAGTGGACCAAATGGTCAAAATTTACATTTCAGCAACGTTAATACGCAGCAATAGATAGGTTTTTATAGGCTTATAGCCTGATTAACATTGAAACAGTCAAAATAAAAGGGCAATAAAATATTGCCCTATGCAATCAAACAATTACGACTGCAATAACCACATCACGATGGGTAATAATGCTTACAAATTGTTGAGATCGAGCACATCTCGCATATCAAAAAGGCCATCTTTCTTATTTTTCAGCCACAAAGCGGAGCGTACGGCGCCGTTAGCAAATGTCATTCGGCTGGAGGCTTTATGCGTAATCTCGACACGTTCACCAATATCGGCGAACATCGCCGTGTGTTCGCCGACAATGTCACCCGCTCGCACGGTGGCGAAACCAATGGTGCCCGGTACGCGTTCGCCGGTGTGACCTTCGCGGGTATAGACCGCGCACTCTTTTAAATCTTTATCGAGTGCATGCGCAATCGCTTCGCCCATCGCCAGCGCCGTACCTGATGGCGCATCAACTTTGTAACGGTGGTGAGCTTCTACGATCTCAATATCGGTATAGTTGCCCATCACCTTCGCGGCCTTCTCCAGCAGCTTCAGCATGACGTTAACGCCCACGCTGAAGTTTGCGGCGAAGACAATCGCAATCTCTTTTGATGCATCCTGGATAGCCTGCTTGCCCGCGTCGTCAAAACCGGTGGTGCCGATCACCATCCCCTTGCCGTGCTGACGGCAAAACGCCAGATGCGTGAGCGTCCCTTCCGGGCGGGTAAAATCGATGAAGACATCGAAGTCCTCTTTTACCGCCTCCAGGCTGCTTTGCACGGTAACGCCCGTGTGGCCTGCGCCCGCCAGCTCACCGGCATCGGTCCCCAGAAGTGAAGAACCTTCACGCTCCAGGGCCGCGCCAAGCGCGACGCCATCCATCTGAAGAGCCGCCTGAATAAGCTGACGGCCCATACGTCCACCCGCGCCCGCAATGGCGACACGGATCTGTGCATCATGCATAGTTATTCTCTTACGTTAAAATGATGTAAACCGTTTTCAGATTAACCAGCCTTGAGAAGCACTGCCAACTGAAAACACCGATAATTAGAATTTAACGTGAAACCGACTTAAATATCAGTAAAAGACATGATTTTGTCGTCACGATAAAGTAACGGTTAAAAAAAAGGCCAGCACAGGAGGTGCTGGCCTTTCATCAGAAAAGGGACTATTCGACTTCGCGGGCATCAATGCGCAGTTCTTTCGGGACTTCGAAAACGATGTTCTCCTCACGTCCTTCCAGCGGCACCGCTTCGCCACCGCCCAGCTCCTGCAAACGGGAAATGACGTTCTGAACCAGAATATCTGGCGCAGACGCCCCGGCCGTCACGCCGACACAGGCCGCATGCTTAACCCACGCTTCCTGAATATCCGACGCGTCATCAATCAGGAACGCTGCCTTCCCCATGCGCTGCGCCAGTTCGGCCAGGCGATTGGAGTTAGACGAGTTTTTGGAGCCGACCACCAGCACCACATCCGCCTGTTCAGCCAGTGCGCGCACCGCTTCCTGACGGTTAGTGGTCGCATAGCAGATATCATCTTTACGCGGACCGACGATTTTCGGGAAGCGCTGACGCAGGGCGTCAATCACGTCTGAGGTATCGTCTACGGAGAGCGTCGTCTGGGTCATAAACGACAGACGGGCTTCATTTTTCACGTTCAGCGTCAGGACATCTTCAGGCGACTCGACCAGATACATCCCCCCTTCCGGGTTGCTGTACTGGCCCATGGTGCCTTCAACTTCCGGATGACCGGCATGGCCAATCAGAATCGACTCTTCACCACGACGGCTGGCGCGCGCCACTTCCATATGCACCTTGGTCACCAGTGGACAGGTGGCATCGAATACGGTCAGATCGCGGCTTTTCGCTTCGTTACGTACCGCCTGGGAGACGCCGTGCGCGGAGAAGATCAGGATTGCACCGTCCGGCACTTCGCTGATCTGCTCAATAAAGATGGCGCCGCGCTCGCGCAGGCTGTCAACCACGTAGCGGTTATGCACCACTTCGTGACGTACATAAATCGGCGCGCCGTAAATCTCCAGCGCGTTTTCAACAATGCTGATAGCGCGGTCTACACCGGCGCAAAAGCCGCGCGGGTTAGCCAACAGGATCTGCATTTCAGGCCTCCAGTGCAGGATCGATTTCCAGCACTTCAACATCAAAATGAACGGTACGCCCGGCAAGCGGATGGTTGAAATCAACGGTAATCGAGTCGCCGTTGATTTCGCGGATCACGCCAGGCATTTCGCTGCCGTCCATAGCGGTAAAGAGCATAATCGCCCCGATTTCCGGTTCGCCCGCGTCCATGAACTCACGGCGCGAGAAATACTGGATCAGATCGGGACTTGGCACGCCAAACGCGGCATCCGGCTCCAGCGAAAAGGCTTTTTTCTCACCCTCTTTCAGACCGAGAAGCTGCTGCTCAAGACCTTCAGACAGGGAAGTATCGCCAAGACGAAACAGGGCCGGTTTGCCGTTATTGCGGGTGGATTCGGCCGTTGAGCCATCATCCAGCTTCAGCGTGAAGTGAACGAGAACCGCGCTGTTGCTCTGTACGGATTTAGACATGCAAATTGCTCGCTTGTTTTGCCCGGTGGCGCTGCGCTTGCCGGGCCTACATTAACCGTAGGCCGGGTAAGCGCAGCGCCCCCCGGCTGGTTTTTACGCCTGCTCTTTCGCGGCGGGTTTCGGCAGGAAGCCTTCCAGCACGATTAACGCCGCACCGATGCAAATTGCGCTATCGGCGAGGTTAAAGGTCGCGAAGTGCCAGTCGCCGACGTAGAAGTCGATCATATCGACCACAAAGCCGTGCCACAGGCGGTCAAACAGGTTGCCCAGCGCGCCGCCAATGATCAGCGCGTAGGCGATGTTATTCAGCTTTTGCGTCGCCTTCGAGCGGTACATCAGCACAGCCAGGATCACGCAGATACCAAGAGCGATACCCGCAAAGAACCAGCGCTGCCAGCCACCGCTATCGGCAAGGAAACTGAACGCTGCGCCGTAGTTACGTGCGTAGTGCAGGTTAAGTGACGGGAACAGCGGGACCGTCTCCCCCAGAGCAAAATTCTGGAGGATCAGGAACTTGCTGCCCAGATCGATAATCAGCACCACCACAACCAGCCACAGCCAGCGCAGTCCTGTTGAACAGAGAGTTTTACTCATCAGGCAAACTTACGTTTTTCGCCGTCACCGGCGACGTTGCTTACACAGCGTCCGCAGATGTCTGCGTGTTCCGCCACCTGACCGACATCGGTGGTGTAATGCCAGCAGCGCGGGCATTTCTCACCGTCGGCTTTGCTCAGCGCGACTTTCAGTCCTTTGAGCAGTTCGCTCTGCTGAGCATCAGCAGAAGCCTCGGCATAATCCGCAACTTTCGCACCGGAGGTCAACAGGACAAATCGTAATTCATCGCCCAGCGCCGTCAGCTTCGCCGCCAGCTCCGGTTCAGCGTACAGCGTGACTGCTGCTTCCAGAGAGCCGCCGACTTTCTTGTCTGCACGCGCCTGCTCGATAACCTTGTTCACTTCGCCACGCACTTTCAGCAGCTCGTCCCAGAAGGCATCGTTCATCGCTTCGGTGCTGGAGAGGTCGAACAGATCTTCGTACCACTCGCCGGTGAAGACATACTTCTCACGATCGCCCGGCAGGTAACCCCAGATTTCATCCGCGGTGAAGGACATGATCGGCGCCATCCAGCGTACCAGCGCTTCTGCGATATGGAACAGCGCGGTCTGGCAGCTACGACGCGCCACGCTATCCGCTTTCGCGGTGTACTGGCGGTCTTTGATGATGTCGAGGTAGAACGAGCCCATCTCAATGGAGCAGAAGCGCATCAGGCGCTGCACCACTTCGTGGAAGTCATAAGACTCATAGGCCTTCAGGATATCTTCCTGCGCCGCTTTCGCGCAGCCTACCGCCCAGCGGTCCAGCACGACCATCTCTTCCGGTTTCACCATGTCTTTTGCCGGATCGAACCCGTTCAGGTTCGCCAGCAGGAAGCGCGCGGTGTTACGGATACGACGATAGCTGTCGGCAGCACGTTTCAGGATCTCGTCAGATACCGCCATTTCGCCGGTGTAGTCGGTCGACGCCACCCACAGACGCAGAATGTCTGCGCCCAGCTTGTTCATCACGTCCTGCGGAGAAACGGTGTTACCGATAGATTTGGACATCTTACGGCCCTGACCATCCACGGTGAAGCCGTGAGTCAGTACCTGACGGTAAGGCGCTTTACCCTTCATGGCGGTAGAGATCATCAGAGATGACATGAACCAGCCGCGGTGTTGGTCAGAGCCTTCCAGATACATATCGGCAGCGTGGCCAGCAAACTCCGGACGCACGTCAACCACGGAGGAGTGGGTCGATCCGGAATCAAACCACACGTCCAGGGTATCCGGCACTTTCTCGTAGCTGTCAGCGTCAGCGCCCAGGATGTCGCGGGCGTCGAGATCCCACCACGCCTGAATGCCGTCAACTTCGACGCGCTTCGCCACTTCTTCCATCAGTTCCAGGGTGTTCGGGTGCAGCTCCTGCGTCTCTTTATGTACGAACAGAGACATCGGTACGCCCCAGGTACGCTGACGGGAGATACACCAGTCAGGACGGTTAGCCACCATGGATTCGATACGCGCCTGGCCCCAGTCAGGGATCCACTGCACGCCTTTGATCTCTTTCAGAGACTGCTCGCGCAGGCCCTTCTGATCCATGCTGACGAACCACTGCGGGGTCGCACGGAAGATGATCGGGGTCTTGTGACGCCAGCAGCACGGATAGCTGTGCTGCATTTTTTCAACGTGCAGCAACGCGCCGCTGGTGCGCAGCATGTCGACGATGATGTCGTTCGCTTTGAAGACGTTGATGCCGTCCAGCGCCGGGTAGGTGCCAGGCAGGTAAGATCCGTCCGGGCCCACCGGGTTAGCGATTTCAAGACCGTACTTCAGGCTGATGTTGTAGTCGTCAGGACCGTGGCCACCGGCGGTATGCACCGCACCGGTACCCGCTTCCAGCGTCACGTGGTCGCCCAGAATCGCCGGAACGTCGAAGTCCAGGAACGGGTGCTTGAAGCGCATCAGCTCCAGCGCGTCACCTTTCACGGTGCCCAGCACGGTGTAGTCGGTGATATGCGCACGCTTCAGCACGCTTTCAACCAGATCTTTCGCCAGGATAACCGCCTGACCTTCAACCTGAACCAGCGCGTATTCGAACTCACCGGACAGGGAGATCGCGCGGTTCGCAGGCAGGGTCCACGGGGTGGTGGTCCAGATCACCAGCGAGATTGGGCCGTTTACTGAGGAGACGCCAAATTTGGCTTTCACCGCATCCTGATCGACGGCCTGGAAGGCCACGTCGATAGATGGAGAGGTTTTGTCGTAATACTCCACTTCCGCTTCTGCCAGCGCAGAGCGGCAGTCCACGCACCAGTGCACCGGCTTAGCGCCTTTGTGCAGGTGGCCGTTACCGATAATTTTACCCAGCGCACGAATGATGTTGGCTTCGGTTTTGAAGTCCATGGTCAGGTACGGGTGCGACCAGTCGCCCAGCACGCCCAGACGGATGAAGTCAGCGCGCTGACCGTCAACCTGCGTAGCGGCGTATTCGCGGCACTTCGCACGGAACTCGGCGGCGGTGAACTTCTCACCCGGCTTGCCAAACTCTTGCTCCACTTTCAGCTCGATTGGCAGACCGTGGCAGTCCCAGCCCGGAACGTAAGGCGAGTCATATCCCGCGAGGCCTTTGGACTTCACGATAATGTCTTTCAGAATCTTGTTAACCGAGTGACCAATATGAATGCTGCCATTCGCATATGGAGGGCCATCATGCAGAATGAAGGATTTTTTGCCTTTTTTGGCTGCACGAATGATGCCGTACAGGTCATCATCGGTCCAACGCGCCAGCATTCCCGGTTCGCGCTTGGCGAGATCGCCGCGCATCGGGAACCCTGTTTCCGGCAAATTCAGGGTTGATTTATAGTCACTCATCAGATTCTCGGTTCCGTATTTATCACGTAGGCAGTTAAGCCGGGTTCAAAGCCCAAAAAACTCGCGGGCCGTCAATTCATCTCGCGCAATTTGCGCTTTGAGTTCATCCAGCGAACCAAATCGCTGCTCGTTGCGTATTTTTTTACGCAGTATCACATCTATATGGCGACCATACAGGTCCATTACAACGTCCAGCAGGTGCACTTCCAGCTGTTGACGCACACCGGCGACGGTCGGACGCGTGCCAATATTGGCGACGCCGTAAAACGGCTTATCGCCCAGTCCTGCCACTTCCACCGCATACACCCCTTTAACCGGGGAAACCTGACGACGCAGCGGTATATTCGCCGTCGGGAAGCCTATCGTGCGGCCCAGCGCATCGCCATGGACCACGCGGCCAGAGATGGTGAACGGATGCCCCAGCAGGGTTTCCGCCGTCTCCAGCTCGTCATCGGCCAGTGCCCGGCGAACCGCCGTGCTGCTGACGCGCACGCCGCCCTCACAGAAGGTCATCGCGCTGGTGACGTCAAACCCGTACTCCAGACCAGCCTTCTGTAATAGCAAGAAATCGCCCTGACGACCAGCGCCAAAGCGGAAATCATCGCCCACGGCGAGAAACTGTACGCCAAGACGCTTAACCAGCAGGTCGCTGACAAAATTTTGTGCTGTCAGCGCGGCAAAGCGGCGATCGAAACGTACACACAATACGTAGTCCACACCGGACTCTGCCAGGTAGCGCAACTTCTCGCGCAGGCGAGTGAGACGGGCGGGAGATTTATCACCCGCGAACAGCTCCAGCGGCTGCGGTTCGAAAATCATCACCACAACGGGCAGGCCACGGGCCTCCCCTTCTTTACGCAATCCCTGCAACAGCGCCTGATGACCACGATGCACGCCGTCGAAATTACCAATGGTCAGCACGCACCCGTGTGGCGCGCTACTGAGATTATGTATGCCGCGTATCAGCTTCATGTCTGGCTCAAAACAGTGAAAATCGCCAAAGTATACCTTGTACAACGGTTAAGGTTAACCGGCGATTGTTCGTGCAAAACAGAAAGCCGTAATGATTTCATCAGGCTGACCTTTCGCAGCGAAAAAATCTGCTCGTGAACTGCGATTTTTATGCCGAAAGGCTGTATTCAGGGAAGACAAGCTGGTAGAATCCTGCGCCATCACTACGTAACGTAGCGTCGCTAATTAACGGCGCTTATTTGCACAAATCCATTGACAAAAGAAGGCAAAGAGGGCATATTCCTCGGCCTTTGAATTGTCCACATAGATCATATTTGGGAGTTGGACTTGGCTAATATCAAATCAGCTAAGAAACGTGCCGTTCAGTCTGAAAAGGCTCGTAAGCACAACGCAAGCCGTCGCTCTATGATGCGTACTTTCATCAAGAAAGTATACGCAGCAATCGAAGCAGGCGACAAAGCTGCAGCGCAGAACGCATTTAACGAAATGCAACCAATCGTGGATCGTCAGGCTGCTAAAGGTCTGATCCACAAAAACAAAGCAGCGCGTCATAAAGCAAACCTGACTGCGCAGATCAACAAACTGGCTTAATCGCTACTTGTTGTTGCTTGTTTAAAGAACCCGCTTAACGCGGGTTTTTTTATGTCTTCAGATTGCCGGTGGCGTAAACAGCGCTGAATAGTCGCGGTTACAGATTCGCTGTACCGCCGGGTGCTGAATCATTCTTTCGGCAAATATGGCGTGATACTCCTCCATCACGTTATCCACTCTGCCTATCTCCGTAATCTTATCGTCCGAATAGAGATCGTGCGCGTACAGCGTCGGCGCAACGAAGATCGCGTTATGCGCTTCGCCAAAGGCTTTCATCAGCGCCGCATCGTCGAACTCACCGAGTATCTCCACGTTCAGCCCCTGCGAGTTAAACCAGTTCAGCAGCTTGCGTCCGAGCATGGAGCGCCTTCCCGGCACCAGCAGGCGACGCTCTTCCAGGCACGCGGGGAACGGTTTTTCCGGCGGCGGATTAATACACCAGAAGCTGACGCCGCATTCGCCAATCTTCACCGAGAACAGCCCTTCCTGCTGGGTGGAGTCAATCGGGCAGTCCGAGATAATCATATCCAGCTTGTGCTGGCTGAGCTGTTCCAGCAGCATCTCATGGGTGGATTCAAAGCAGCGCAGATGGATTTGCTCATCTTCCACCACCGCCGCATCCAGCACGCCGCTCACCAGCCGCTTGGACAGCGCATCCGCCACGCCAACATCAAAGAGCAGGTTCGACTCTTTGCGGTAGTTGACGATATCCAGCATCTCCTGGCTCAGGGTGAACATTTTGTCCGCATAGCGGAAAACCAGCTCACCCAGTTCGCTGGGTTCAATCCCACGCCCCTTACGCTTGAACAGCTTACCCTGCAGGCGCTCTTCCAGCGCCTTGATTTGCCCGGTGATGGTTTGCGGCGTCAGGTAGAGCGCCTCTGCCGCCCCCACCACCGAGCCCTGTTTATAGACGTGCCAGAAGTAGTAAAGATGGTTGTAATTCAAATGAGACATCGCGTCTTCTCTCCCTGAGTGTGTATCGGGAGAAGGATCGCCTCCTCCCGGTGTTCCGTTATGCCTGGACGGCCTGTCCGGACAATTTCACCTTCAACAAGGTATAACCGATTACCGCGGCCAGTAATGACCCGATGAGGATGCCGAGTTTCGCCCAGACGATAAGCTCAGGCGCATGCGCACCAAACGCCAGCGTCGAGATAAAGATCGACATCGTAAACCCGATGCCACACAGCACGCCGACGGCCATAATCTGCTTAAAGGTGGTGCCGTGCGGCAAAGAGGCCAGCTTCAGCTTCGTCGCCACCCAGCAGAAGAGGCTAATACCCAGCGGCTTGCCGATAAACAGCCCGGCAATAATGCCCAGCGGCAGCACGGACGTTAGCCCGTCCAGCGTCACGCCACCCAGCGACACACCGGCGTTGGCAAACGCAAACAGCGGCAGGATCATAAAGGCGACCCACGGGTGCAGCACATGCTCCAGCTGTTTGGCAGGCGACTTGCCGTCCTGCGGCTTCAGCGGTACGAAGAAGCCGACGATCACGCCCGCCAGCGTGGCGTGCACGCCTGATTTCAGCACCGCCGTCCATAGCACCATCCCCACGAGGATGTATATACCGATACGGCGAACATTGAAGATGTTCAGCAGCGCCAGCACCGCAATCGCCCCGGCGGCCACGCTCAGGGACAGGATCGACAGATCGCTGGTGTAGAACAGTGCGATAATCACAATGGCACCCAGGTCATCGATGATCGCCAGCGCCATCAGGAAGATTTTCAGGGCCACCGGCACGCGGCTTCCCAGCAATGCCAGCACCCCGAGCGCAAAGGCGATATCCGTCGCAGCCGGGATCGCCCAGCCGTGACGTGCAATCGGATCCTGCCAGGTGAACGCCAGGAAGAGCAGCGCCGGCACCACCATCCCGCCGAGCGCAGCAATCACCGGAAACGCCGCGCGCTGGCGGCTGGCAAGCGAGCCCAGTACCAGCTCACGCTTAACCTCAAGCCCGATGAGCAGGAAGAACACCGCCATCAGCGCATCGTTGATCCACAGCAGCATGTTCTTGTTAATTTCCAGCGCCCCGACCTTCAGCTCAACGGGCGTTTCCAGAAATGCATGGTAGAGTTCCTGCGTGATGCCAAGGTTAGCCAGCACCATCGCGGCCGCAGCGGCAATAATCAGGATCACGCCACCGGACGCCTCACTGCTAAAAAAACGGTGTAGTAATTTCACTTTAATTCTCTCTGTTACAACAATACCTCGATAAAACCATAATACCAAGCCAAATAGCTCGGCAAAAACAGATTAATATTGAGTATAGATTCAGTTTTACCGAGCAATACCCGTAAATAGAAAAAGCCCGGAATCGCTTCCGGGCTTTTGCGGATGAAAATCTGAGAACAGATTAACGGGTCAAATCATCGAAGAATTTTTTGACGCCATCGAAGAAGCTTTTGGAACGCGGGCTGTTTTTCTCACCCGTCGGGCCACCAAAGCTCTCCTGCAGCTCTTTCAGCAGCTGTTTCTGCTTGTCGTTCAGGCCAACCGGCGTTTCAACGACGACGCGGCACAGCAGGTCGCCCTGCGCACCACCGCGAACGGACTTAACGCCTTTCCCGCGCATGCGGAACAGCTTACCGGTCTGGGTTTCACCAGGCACTTTCAGGTTCACGCGGCCATCCAGCGTCGGTACTTCGATTTCACCACCGAGTGCCGCCATCGCGAAGTTGATCGGCACTTCGCAGTACAGGTTATTACCTTCGCGCTCGAAGATGGCGTGCTGCTTCACCTGCACCTGAACGTACAGATCGCCTGCCGGTGCGCCGTGTTCACCTGCTTCACCTTCACCCGCCAGACGAATGCGGTCGCCCGTATCGACGCCAGCCGGGATTTTAACGGAGAGGGTCTTGGTTTTCTCAACGCGACCGTGGCCGTGGCATTTGGTGCACGGATCTTTAATCAGCGTACCGCGACCGTGGCAGTGCGGACAGGCCTGCTGTACCGCGAAGAAGCCCTGACGCATCTGTACCTGACCAGAGCCGTGACAGGTTGGACAGGTCTGAGGCTGTGTACCTGCTTTCGCGCCGCTGCCGTGGCAAACGTCACACTCTTCCAGCGTCGGAATACGGATCTCTTTGGTGACACCGCGAACGGCCTCTTCCAGCGTCAGCTCCATGTTGTAGCGCAGGTCCGCGCCGCGCGCCGCGCGCTGACGACCACGGCCACCGCCGAAGATGTCGCCAAACACATCGCCAAAGATATCGCTGAAGTCAGCGCCGCCGCCAAAGCCGCCGCCACCGAATCCACCGCCGCCCATGCCGCCCTGTTCAAAGGCTGCGTGACCGTACTGGTCATAGGCCGCACGTTTTTGTGCATCGGTCAGGACTTCGTAGGCTTCTTTGATCTCTTTAAATTTGGCTTCAGCCTCTTTATCACCCTGGTTACGGTCCGGGTGGAATTTCATGGCCAGGCGCTTATACGCCTTTTTGATTTCACGCTCTTCCGCAGTTTTCGGAACGCCTAAAATCTCGTAATAGTCTTGCTTTGCCATTGGTTTTTTTAAGCCCCTTAACATGCGAGCACGGGCGTGGAGAGTTCTCCTACGCCCGTGCCGATTAATTACCCTGCATCAGGGCGATTATTTTTTATCTTTAACTTCTTCGAACTCAGCGTCGACAACGTCGTCGTCTTTCGCGTTGTTCGCCGAAGCGTCAGCGCCCGCCTGCTGTTGAGCGTGCTGCTGCTGAGCGATTTCCATCAGCTTCTGAGAAGCCTGCGCCAGTTCCTGCATCTTCGCTTCGATGTCCGCTTTGTCTTCACCTTTCAGTGAGGATTCCAGCGCACTCAGTGCAGCTTCGATAGCAGTCTTGTCTTCCGCTGGCAGTTTATCGCCTGCTTCTTCAACCTGCTTACGGGTGCTGTGCAGCAGATGGTCACCCTGGTTACGGGTCTGAACCAGCTCTTCGAACTTACGGTCGGATTCCGCGTTAGCTTCGGCATCGCGAACCATTTTTTCGATTTCCGCTTCGTTCAGGCCAGAAGATGCCTTGATGGTGATCTTCTGCTCTTTACCGCTGTTTTTGTCTTTCGCAGACACGTGCAGGATACCGTCAGCATCGATGTCGAAGGTCACTTCGATCTGCGGCATGCCGCGCGGTGCCGGGTTAATACCGTCCAGGTTGAACTGACCCAGAGATTTGTTATCCGCCGCACGCTTACGCTCACCCTGAATCACATGGATGGTTACCGCAGACTGGTTGTCTTCAGCGGTAGAGAACACCTGGCTGTGTTTCGTCGGGATGGTGGTGTTTTTGTTGATGAGCGCAGTCATCACACCGCCCATGGTTTCGATACCCAGAGACAGCGGGGTAACGTCCAGCAGCAGTACGTCTTTAACTTCACCGGTCAGTACGCCACCCTGAACCGCAGCACCGATTGCAACTGCTTCGTCCGGGTTAACGTCTTTACGTGGCTCTTTACCAAAGAACTCAGCCACTTTCTTCTGAACCATTGGCATACGGGTCTGACCACCGACCAGGATAACGTCCTGGATATCGGATACGGACAGGCCAGCATCCTGCAGAGCAACTTTCAGCGGCTCGATAGAACGGTTCACCAGGTCTTCTACCAGGCTTTCCAGTTTCGCACGGGTCACTTTAATGTTCATGTGTTTAGGACCGGTCGCGTCTGCAGTGATGTATGGCAGGTTCACATCGGTCTGCTGAGCGGAAGACAGCTCGATCTTCGCTTTCTCAGCGGCTTCTTTCAGGCGCTGCATAGCCAGCGGGTCGTTACGCAGGTCAATGCCCTGATCTTTCTTGAACTCGTCAACGAGGTAGTTGATCAGACGGGTATCGAAGTCTTCACCACCCAGGTGGGTATCACCGTTGGTTGCCAGAACTTCGAAGGTTTTTTCGCCGTCAACTTCGTCGATTTCGATAATAGAGATATCGAAGGTACCACCACCCAGGTCGTAAACCGCGATAGTACGGTTGCCAACTTCTTTATCCAGACCGTAAGCCAGTGCAGCCGCGGTTGGTTCGTTGATGATACGTTTTACTTCCAGACCTGCGATACGGCCAGCATCTTTGGTTGCCTGACGCTGAGCATCGTTGAAGTAGGCAGGTACGGTGATAACAGCTTCAGTTACCGGCTCACCCAGGTAATCTTCAGCGGTTTTCTTCATTTTCTTCAGCACTTCAGCAGAAATCTGCGGTGGTGCAGTTTTAGCGCCTTTCACATCAAGCCATGCATCGCCGTTATCTGCCGCGATGATTTTGTAAGGCATGATGGAAACGTCACGCTGAACTTCTTCGTCCTGGAAGCGGCGACCGATCAGGCGTTTAATCGCAAACAGGGTGTTTTGCGGGTTTGTCACTGCCTGACGTTTAGCCGGCTGACCAACCAGAGTTTCACCATCCTGGGTATAAGCAATGATAGAAGGCGTGGTGCGATCGCCCTCGGCGTTCTCCAGCACGCGTGCAGTAGTGCCATCCATAATCGCTACACAAGAGTTGGTAGTACCCAGGTCGATACCAATAATTTTACCCATCTAAACGTCTCCACTAAAAATTCAGTCAACATGTGGTTGTGTACCTGTAATAAGGGCAGAACGTGCTTTTTCAACTGCCCAGATTTGATTTTTTTCAGGTCCACACACTGCGGTTGACTACAAGATGGGGTCGCGACGGCATCCATCAAGGGGGAATGATAAAAAAAATTTTAATTTCACCCTGATGAGATCATAGACGCCATCGATTGCGCCCATTATGATGCCGCGCCCAGTCAGGGAGAACTGACGCGGGTTTAACCATTTCACCATATTAATGATGATTTTTTTGAGGACTTATGGGCAACACTAAGTTGGCTAATCCGGCTCCGCTGGGCCTGATGGGTTTTGGCATGACCACTATCCTGCTGAACCTGCACAATATCGGGATGTTCCCGATGGATGGCATCATCCTGGCGATGGGCATTTTTTACGGCGGTATCGCGCAAATCTTCGCGGGCCTGCTGGAATATAAGAAAGGCAATACCTTCGGCTTAACCGCCTTCACCTCTTACGGTTCTTTCTGGCTGACCCTGGTTGCCATTCTGCTGCTGCCTAAAATGGGCATGGCTGACGCGGCAAACGCCCACTTCCTGGGCGTTTACCTGGGCCTGTGGGGCGTCTTCACCCTGTTCATGTTCTTCGGTACCCTGAAAGGCAACCGCATGCTGCAGTTCGTCTTCCTGAGCCTGACCGTCCTGTTCGCCCTGCTGGCGATTGGTCATCTGGTGGATAACGAAGGCATCGTTCATGTTGCAGGCTGGATTGGTCTGGTTTGCGGCGCAAGCGCTATCTACCTGGCAATGGGTGAAGTGCTGAACGAGCAGTTTGACCGCACCGTTTTACCGATTGGTGAAAAACACTGATCCCTCTGTCGTGCCCGCCCCGCGGGCACCACAATACCCCCCCTCGCGGCCACGACATTCCCCCGCCTGACGAAGCCAAAATCCTAATACCAGCCCCATCACCGACAGCGCCAGCACGTACCAGGCCGGAGCCAGGGGAGACACGCCCATCAGCACGGTGACCGCAATCGGCGTTAGCCCGCCGAAAATGGCATACGACACGTTATAAGAGAACGAGATCCCGGTGAAACGAACTTCCGGCGGGAAAGCTCGCACCATGACGTAAGGCACAGCCCCCACTACGCCCACGCACAGCCCTACCACGCCGTACAGCAGGAACAGCTGTTCAGGATGGCTGCCCGCAAGATGGTAAAACGCCCAGCTTGATGCGGCCAGTAGCAGGCTACCGATGATAAAGGTAACGCTGGCACCAAAACGATCCGCCGCCAGCCCGGCGGCCAGACAGCCAAAGCAGAGCATGATTGTCGCGATACTGTTCGCCTGTAACGTCACAGCAGGGGCGAAACCGTACTGCTTTTGCAGCCAGACCGGGGACATCAATATCACCACCACAATGCCCGCCGAGAGCAGCCAGGTCAGCAGCATCGATACCACCACCGCTTTTTTATGGCGTACCACAACCGCCTTCACCGGCAGCTCCTGCGCCAGCGCTTTGCGCTGCTGCATCTCGAGGAAAATCGGCGTCTCCTGCAGCCAGCGGCGCAGGTACATCGCGACCAGACCAAACGCTCCGCCCAGCAGGAACGGAATACGCCAGCCCCAGTCGTGCACGGCCTGCTGCGTCATGCTGGTATTCACAATTGTTGCGACCACCGAGCCGAGCAGGATCCCGACCGTCAGCCCCGCCGTTAAGGTTCCGCAGGCGATACCAATGCGGCGCACGGGAACATGTTCCGCGACAAACACCCACGCGCCCGGCACTTCACCGCCAATCGCCGCCCCCTGCAGGACGCGCATCAGCAACAGCAGCAACGGCGCGAGAATGCCCATCGAGGCATAGGTAGGCAGCAGACCAATGGCCAGCGTCGGCACGGCCATCAGCAGGATGCTAAGGGTAAACATCTTCTTACGGCCGACCAGATCGCCAAAGTGGGCCATGATGATGCCGCCCAGCGGACGCGCCAGATACCCGGCGGCAAATATGCCGAAGGTTTGCACCTGACGCAGCCACTCCGGGATATCTGCCGGGAAGAAGAGCTCCCCCACCACGGCGGCGAAGAAGACGAAGATGATAAAGTCGTAAAACTCCAGCGCGCCGCCCAGGGCCGCGAGCGTGAGGGTTTTGTAGTCCTGTCGATTCAGAGGTCGGGTGTTATGTGACATAGCGAACCATTATGCGTGTGTTGTGGATTTATTTTTACAGCATTCGTAAAGAAAAAATTACTATACCGTAAAAGCTTCACCACGCTATCGCCGCTTCAGCTAATGTCACATATTGGTTAATTTCAGGAGATTGTTTCGCGATGTGCGTTTTTCGGGCGAAAAGCTGCTACCACTTTCTCATCGGTTTCCACATAGGGACCGTCAAGCAGCTGTATACAATACGGTACACTTGCAAAGATGCCATGAACGAGGACGCTGCCATCTTCTGCTTTAAGCCCTTCCAGCGTCTCTTTAATCGACTTCGGCTGGCCCGGCAGGTTCAGGATCAACGCCTGCTTGCGGATCACCCCCACCTGGCGGGAAAGAATGGCCGTCGGAACAAAGTGTAGACTGATCTGGCGCATCTGTTCGCCGAAGCCAGGCATTTCGCGATCGGCGATAGCCAGCGTCGCGTCCGGCGTCACGTCGCGGCGCGCGGGGCCGGTTCCGCCCGTCGTCAGAACAAGGTGGCAGCTCATCTCATCCACCAGCTCGCAAAGCGTCTGCTCGATGATCGGCTGTTCGTCAGGGATCAGGCGGGTCTGAATGTCAAAGGGGGTGGTCAGCGCGCTGCTCAACCACGCTTCCAGAGCGGGGATGCCTTTATCCTGGTAAACACCGCTGGAGGCGCGGTCAGAAATCGACACTAAGCCGATGCGTAAGGTATTCATATCCATTCCATTCAAAGAGTACTGATTAAAGGGAATGATACACGCAGAGAGGAGATTCAGACAGGGGACGAAAGAAGTCGCGTGACCGGGAGCCCGGTCACGCAGAATGATTACAGCAGGTCGCCGATCATTTTTTCCAGTTTGCCCTGGTCAACAGCAAACTTACGGATACCGTCCGCCAGTTTGTCTACAGCCATTGGATCCTGGTTGTGCTGCCACAGGAACTCGGATTCCGTGATGCGCTCTGGGCGCGCTTTCACTTCACCGGTGTAAGACAGTTTACGCTCCAGAGTACCTTCGCTTTCAGCCAGCTCTTTCAGCAGTGCAGGCGCGATGGTCAGGCGGTCACAGCCAGCCAGCTCGATGATTTCACCGACGTTACGGAAGCTTGCGCCCATAACCACAGTCTCATAGCCGTGCTGTTTGTAGTATTCGTAGATTTCAGTCACAGAAATCACGCCTGGATCTTCAGCCGGTGCGTACTCTTTTTTATCGGTGTTGGCTTTGTACCAGTCCAGAATACGGCCCACGAACGGAGAAATCAGGTATACGCCTGCTTCTGCACATGCACGCGCCTGCGCGAAGGAGAACAGCAGGGTCAGGTTACAGTTGATACCGTCTTTTTCCAGCTGCTCTGCCGCGCGAATACCCTGCCAGGTAGAAGCCAGTTTGATCAGGATACGGTCGTTGCTGATGCCCGCGTCGTTGTACATTTTGATCAGACGTTTCGCTTTGGCGATAGACGCTTCGGTGTCGTAGGAGAGACGCGCATCCACTTCGGTAGAGATACGGCCAGGAACCAGTTTCAGGATTTCCAGACCGATGTTCACTGCCAGTTTGTCGGTGGCATCCACAACCTGCTGCGCGCGGTCGTTGCTCTGTGCTTTCGCCCAGGTCACTGCGTCGTCAATCAGTTTGCGATACTCAGGGATCTGTGCGGCGTTAAGGATCAGAGAAGGGTTGGTTGTGGCATCCTGCGGCTGGTACAGCTTCATTGCCGCGATATCTCCGGTGTCAGCTACGACAGTGGTGAACTGACGAAGGGAGGTCAATTTATCCGTCATGATAGTGTTTCTCTTTTAACGTGCCCTGGATAATTCACGCTACCGACAGCATGCCTGCAGCGGAAAAATGACAGGTTTACTTGTTAGGGGGATGTAACCGGTCTGCCCTGATGATAACACGACGGAGGGGTAGCGCAACCGCAGACAGTGCGCTTAGGCAGAGTATGGTAAACTCGGAAGATTAACAGGCTGCTAAGCAACAGCATGCCCAATCAGTGGTAGCGCTTACATATTCACATTGGCATCAACAAGAGGGACGTTAATGCCTGATTTCTTTTTCTTTATTAACGAAGTCCTCTGGGGTTCGATAATGATTTACCTGCTTCTGGGAGCAGGTATTTGGTTTACGCTACGCAGTGGGTTTATCCAGTTTCGCTATATTCGCAAGTTTGGCAGAAGTCTGAAAAACAGCGTTACGCCCCAGCCGGGTGGATTAACGTCGTTCCAGGCGCTCTGTACCAGCCTGGCGGCACGTCTCGGCAGCGGCAATCTGGCGGGCGTTGCGCTGGCCATCAGCGCCGGTGGGCCAGGCGCGGTCTTCTGGATGTGGGTGACGGCGCTACTCGGAATGGCCACCTCCTTTGCCGAAAGTTCGCTTGCACAACTCTATAAAGAGAAAGATAAACACGGCCAGTTTCGCGGTGGTCCTGCCTGGTACATGGCGCGTGGCCTGGGGATGCGCTGGATGGGCGTCCTGTTCTCGGTTTTTTTACTGCTCGCGTACGGCCTCATTTTTAATACCGTCCAGGCAAATTCTGTCGCCAATGCCCTGAGCTACGCCTTCTCCTGCCCGGAGTGGGTCGCCGGTATTGCTTTAGCCCTCATCGTTCTGCTCACCATTTCTGCCGGTCTTAAGGGCATCGCCCGCCTGATGCAGTGGCTGGTGCCCATTATGGCGTTGCTCTGGGTTGCCGCGAGCCTGTTTGTTGCCGCACTGCATCTCGAGCAGGTGCCGGGCGTGATTGCCACCATCGTCAAAAGCGCCTTTGGCTGGCGCGAAGTGGCCTCCGGGGCGCTGGGCTACACCTTCAGCCAGGCGCTGATGGCGGGCTTTCAGCGGGGCATGTTCTCCAATGAAGCCGGTATGGGGTCAACCCCCAACGCGGCCGCCGCCGCCTCTTCCTGGCCGCCGCACCCGGCCGCACAAGGCATTGTGCAGATGATTGGCGTCTTTACCGATACCATTATCATCTGTTCCGCCAGCGCCATGATTTTGCTGCTGGCAGGCCCCGTCCCACATTCCTCAGGAACCGCCGGGATACAGCTTCTCCAGCAGGCGCTGGTGAACCTGACCGGCGGCTGGGGTGCAGGGTTTGTCTCGCTCATTCTGATCTTGTTTGCCTTCAGCTCGATAGTGGTGAATTACCTCTACGCCGAAAATAACCTTATTTTCCTGAAGCTCGACTCCCGCGCTGCAATCGGAACCCTGCGTCTCGGGGTCGTCCTGATGGTGATAGCAGGCTCCCTGCTCAGTATGCCGCTGGTCTGGCAGCTGGCCGATATCATTATGGCGCTGATGGCGATCACTAACCTCACGGCAATCCTGCTGCTCTCGCCCGTGGTGACCCTGATTGCCAGAGACTATCTTCGTCAGCGCAAACTGGGTGTTCCGCCGGTATTTGATCCCGCCCGCTATCCCGATATTAAGGCGCAGCTTGCCCCCGGCACGTGGGATGATTTGCCGCGGCAATAACAGCTATCGATCAATTCGGGGCGATTTTTTGCTAAAGTCGCTCTAAATTTCCTGCAAGGACTGGATATGCTGATTCTGATTTCACCTGCAAAAACGCTCGACTACCAGAGCCCACTCGCCACCGAGCGCTATACCCAGCCTGAACTGCTGGACTACTCGCAACAGCTGATCCGCGAAGCGCGCAAGCTCTCTGCACCGCAGATCGCCTCACTGATGAGCATCAGCGACAAGCTGGCCGATCTGAACGCGACCCGCTTTCACGAGTGGCACCCGGATTTCACCCCCTCTAACGCTCGCCAGGCGATTCTGGCGTTTAAAGGCGATGTCTATACCGGCCTGCAGGCGGAAGATTTTAGCGAAGCCGATTTCGATTTTGCCCAGCAGCATCTGCGCATGCTGTCGGGTCTGTACGGCGTACTGCGCCCGCTGGATCTGATGCAGCCCTATCGTCTGGAGATGGGGATTCGTCTGGAGAATGCCAAAGGCAAAGATCTGTACCATTTCTGGGGCGATATCATCACCGATAAGCTGAACGCGGCACTGCGCGCTCAGGGCGATAACGTGGTGATTAACCTGGCATCCGATGAATACTACAAGTCAGTGAAGCCGAAAAAGCTGGATGCAGAGATTATCAAACCGGTGTTCCTCGACGAGAAGAACGGTAAGTTCAAGGTGATCAGCTTCTACGCCAAGAAAGCGCGTGGCCTGATGAGCCGCTACATCATCCAGAACCGTCTGACGAAGCCGGAGCAGCTGACCGCCTTCAACAGCGAAGGCTATTTCTTTGACGAGGCGTCGTCAGGGAAAGGCGAGCTGGTGTTTAAGCGCCACGAGCAGTAAAAACAAACCCCGCCAGCTGGCGGGGTTTTGCATTAATGGTGTTTCCAGTCAGGGCCGCGATCGTCGCGGTGGTCATCGTGGTGATGGTCGTCATGGCGATCGTCATGTTTACGATGCTCATCATGCGGACGCCAGTGGTTATCGCGCCAGTCATAATGCGCTTTCCACCAGTCGTGGTCGCGCCAGCGGCCGCCGTCCCAGTAGTGACCGTTATTATCCTGGTCGCCAATCTGCAGTTTGACCGCAGGCACAAGGGTGATTTCGGATGCCTGTACCGCCATGGGAGCGACCAGCATCAGTGAAAGCGCAATCAGCACAGGTTTCAGTGTAGACATCGGTGACTCCTTATTATCTTTGCCCAACGTGGGCCGATGTAAGGAGAGTACGCGAGGGGAACGGGGGATGTTATTCTCTGCAATCCTAAACGCTAAGTGACCGCATTTATTGGGAATTTCTGCTTTTTCCCTGCTATTTTTCTCCTTAATTTCTTCACAAAAAAGCCGGGTGGCGGCTTCGCCTTACCCGGCCTACTTTCTGAGCCGTTGTAGGTCGGGTAAGGCGTAGCCGCACCCGACAAAAATTATGCTCGGGTCATCATCAGCTTACGCAGCGCGGCAAAGTCTGCCGGCAGCTCATGTGACAGCAGCGGCAGGTCGGCACGCTCGGCCAGCTCTTTCGGCAGCGGCAGCGTTTCGCCCAGGATCGCTTCCACGCTCTCTTTAAACTTCGCCGGATGCGCGGTGCCCAGGAACAGGCCATATTCACCCGGGTTAAGCTGGTCGCGCAGCGCGCGGTAAGCAATCGCCGCATGCGGTTCAGAGGTATACCCCACCGCCTTCAGCTCGCGCATGGTCGCTTTGGTGGTTTCATCCGTCACCGCGGCGTAGCCCAGATCGCCCAGACGCCAGATCTTACGGCGGAACAGCTCTTCCACGCGTGGCCAGTTGTTCGGCTGGCTCACGTCCATGGCGTTAGAGAGCGTTGCCTGCGTGGCGTTCGGCGCCCACTTCCCGTCTTTCAGGAAGCGCGGCACGGTGTCGTTAGCGTTGGTGGCGGCGATAAAGCGTTTCACCGGCAGACCCAGGGATTTCGCCAGCAGGCCAGCCGTCAGGTCACCAAAGTTACCGCTCGGCACGGAGATCACCAGCTGGTTACGCGCTTCCTGCGGCAGCTGCGCCACCGCTTCGAAGTAGTAGCAGATCTGCGCCAGCAGACGGCTGATGTTGATAGAGTTGGCAGAGTTCAGACCCAGGGCCACCTTCAGCTCTTCGTCGTCGAAGGCCTGCTTGACCAGCGCCTGACAGGCATCGAAATCACCGTCAATTGCCACGGTTTCAATGTTGCCGCCGAGCGTACAGAACAGTTTTTCCTGCAGCGGGCTGATTTTGCCTTTCGGATAGAGGATCACCACGCGGACGTTTTTCAGGCCGTAGAACGCGTGCGCCACCGCCGCACCGGTATCCCCGGAGGTCGCGGTCAGGATGGTCACCGGCTTGTCGCCGCTGATGTGGGTCAGCATCTGCGCCATAAAGCGGCCGCCGAAGTCTTTGAACGCCAGGGTCGGGCCGTGGAACAGCTCCAGGCAGCCAACGTCAGGCTCCACCTGCTTCACCGGTGCCGGGAAAGCGAACGCCGCACGCACGCGCTCTTCCAGCAGCTCCTGAGGGATTTCGTCGCCGATAAACGCCGAAAGAATTTTAGTGCTGCGGGTGACAAAGTCCTGCTTCAGCAGTTCGTCGATGTCGGTCAGGTGGAATTCCGGCAGGTCATGCGGGAAGAACAGCCCCTGGTTTTTGCCCAGCCCCTGAGTGACCGCCTGCGCGAAGCTGACCTGCTCGTTATGATCTTTAAGGTTATAGAGTTTCATTGATTATCCCAGTACTCGTGCGCCAGCCGTGTCCAGACGGCAAATATGAACAAAGCCTTCCTGATTTTGCAGGTAGTGTTTAGAGAGCCAGTCCGCCACGCGCTGCGCGGTATCAGGTTTGTCGCACAGGGCGAACAGCGTCGGCCCGGAGCCGGAGATGCCGCACGCCTGCGCGCCGATATCCATCGATGCCTGTCGCGCCTCGTTAAAGCCGGGCAGCAGCTTCGTGCGGTACGGCTCGGCAATGACGTCCTTCATCAGTTTGGCCGCCAGCTGCGGCTGGCGGGTGTAGCAGGCGTGGATAAAGCCCGCCAGATGACGCCCGTGGGCAATACAGTCCTGACGACGATACTGCGCGGGCAGGATCGCACGCGCTTCCGCGGTTGAAACCTTGATACCCGGATAGGCCAGCACCCACAGCCACTCATCAAACCCTGGCACCTGCTGGCTGATGATGCCATTTTCTTCGATCATCAGCTGCATGCCGCCGAGGAAGCACGGCGCCACGTTGTCATAGTGAATGCTGCCGGAGATGCGCCCTTCCAGCTCGCCCATTAACCCCAGCAGGCGGTTGTTGTTCAGCGGCTTGCCGCAGTGCTCGTTCATCGCCACCAGCGCGGCGACCACCGAGCAGGCGCTGGAGCCCAGACCTGAGCCGATCGGCATACTTTTTTCCAGCGTCATGGCAACCGGCACGTTTTTGCCGATCTCCTGACAGAAGCGTTCCCAGCACTGATAGACGATATTTTCGCGCGGCTCAGACGGCAGTTTGCTGGCGAAGCGGCCCACGTTGTTCAGGCTGAAGCTGTCTGCCGCTTCAACCGTAACCGTATCGCCCAGCAGCGAACCATCCACCGGCGTCACCGCCGCACCCAGCACATCAAATCCGACGCTCATATTCGCGCTGGAAGCCGGGGCATAAACTTTGACCATGTTAAACTCCTAACTTCCATGACAGGGTACGCAGCAGATCGGCAAACACACCCGCCGCCGTAACATCGTTCCCTGCGCCATAGCCGCGAAGCACCAGCGGCAGTGGCTGATAATAGTGGCTGTAAAACGCGAGGGCGTTTTCGCCGTTTTTGACTTTGTACAGCGGGTCGTTGCCATCCACTTCAGCAATCTTCACCCGGCACACGCCATCTTCTTCAATGTTGCCAACATAGCGCAATACCTTACCTTCATCACGGGCTTTTGCAACGCGTGCGGCAAACGCGTCGTCAAGCTGCGGCAAACTGGCCATAAAGGCAGCGACATCACCGCTGCTGTCAAATTCTGCCGGCAGGACAGGCTCAATCACGATATCCGAAAGCTCAAGCTCGCGGCCCGTTTCGCGGGCGAGGATCAGCAGCTTGCGCGCCACGTCCATACCGGAAAGGTCATCACGCGGATCCGGCTCGGTATAGCCCAGCTCGCGCGCGGCGCGGGTGGCTTCCGAGAGGCTCATCCCCTCATCCAGCTTGCCGAAGATAAACGACAGCGAGCCGGAGAGAATGCCGGAGAAACGCTGCAGTTCGTCGCCCGCGTTAAGCAGGTTCTGCAGGTTCTCAATAACCGGCAGGCCTGCCCCAACGTTGGTGTCGTACAGGAACTTGCGGCGCGACTTGCTCGCCGCCAGACGCAGCTGGTGGTAGTAATCCATCGACGAGGTGTTGGCCTTTTTATTCGGCGTCACCACGTGGAAACCTTCGCGCAGGAAGTCCGCGTACTGATCGGCTACCGCCTGGTTCGAGGTGCAGTCGACGATGACCGGGTTAAGCAGGTGATACTCTTTTACCAGACGGATCAGGCGGCCCAGGTTGAACGGCTCTTTCGCCTCCTTCATCTCGGCCTGCCAGTTTTCCAGGTTCAGGCCGTGGACGTTGGTCAGCAGCGCTTTGGAATTCGCGATCCCGCAGACGCGCAGGTCGATGTGTTTCTTCTTCAGCCATTCCTGCTGACGCTTAACCTGCTCCAGCAGCGCGCCGCCGACGCCGCCGACGCCAATCAGGAACAGCTCGATAACCTGATCGGTGTTGAACAACATCTGGTGAACCACGCGTACGCCAGTGGTCGCGTCATCGTTGTCCACGACAACAGAAATTGAACGCTCAGACGAGCCCTGGGCAATCGCCACGATATTGATATTGGCGCGCGCCAGTGCGGCAAAGAATTTGGCGGAGATACCGCGCATGGTACGCATACCGTCGCCCACCACGGAGATGATCGCCAGACGCTCCTGAATAGAGAGCGGCTCCAGCAGCTCTTCTTTCAGCTCCAGATAGAACTCTTCCTCCAGCGCGCGACGGGCGCGCAGGCAGTCGGCCTGAGGCACGCAGAAGCTGATGCTG
This sequence comes from Enterobacter pseudoroggenkampii, assembly GCF_026420145.1. NCBI lineage: Bacteria > Pseudomonadati > Pseudomonadota > Gammaproteobacteria > Enterobacterales > Enterobacteriaceae > Enterobacter > Enterobacter pseudoroggenkampii. Next base: position 205,488 of record NZ_JAPMLV010000002.1, read on the forward strand.
TATTCGGAAGAGGACTGGGTGATCAGCACAACAGAGATACCGTTGCGGGACATGGCCGCAAACACGCGCGCCGCCATGCCGACCATCCCCTTCATCCCCGGACCGGAGACGCTGAACATCGCCATGTTGTTGAGGTTGGAGATGCCTTTCACCGGCAGGCCGTCCTCATCGGTGCTCGCGCCAATCAGCGTACCCGGCGCCTGCGGGTTACCGGTATTTTTAATCAGGCAAGGGATCTGGAACTGGGCAATCGGGGAGATGGTACGCGGGTGAAGCACTTTGGCGCCGAAGTAGGAAAGCTCCATTGCTTCCTGGTACGACATCGACTTCAGCAGCCTGGCGTCCGGTACCTGGCGCGGGTCGCAGGTATAGACGCCGTCGACGTCAGTCCAGATCTCACAACAGTCCGCGCGTAAACAGGCGGCCAGCACGGCGGCGGAATAGTCGGAGCCGTTACGGCCCAGCACCACCAGCTCGCCCTTCTCGTTACCGGCGGTGAAGCCAGCCATCAGGATCATGTGGTCAGACGGAATTTTGCTGGCGGCGATACGGCGGGTTGATTCGGCAATATCAACGGTGGATTCGAGGTAGTGGCCCACCGCCAGCAGTTTTTCAACGGGATCGATCACGGTCACGCTATGGCCGCGCGCTTCCAGCACGCCCGCCATGATGGCGATAGAGAGTTTTTCGCCCCGGCAGATCAGCGCCGCGTTGATGCTGTCCGGACACTGGCCGAGAAGGCTGATGCCGTGCAGGACGTGTTTGATTTGGGCAAATTCCTGCTCAACGAAAGACTTCAGCTGAGCGTGCGGGAAGCCAGGCAGCGCCTCTGCCAGCCCTTGCAGCAGGTCAGCGAAGATACGCTCTGCGTCGCTGATGTTCGGGAGTGCATCCTGGCCACCGATGGTTTTTTCAATCATCGCCACCAGATGGTTCGTGATTTTTGCCGGGGCAGAGAGCACGGTCGCAACCTGCCCCTGCCTGGCGTTGCTTTCCAGGATATCGGCAACACGCAGAAAACGTTCTGCATTTGCCACTGATGTACCGCCGAACTTCAACACTCGCATGGTTCTACCTCGTTTCCTTTAGCCGAAAAAAAAGCCCGCACTGTCTAGGTGCGGGCTTTTTTTTGTTTTTCCTGTACGCGTCAGCCCGCATCGTTACCTGTGGTAATGATGATGGTTGTGGTAATGGTGGTGATGCTGATGCGTTTCATGGATGTTGTGTACTCTGTCATTATTATCTGTCTGTGCTGTATTCTTTTAGGGTTAAAGGATCGGGCACCTTAAGTCAACGAATTTTTAATTTGATCACAATTCGGGAGACTCTCACGTCCCGCTGCCGTCGGATTTATTTTCATCCGAATACCCCAAAAGCAACCCTTAGCATCAGATGATTACACCATAATAAAAATGTATTACAGCACTTTATTCGGCCAATTTTTTTTCAATATCGTGCAGCAAACGGTGCAGCATTGCCGTGTCGCGTTGCTCAAGACGGCCCAAACGCTGCTGTAACCAGTCGACCATTTTTTGATCGTCAGCCACACCCAGCTGCATGAGCAGGTTTTCCACGCGCGCGCGAAGTGCAGCCAGCTGGTTTTCATCGGTACCTGTAACAGGCGACTGCGGAATTTGTATTAAGGATGCTAATTGATAGCAATAGACCATCACCGCCTGGCCTAAATTGAGAGAAGGGTAATCTGCAACCATCGGCGCGCCTGTCAGCACATCCGCCAGTTCCAGTTCTTCATTGGTCAGCCCAGAATCTTCACGCCCAAACACCAGCGCCGATTTCTCCAGCCACTGGCTTTTCTCGCTCAGCATCGGCACCAGCTCCGCTGGCGTGGCATAGTAGTGAAACTTCGCCCGGCTGCGCGCCGTGGTTGCGACGGTAAACGAAATATCATGCAGCGCGTCGGCAAGCGTAGCGTAAGTTGTTATATTATCTAGAATATCTCCCGATCCGTGCGCCACCCAACGGGCGGCTGGCTCCAGGTGCGCCGTGCTGTCCACGATACGCAAATCGGTAAAACCCATGGTCTTCATAGCACGCGCCGCTGCGCCTATATTTTCTGCTCTGGCTGGGGCAACCAGTACAATCGACAGATGCATTTATGCTCTCTTTTTAATCAGTTAGCCGGTAAAAATGTGATGCACTTCAACATATTACGCAGCGCGAATTTACAAAATTGCAACACAAATCACCGAAATAGCGTTTCATAACAAATTAAAAACGCTAAACTATTCTGTGTCTGAACAATCAGTTAGAATGTTAACAGAACACTATTATCCTTATGTTTTATAATGATAATAGCGACATGAATACCCTATTCTGATTGGATTCGCTTCGTTTATAAATCAATGTCCGCAACTAGTTGGTTTATTGAAAAATTGTGACAAAGGCTAGCATTCGGCTACGATGATTTCATCAAACTGTTAACGTGCTACAATTGAACTTGATATATGTCAACGAAGCGTAGTTTTATTGGGTGTCTGGTGTCACTTAGCCTGTTATGTTGCTGTTAAAATGGTTAGGATGACAGCCGTTTTTGACACTGTCGGGTCCAAAGGGAAAGTACCCAAGACCAAGCTAATGATGTTGTTGACGTTGATGGAAAGTGCATCAAGAACGCAATTACGTACTTTAGTCACGTTAAGCCGATCATGTTAATTTGCGACATGCATCAGGCAGGTCAGGGACTTTTGTACTTCCTGTTTCGATTTAGTTGGCAATTTAGGTAGCAAACATGCAGACCCCGCACATTCTTATCGTTGAAGACGAGTTGGTAACACGCAACACGTTAAAGAGCATTTTCGAAGCAGAAGGCTACGATGTCTTTGAAGCGACCGATGGCGCAGAGATGCATCAGATCCTTTCTGAAAATGATATCAACCTGGTGATCATGGATATTAACCTGCCGGGCAAAAACGGTCTTCTTCTGGCGCGCGAACTGCGCGAGCAGGCGAACGTCGCGTTAATGTTCCTGACGGGCCGTGATAACGAAGTTGATAAAATTCTTGGCCTGGAAATCGGTGCGGATGACTACATCACCAAGCCGTTCAATCCTCGCGAGTTAACCATTCGTGCACGCAACCTGCTGTCCCGCACCATGAACCTGGGTACGGTCAGCGAAGAGCGTCGTAGCGTAGATAGCTACAAATTCAACGGCTGGGAACTTGATATCAATAGCCGTTCACTGATTAGCCCGAACGGTGAGCAGTATAAACTGCCGCGCAGTGAATTCCGCGCGATGCTGCACTTCTGCGAAAACCCGGGCAAAATTCAGTCCCGTGCAGAGCTGCTGAAGAAAATGACCGGCCGTGAGCTGAAACCGCACGACCGTACCGTAGACGTGACCATCCGTCGTATTCGTAAGCACTTCGAATCTACGCCAGATACGCCGGAAATCATCGCCACGATCCACGGCGAAGGGTACCGTTTCTGCGGTGACCTGCAGGAATAATCCCGCAGTTAACGCATTAAAAAACGGCGCATTTGCGCCGTTTTTTTATTTCCAGATCCGCATCGTGTCGTTATCAGGCTCTGCGGGTGGCTCAGGTCGCTTCGGCTGAGAGAGCGAGTACCAGTCGAAATGTCGGGTCAGGTACATCACGGCGAACAGCGCCAGCGCGAGAACCGCTGACCCCAACAGCAGCGCGCTGTCCTCCGAGCGCAGCAGGAACCACATCACGACATCCAGCCCGAGCAGTGCCAGCACAAACAGCCCGCTGCGCTTCCAGCTTTTCAGCACGGCCTGCAGGTACATTCCGTTCATCGCTGCGCCCACCAGACTTGCAACAACCCAGGCTGGTGTAAACCCGACGTGTTCAGACAGCGCCAGCAGCACCAGATAGAACAGGACCAGCGACAGCCCCACCAGCAGATACTGCATCGGGTGAAGGCGTAATCCGGTTAAGGTTTCGAAGACAAAGAAGGCCATAAACGTCAGCGCAATCAGCAAAATAGCGTACTTGATCGCACGGTCAGTCAGCTGATACTGATCGGCGGGCGTGGCTACCGTGACGCTAAAGGCCGGGAGCGCCTCCCACTCCGGCGACTCCTTGTCGTAGAACCAGCTCTCAAGGTTATTTGCAAACCAGCTGCTCTGCCAGTTCGCCTGGAAACCAGACTCGCCTATCTGATGCTTAACAGGGAGATAATCGCCCATAAAACCCGGATGCGGCCAGTTGCTGTTAAGCGTCATTTCGCTATTACGCCCTACCGGTACCACCGCAAAACTGCCGGTTCCGGCCAGAGTGAGGGACATCTCAAGCGTAAACGTTTTGGCTTCCAGCGCTTTGTCGGTCAGCGGGATGTGGATCCCCGCAAGCGCCCCGTAGACGCCTGAACCGGGTTCCACGCTTAGCGTCTCACCATTGATTTTAGAGATACTGACCGTGCCAATGCCCCGCGCGTCGCCAACGCCCGTCACGATAAACGGCTGCCCTGTCGCGATCGTTTCCCCTTTCAGCTGCTTCAGCTCGTCGGTATTAAACTGCGCTTTGATCTTCAGGTCAGTGTTCCAGATTTGCCCGTCATAGATGCCAATATTGCGGGACTCCACGCGCTGGTTCCCTTCCACAACCAGAGATTCCGGCAGAATGAAGTGCATATAGCTTTTCTTGTACTCGACCTTCTTCTCGTCCTCTATCTTGTAAAAAATCTCCGTCATCGGAATCGCAATCATCGGACCGACCAGCTTTTGCGGTCCGCTGGTACTCTGGCGAAGCGTATTTTCGACATCGTTGCGGTAGCTCTCCCGCTCTGATATCAGGTTACTGACCATAAAAAGCGGGACTAACAGCAGCAGAATGCACCCCAGCAGGGTGCTTACTTTCCAGAACAGGGGGGATTTCATCATTACGTCTCCTTTGTGATGAGGAGAGCGTAACCAGGCTGTGTGGGGTCAGTTTGAAGTTATGTGAAGGGACGGTGAAGTGTCAGCGTGGCCATCACGCCGCCTTCATCACGATTACGCAATGTAATCTCTCCCTGATGCAGACGCGCCACCTCCTGGACAAACGCCAGCCCGAGCCCGCTGCTCTTCAACCCGTTCTCGCGCGGCAGGGAATAAAAACGCTCAAAAATTCGCTCCAGCGCGTAATCCGGGATCCCGCTTCCGCTGTCGGTGACGAGAAGCTGTATCTGCCCGTGCTCCTCCCGGGCCGCCAGTTCAATGGCACCGCCCTGAGGTGTAAAATCGATAGCGTTATCCAGCAAATTGCCGAGCGCCTGTTCGAGCAGATCGGGATCGCCTTCAACATGAAGCGAAGCGGGCTGGAGGGTCAGCGCAATCTCTTTTGCCGCCAGCACCGCCGAGCGCGCATCGGCAAGCCGCGTAAACAGCAGATCGACGCGGACGGTCTGAGGCGTAATCTCGACCCGATTTTCAAGCCGCGCCTGAGTGAGCAGTTTTTCAACCAGCGACTGCATGCGCGCGTTTTGCACCAGAATATTATCGATAAACCGCGCGGCCACCTGCGGCGGCGGCTGCTCGGAGAGAATTTCCGCCGCGCCGCGTATGGCGGCGATGGGGCTTTTCAGTTCGTGGGTCAGCGCATGGACATAGCGTTCAATGTAGTTTTTCCCTTCAAGGCGAATGCGCATATTCTCCAGCGCCTGGGCCAGCTTGTGCAGTTCGCTGCTGCCAGGATTAGGCAGCGGGAGAGGCGTATCCGTGGTCACCGAGTCGGCATAGCGCGATAACGTACCGATAGATCGATTGATCCACCATGCCACGACGAGGCCAATCAGCAGGGCAATGCCGAGCAGCGCCCCGCCAGCCCACAGTATCCGTCGCTCGCTGCGGTGAATCACCGGCGCCATCGCGCTGTTCGGTTTCCCCACCGACAGCACGCCGATAATCTTGCCCTGATCCACAACCGGCGCGGCAACATACATCACCGTACTCTCCGGATCGTCGGGATGGCTCTGGGTACTGCGCGCGCCGTATTCGCCGCGAAGCGTCAGCCAGACATCGTTCCAGCGCGAGTAATCTTGCCCCACGGCCAGACCGGCGGAATCAAACACGACCCTGCCCCGCGCATCGGTCATGTAGACGTGATACTCGTTACGCACTTTATGGATCCCGCCGATATTGGCGCGGAAAGGGCGCTGATGAAGCTGGGAAAAGGACTGTGCCAGCTTGCCCTGCTGCGCGTGACCCGAAAGCAAATCATCACGTCCGATTTCGGCCAACAGGGTCGCGGTATCGATTAACGTGCCCTCGGTTGCCCTACGCACCCCAGGCTTTACTTCCTGAACAAAGATCGACAGCACAAACCACGCGGCGATGGCCACGATCAGGAAGTATCCCAGCAATAGCCGCATACCAATGCGCATCAGTAAAGGCCCAGACTGTAGCCCATACCGCGATGGGTGCTGATGGGTGACAGTTCTTCGTTCACCGCCCGCAGCTTGGCACGCAGGTTTTTGATGTGGGTGTCCACGGTACGATCGAAGCTGTCGCCGTCTTCACCCCATACCTTGTCCATGAGCTGCTGACGCGAAAAGACCCGCCCGGGCGCCTGTAACAAGGTTTTGAGCAGCAAGAATTCGTAGCGGGTCAGGGGCAGTGCTTCCCCGCACCAGCTGATTCGCGCGGCAGGTTCGTTCAGTTCAAACTGCCCGATACGTAACGTTTCTGATGGTGCGGCGGATTTTTGCATGCGCCGTAAAATCGTCCGCACCCGGGCGCAGACTTCACGAGGGGAGAAAGGTTTCGCAACGTAGTCATCAGCGCCCATTTCCAGGCCAAGCAGCTTGTCTACCTCATCACTGCGCGCCGTCAGAAACAGCACGGGCAGTGAGGGATGCTGCGCCAGCAGCTGGCGACAAAGCTCAAATCCACTGATGTCCGGCAGTCCGACATCCAGAATGGCAAGCGCCGGAACCTGCCGCCGCGCCTCCTCCAGCACGGGTAAACCGCGTTCAAACGCCTTTACCGCGAATCCTTCCTGCTGAAGCATGTAGATCAGCGTATCGGCGATACTGGTTTCGTCTTCAACCAGCCAGACCACAGGTTGTTGCATGATTCATCCCTGAATTACTGCCAAGGCATAATTGGCACCGCGCTGATCGCGTTTTTCGGTGAGCCTTCCACCACTTTATCGGAATAGGCGAGGTAAGCCAGCGTGTTGCGTTTGGCATCATAAAAACGCACCACCTGCAGCTTTTTAAACACCAGCGAGGTCCGTTTCTGGAATACCACGTCGCCCTGCGCTTTGCCGTTTTTAATTTTATCGCTTAGCTCAACCGGCCCCACCTGCTGACACGAAATCGCCGCATCGGAGGTGTCTTCCGCCAGTCCCAGCCCGCCTTTGATACCGCCCGTTTTCGCGCGGCTGACATAGCAGGTGACGTTTTTCACGTCCGGATCGTCAAACGCCTCCACCACGATTTTGTGGTCCGGGCCAAACATTTTGAACACGGTATCGACGGAGCCAATCTGCTCAGCCTGCGCCGCGCGCCCGACCATCAGCATCAACGCGGTGAAGATCAAAGTCTTGTATTTCATATTGTTACCATTCTTTAAAATTACATTGAGCAATTATTCAACACTTTAGATAAAAATGTAGCAAGATCACAGGATTAGAATATATCTGCCTGTAATGTGCTCTAAAAAGCATGAATGCGCAAAAAAAACACTGAATGCTAAAACATCAAAAAATGCTATTATCCGCTAACCTGTTATCAGGCACCTGCTGTTTTAAGGATGAGGATAGTATATGGATCAGGCTGGAATTATTCGCGACCTGCTCACCTGGCTGGAAGGTCATCTCGACCAGCCTTTGTCACTGGATAATGTGGCGGCTAAAGCAGGCTATTCCAAGTGGCATCTGCAAAGGATGTTCAAGGATGTCACCGGTCATGCTATCGGGGCCTATATTCGCGCGCGTCGTTTATCAAAATCTGCTGTGGCACTGCGCCTGACGGCGCGGCCAATTCTGGATATTGCCCTGCAATATCGTTTCGATTCGCAGCAGACCTTCACCCGCGCCTTTAAAAAACAGTTCTCGTTGACGCCAGCGCTTTATCGTCGCTCGCCTGACTGGAGCTCGTTTGGCATGCGTCCGCCGCTGCGTCTGGGCGAATTCGCGATGCCGAAATATGAAATTATTACCCTGCCGGAAACCCATCTGATCGGCACAACGCAGAGCTACTCCTGTTCACTGGAGCAGATTTCCGAGTTCCGTCATCAGATGCGCGTCCAGTTCTGGCGCGACTTCCTGAGCCACGCGCCGGCGATCCCGCCGATTCTGTATGGTCTCAACGAAACGCACCCGAGCCAGGAAAAAGACGACGAGCAGGAGGTGTTCTACACCACCGCGCTGACGCCGGATATGGCCAATGGCTACATTCAGGGTTCGAAGCCTGTCGTGCTGGAAGGCGGCGAATACGTGATGTTCGCCTATGAAGGGCTGGGAACGGGAGTTCAGGAGTTCATCCTGACCGTTTACGGAACCTGCATGCCGATGCTGAATCTGAATCGCCGTAAAGGTCAGGACATTGAGCGCTACTACCCGGCGCAGGATGCCAAACCGGAAGAAGGCCCAATCAATCTGCGTATGGAATTCTTGATTCCGATACGCCGTTAACGCTGCAGTTCGTCAAGCGCAGGGGCATCGAGATGCGAAATGTCCCCTGCCATCTCCACGACCCAACCTGACGCCAGCCACGCGCTTTCCTGATAATCAATCCGGGAAATGGAGCAGTTGCGCAGACGCAAACGGCGCTCGGCGTAAGCCGGTAACCCCAGAATGGTGCTCACCAGGCAACCCAACGCAATCCCGTGACTCACCAGCAGCGGACGGCTTCCTGCCGGGAGCTTCAGGCATTCCGCCAGTGCGGCATGCATACGTACGCTGAGCTCCTGCATAGATTCGCCCTCAGGAATACGGCCATCTTCGGTACCGTTCACCAGCGTGCGGCGCCAGCCCTCTTCCTTTTCCGTCAGCGTATCGATATGGCGTTTTTCCAGCACGCCCATATCCAACTCGCGCAGGCGCGGCTCAAGCATGACGTCACAGCCGCAGGCGTCCGCGATGATGCGCGCCGTCTGCTGTGTGCGACCTAAATCGCTGGTAATCACGTGGGTTATGCCCAGCGTTCTGGCGCGTTCCGCCACCTGCCACGCTTGCTGCACACCCTTCTCAGTGAGAGGACTATCTGACTGGCCTTGAATACGTCGCTCGGCGTTCCACTGCGTTTCACCGTGGCGAACAAGGTATACCTGTAACATGCTTTTTTTCCGTTATACTGCGATGAGTTTTTTTTGAATCGAGCTTAATTATGCACCATGTTGTCTCTGCTACCACTAATCCTGCCAAAATTCAGGCAATTCTAAGGGCATTTGACGAGATCTTCGGCGCAGGATCCTGCCATATTGAGGCCATCGGCGTCGAGAGTGGCGTGCCTGAACAGCCGTTTGGCAGCGAGGAAACGCGCGCTGGCGCACGAAATCGCGTGGCAAACGCTAAGGCCGCGGCACCGAATGCTGACTTTTGGGTAGCGATTGAAGCCGGTATCGACGAAGGCGCAACTTTTAGCTGGGTGGTGATCGAAAGCCGTGAACAGCGCGGTGAAGCGCGTTCGGCCACCCTTCCGCTGCCGGAGATCATTCTGGAAAAAGTCCGTGCGGGTGAAGCGCTCGGGCCGGTAATGTCGCAGTACACCGGCATCGATGAGATTGGTCGTAAAGAAGGGGCGATTGGCGTCTTTACCGCAGGCGCGCTGACGCGTTCAGGCGTTTACCACCAGGCGGTGATTTTGGCGTTAAGCCCGTTCCATAACACGATTTATCGTTGATCGCTTAATAAGACTGACTCGAGCCACTGGCGCAGCTCAACCGGCGCCGACTTCAGGCTGTTCGAGCCGCGGGTGATCGTTGCAATGCCCGCGCCGAGCTCATTCTTCAGCTCGCGCTGGCTCATCTCGCCGCGCAGCAGCTCTTCAATGATCCGCACGCGCGTGCCCAGCGCCTCGCGCTCGTCCGGCGTGAGCATCAGCTGCATCAGGGGTAAATGCAGATCCTGTTCGTAAGACTGGCGAAGCAGCTCCACAAAACGAAGCCACTCCTGATGACGTTGTTCGGCCATTGCCGAGGAATACGGGGAATGCTGGGTCATGTTATGCTGCCTCTTGTACTCATTAGCGAGTACAGCATAACACAACCCACGCCGATCAGTAACGTCTCTGCCACTCAGCATCGCTCATCAGGGTATCTTTCTGCCCCATGAAGTAGCGATAGTAGGCGTCATAGGCCAGCACGTTCTTCACGTAGCCGCGCGTTTCCGAGAACGGGATGCTCTCGACAAACGCCACGGCGTCGATGCGCCCGGCGCTGTTGCCGAGCCAGGTGCGCACACGTCCAGGCCCCGCGTTATACGCCGCCGACGAGAAGATGCGGTTATTGCCAAACTGCTGATACACGTACTGCAGGTAGCTGGTACCGATGTTGATGTTGGTATCCGGATCGAGAAGCTGTGACGGGCTGCTGTACCCAGGGATATTAAACATCTTCACCGTGTGCGTCGCCGTGCCCGGCATAATCTGCATCAGGCCGCTGGCGCCCACCGGGGAACGGACTTTCGGGTTCCATGCGCTCTCCTGACGGGCAATCGCCATCGCGTAGCTTTGCGGGATATCTTTGCCGCTGGTATAGCGATCGAATAGATCTTTGTACGCCAGCGGGAAACGCTCTTCCAGATGATCCCAGAGCTTGCCGGCGATCGTCGCCTGCACGCTGAGATCCCACCAGTGATTATCAAAGGCATAGCGAGCAAGCTGGGCTTTTTCGTCGGTGGTGCGGCTGGTCACCAGATTCGCCCACTCGCTGCGCGCGGTGTTATCCATATTCCAGTACATCAGCTCGCGAACGCGCGCCATTTCTGGCCCCTGCGTCAGCGCCGGGTTCGCGTTAGCGGGCGCTTTATCAATGCGGAAGGTATACTCCTCGCCCAGGCGCTGCGCGGCCGCCATCGGGTAGAACCCGCGCTGCTGCATCAGCGTATGGAGGATCTCTTTTGCTTCATCATCACGACCGCGCTCCAACAGCAGATCGGCCTGCCAGTAGCGCCATTCGTCTTTCTCTTTAGCCTCCATTGGCAACCGCGCGAGCCAGGTATTGAGCCCACGGCGATCGCCCGTGCCCAGCGCCATGCGCACGCGGCGTTCCACCAGCGACGTGGAGTTCGAACGCATAATGGCATCGTCACGCCAGCGCGCCTGTTCATCGGTCACATCGGTACCCATCAGTCGCCACGCCACGATATCGCGCAGCTCCTGGGTTTGCTCCTCATTAAGCTGCTGCGCCTGCACCAGCTGCGGGATCATCAGCCGCGCGTTTTCCACGTCGTCACGCGCCACGCTGGCAAAGGCCACCGCCGCCATCTGGCGGGTAAAATCGGTCGCGCCCGTACTGCGGGCAAAGGTCAGCACACTGTTCGGATCGTTAGCCAGCGAGATAACCGCGGTGGAGATTGTCTGGTAATCGGACGGCATCTGCCCCGCCAGCGTGGTCACCAGACGCGTGTTACCGGCTTTCATCGCCAGACGGATGCGCTCAAGGTAGGACAGCGGATCCTGTTTACCGGAAGCACGCCATGCGCCAAACAGGGAATCACAGGCGTTCGGCTGGTTTTTCCCGGTCAGCCAGAGCTCTTTCGCCCCGGCCCAGGCCTCTTCCTGCTGGCCGGTCGCCCATTTCGCGTAGTAGTAGTTACACTGGGCTTCGGTGGCGTTCGGCTTTTCAGGACTAAACGCCAGCAGTCCACGCCAGTCTTCGCGACGCGCCAGCTCATTCACAAAACGAGACTGGAGATTTCGGGCTGGCGGCAGGGTCGGGTTCGCCTGAATGAAGTTATTCACGGTGACGGTAGGCTGGTTCATCAGATCGTCAGTAATCTGGCGATACTCCAGATACGGATACAGCGGATAATCCTTTAGCGTCGGCATCAGCGCCTGCACGGTATCCATCTGCTTGTTGTCCCACGCCTGTTTAATCTGGGCGTAGCGGTTACGTTGTTCATCCAGTGAATCGGCATGCACCGACTGGCTTACCGCCATTACGCATACGCTGGCAGCCAGCAGACGCCAGACCACCCGTTTGGCTTTTTCCACAAGCTCTTCCTCATTGTTTTTTCGTCAATTGCAGCGTCTTGCCACGTCAAAGTCTAATTAACTTATGCTAACCAGGCATCCTTCAACGCGCCACGTCATGGACACTTTTTTACCTTTCTTGCGCGTTTTAACACTCCCGACGTTCCTGGCTGGGATTAGGCCGTGAAAAAGGCTACACTTCGAGGCTGAAATTCCTTCTCATTACGATAAAAGAGGCGAAGTCCAACGTGGCTCAATTCGTTTATACCATGCATCGTGTCGGCAAAGTTGTCCCGCCGAAACGTCATATTCTTAAAAATATCTCGCTGAGCTTCTTCCCGGGCGCAAAAATCGGTGTTCTGGGTCTCAACGGTGCCGGTAAGTCCACCCTGCTGCGCATCATGGCCGGCATTGATACAGACATCGAAGGTGAAGCCCGTCCGCAGCCTGGCATCAAGATCGGCTACCTGCCGCAGGAACCTCAGCTGAATCCGGAACACACCGTGCGTGAGTCCGTTGAAGAAGCGGTTTCCGAAGTGGTTAACGCCCTGAAAGGTCTGGATGAAGTGTATGCCAAATACGCCGAGCCGGATGCGGACTTCGACAAGCTGGCCGCGCAGCAGGGCAAGTATGAAGAGATTATCCAGGCGCACGACGGTCACAACCTGAACGTGCAGCTGGAGCGCGCGGCTGATGCCCTGCGTCTGCCGGACTGGGATGCGAAAATCGCGAACCTCTCCGGTGGTGAACGCCGCCGCGTGGCGCTGTGCCGCCTGCTGCTGGAAAAACCAGACATGCTGCTGCTCGACGAACCGACCAACCACCTGGATGCGGAATCCGTGGCGTGGCTGGAGCGCTTCCTGCACGACTTCGAAGGCACCGTTGTGGCGATCACCCACGACCGTTACTTCCTCGATAACGTCGCCGGCTGGATCCTGGAGCTGGACCGCGGCGAAGGTATTCCGTGGGAAGGCAACTACTCCTCCTGGCTGGAGCAGAAAGATCAGCGTCTGGCGCAGGAAGCGTCTCAGGAAGCGGCGCGTCGTAAGTCTATCGAGAAAGAGCTGGAGTGGGTGCGTCAGGGCGCGAAAGGCCGTCAGTCTAAGGGCAAAGCCCGTCTGGCACGCTTCGAAGAGCTGAACAACACCGAATACCAGAAACGTAACGAAACCAACGAACTGTTTATTCCACCTGGAGCACGTCTGGGGGATAAAGTGGTTGAAGTCAGCAACCTGCGTAAGTCTTACGGCGACCGCCTGCTGATCGACGACCTGAGCTTCTCCGTACCGAAAGGCGCTATCGTCGGCATCATTGGTCCGAACGGCGCGGGTAAATCAACCCTGTTCCGCATGATGTCCGGTCAGGAACAGCCTGATAGCGGCTCAATCACCCTGGGTGAAACCGTGAAGCTGGCCTCCGTTGACCAGTTCCGTGACGCGATGGATAACAGCAAAACCGTGTGGGAAGAAGTCTCCGGCGGTCTGGATATCATGCGTATCGGCAACACCGAGATGCCAAGCCGCGCCTACGTTGGTCGCTTTAACTTTAAAGGCACCGATCAGGGCAAACGCGTGGGCGAGCTGTCCGGCGGTGAGCGCGGTCGTCTGCACCTGGCGAAGCTGCTGCAGGTGGGCGGTAACGTTCTGCTGCTCGATGAACCAACCAACGACCTGGATATCGAAACCCTGCGCGCGCTGGAAAACGCCCTGCTGGAGTTCCCGGGCTGCGCGATGGTTATCTCGCACGACCGCTGGTTCCTGGACCGTATCGCGACCCACATCCTGGACTACCAGGACGAAGGTAAAGTGGAGTTCTTCGAAGGTAACTTCACCGAATACGAAGAGTACAAGAAACGCACGCTGGGCGCCGACGCGCTGGAGCCGAAGCGTATTAAGTACAAGCGTATTGCGAAATAAAAGCAAAACGGCAACTTCGGTTGCCGTTTTTTATGTTTGTACCCTCTCCCCGTGGGAGAGGGCCAGGGTGAGGGCATCAGGCCGCACAAAATCACCCACCCACGTAATACCGCTTCACCTCATCAAACTGCATTGCAAAGTCGATATAGCTCATCAGCGCGGGTGAGTTGAGCTTACGGCTCGGATAGGCCAGCCACAGGTCGTTTCCTTCAACGTTCCACTCCGGCAGTACCTGCACCAGCGCCCCTTTCTCGACCTTATCTTCCAGCAAAAAAGCCGGAAGGAGCGTAATCCCCGCACCGGCAATCGCACATTCGCGGGCGTATACCAGGTTATCGGTCATGTGCGCGTTATCCGGCAGGTAGCGGTAATCCTCGCTCTCGCTTCGCAGAAGCCACTCTGACCACGCCCGATGCGTAATGCTGCGGTGCTCCACCAGCTGACGGGGATGCGTCAGCGGCGCCCGGCGCGCCAGATAGTCCGGCGAAGCCAGCATGTAGCGCGGGCAGTGCCCGATCATGCGGCCAATCAGGGAGGAGTCCTGCGGCTTGCCGGTACGCAGCGCCACGTCAAACCCGGCCTCGACCAGGTCCACCACGTCATCAGAGATCGACACGTCCAGCGAAACCTCAGGATAGCGAAGCTGGAACTCGGCATTCATATGTGCCAGCAGCGTCGCCCCAATCCCAGCCGGACAGGTGATGCGCAGCCGCCCGCTCGGGTTTTCGCGCAGGCGCTGAATGGCGTACTCCGCCCGCTCGCTGGCCGCCAGCATTTCGCGGCAGTGCACCAGATAGTGCTCGCCCGCAAACGTGAGGCTGATCCTGCGCGTGGTGCGGTTGAGCAGGCGGATACCCACCTGCTGCTCCAGCTGGCTAATTCGCTGGCTGACGCTGGATTTCGGCAGTTCCGCTTTCTGCGCCGCCGCGGTAAAGCTGCCCATCTCCGCCACCAGCGCGAACAGCGCCATATCCTGCAGCTGCTTAAACATGATTGTTCATCCTGTACGAACGCTGAGTTCTTGATTGTCCATCTTATCATGCAGCTGGCCACTTAATAGACTAGCCTCAACAAAACGCATGCCATTGAGGAGCACACCATGTCAGTGAAAGCCATTGCCGTTAACCCTGAAAATCCCTCTACCTTCATTGAAATCACCCCGCCGATGCCGCAGCCCGGCGAGCACGATCTGCTGGTGGAGGTGAAGGCCGTCTCCGTTAACCCGGTCGATACCAAAGTCCACGCGGGCATTGCCAGGAACGGGCTGAACGCGCCGCGCATTCTCGGGTGGGATGCCAGCGGGATCGTCAAAGCCGTTGGGACGGGCGTGACCGGATTCAAGCCGGGAGATGAAGTGTGGTACGCGGGCGACATCACCCGTCCGGGCAGCAACACCACACACCAGCTGATCGATGCGCGCATTGTCGGGCATAAACCGGCAAGCCTCGGCTGGGCGGCTGCCGCTGCGCTACCGTTGACCGCACTCACCGCGTGGGAAGGCCTCTTTGAACGGCTGAACATTCAGGATGCCGGTACGGACAAAACCCTGCTGATCATCGGCGGTGCGGGCGGGGTGGGATCGCTGGCGATCCCGTTCGCGAAGCACAACAGCAAGGTGAAAATCATCGCAACCGCGTCGCGCGAAGATTCAGCCCAGTGGTGCCGCGATCGCGGTGCAGATGTGGTGGTGAACTACCGCGATCTGAAAGGCGAACTGGCGAAACACGGGCTGACCTTTGTGGATTATATTTTCATCCTCAACGATACCGACGGGCACTGGGATGCGGTCAGCGAACTGATTGCGCCTCAGGGGCATATCTGTTCTATCGTCGAGAATGAACGTCCGCTGAACCAGGACAAGCTGAAGTCGAAATCCGCCGCGCTGCACTGGGAATTTATGTACACCCGCAGCATGTACCAGACCGCTGATATGGCGCGTCAGGGTGAGATCCTCAATGAGGTGGCGAAGCTGGTGGATAACGGCGTGGTGGAAAGCTCGCTGAGTGAAACGCTGCACGGGCTGAGCGTGGAAAGCATTACCGAGGCGCACCGTAAGGTGCTGGACGGGCATATGCGCGGGAAAGTGGTGGTTGAGTATTGAGTGGCCTGATGCCCTCACCCCGGCCCTCTCCCACAGGGAGAGGGAGGTTAACGCTTACCCCTGCTCTCCCATCATCTCCTTCACCAGCTCGACGCAGCGCAGGAAACGGGAGTCGTAGTCCGACTCTTCCACGTGCACAAACTCAACGTTGTTTTCGTTGAGCATCTCCACCAGCATGGACTGGAACTCCCGCCGGTCCACGGAGCTGCCGAGGCTGCGCATGCCGTCGGCCACCCACGGGGTGTTGTTTTCCAGCAGGATCACCAGGTCAAAACGGTATTCGTCAATCAGCGCCTGCACGAACGGGTGCTCGCGCCCTTCGTATTTTTTACAGAACGCCTGCGTAGTGACAAAATCGGTATCGATAAACGCTACCTTGTTGGCGTATTTCACCGCGAAATCAATGTACTGGGCATGACCGAGCGCGATTTTGTCGTAGTCGGAATACTGCAGCGCCATCTCATCACCGCCCAGATGGGAGAAGACATAGTCGCGTCCGTACTCCCACGCGCTGGTGGTATTGAAGATGTTCGCCAGCTTGTTGACCAGCGTTGATTTCCCGCTCGACTCGCCGCCCAGGATCGCGACGGTGCGCACAAAGAACGGCTTCACTTCGGTCGGAATGTAATCCCAGTAGCGGAACGGGTTTTCGCGGATCTGCGCTCCGCTGATGTTCATGAAGGTGCGCTTCGGATCGATCAGTACCGTCTCGATGCCCAAATGCTCGCGGAACTGCGGCGCATCGGACTCTTCAGAGGTGTAGATCCAGTTAGGCGCAATGCCCTTCTCTTCCATAAACGCTTTGATGCCGTTGCTCCACACGTCCCAGCCGTGCGGGTACGGCTCCATACCTTCTTCGTTGAAGGCATGAATACGAATGTTTTTCTGGTACTTGAAGGTCTGAAGCAGCCAGCGCAGGCGGTCCGGCACGGTCGGCTGCTGCGACATGGCGCTCTCTTCAAACAGCTGACGGTCGCGGGTTTCGTCATAGCCCATGATGATGTGCAGCTCGTCCACCTGGCTACAGGCGCGCTGGATCAGATAGATATGCCCGGTATGCAGCGGGTAAAATTTGCCGAACACCACGCCGATGTTCTTTTGCATACGCGGGAATTCCAGCCCCAGAAAGCGGTGCAGCGCTTCGAGCTTCTGCGCGCTGGGGCTTTTGATTTTGGCGTTCAGCAGTTGGCTCAGGTAGCCTTTGGTCATGCCGCTGGCGTCTGCCACCTGCTGCAGCGTGCAGCCCTTCTGGCGGATAGCGGTCTTGATGTAGTCAAATGATGACATAAATTACGGTGCCTCCTGCAAAATCGAATACGTAATTATAAGTCGTCAAAGACATTTAACGCATCTGCGAGTTTCTTCACGCCAAAAACCTGCATCCCTTCCGGGATTTTTTTCGGCACGTTGGCGGCGGGAACGATCGCGCGACGGAAACCGTGTTTTGCCGCCTCGGAGATACGCTCCTGGCCGCTGGGCACCGGACGGATTTCCCCGGCAAGGCCCACTTCGCCGAAGACGACCAGATCCTGCGGCAGCGGTCTGTCGCGCAGGCTGGAGACCATCGCCAGCAGCAGCGCCAGGTCTGCGCTGGTCTCAGTGACTTTGACGCCGCCGACCACGTTCACAAAGACGTCCTGATCCGCCATCTGCAGCCCGCCGTGACGGTGCAGCACCGCCAGCAGGATCGCCAGACGGTTCTGTTCCAGACCGACCGCCACGCGCCGCGGGTTGCCCATCATCGACACGTCCACCAGCGCCTGAATTTCGACAAGCAGCGGGCGCGTCCCTTCCCATAGCACCATCACCGAGCTGCCGGAGGTGATCTCATCGCCACGGCTCAGGAAGATGGCCGACGGGTTGCTGACTTCGCGCAGCCCCTGCTCGGTCATGGCAAACACGCCCAGTTCGTTCACCGCCCCAAAGCGGTTTTTATGGCTGCGCAGGGTACGGAAGCGGGAGTCCGCGTCGCCGTCGAGCATCACGGAGCAGTCGATACAGTGTTCGAGCACCTTTGGCCCGGCCAGCGAGCCGTCTTTGGTCACATGACCCACCATCACAATCGCCACGCCGCGCGTTTTGGCAAAGCGCGTCAGGTAGGCCGCGGTTTCACGCACCTGCGCGACGCTGCCCGGCGAGGACTGGATGTCCGCCATGTGCATCACCTGGATGGAGTCGATCACCATCAGCTTCGGCTGCTCTTCTTCGGCGATCATGCAGATCTGCTCGATGCTGGTTTCCGACAGCATGTTCAGATTACCGGTCGGCAGGCCCAGACGGTGCGCGCGCATCGCCACCTGCTGCAGGGACTCTTCCCCCGTGACGTAGAGGGTTTTCATCTGTTCGGCGAGCTTGCAGAGCGTTTGCAGCAGCAGGGTTGACTTGCCCGCGCCCGGGTTACCGCCGATAAGAATCGCGCTGCCCGGCACTACGCCGCCTCCGAGCACGCGGTCAAACTCTTTGAACCCGGTGGAGAAGCGCGGCAGCTCTTCGAGGCTGATGTCCGAGAGCTTCTGGACTTTCGCTACGCCCGCATTGCCCGCGTAGCCGCTCAGGCGTTCATTGCGCGCCACGCTCGGCGAAGCCGCCACACCACGCACTTCGGTGATGGTGTTCCAGGCATGGCAGGCGCTGCATTGCCCCTGCCAGCGCGGATAATCCGCACCACATTCATTACAGACAAATGCGCGTTTTGGAGCTTTCGCCACGGTTTACCTCGTTATTTCTGTGCGGCCTGCGAGCCGGGTGGCGCTTACGCTTACCCGGCCTACAAAGCAGACCGTTATTTCTGATTAAGGCTGCCGGAGAGAATGCAGAACACCCCCATCAGGTCAGCGTGACGGATAGTCACTTCCGTCTTTTCATTCACTTTTGGCTTGGCGTGGTAGGCAATGCCCAGCCCGGCCGCTTTGATCATCGGCAGGTCGTTCGCGCCGTCCCCGATAGCGACGGTCTGGACAACCGGAATTTCATATTTTTCCGCCAGACGCGTCAGCGTATTGGCTTTGTACTGGGCATCCACGATATCGCCGATCACCTGGCCGGTCAGCTTGCCGTCCATGATCTCCAGCTCGTTGGCCACCACGGTGGTCAGATGCAGTTTTTCCCGCAGATAATCCGCGAAGAAGGTGAAGCCACCGGAGGCGATCGCCACTTTCCAGCCCAGCGACTGCAGCTTCAGCACCAGCTGCGTTAGCCCTGGCATCAGCGGCAGCACGTCGCGCACCTGGCGCAGAATGTTAGCATCGGCCCCTTTCAGGGTCGCCACGCGCTGTCTCAGGCTGGCGGTGAAGTCCAGCTCGCCCCGCATCGCACGCTCGGTCACTTCCGCCACCAGCTTGCCGCTGCCCGCCAGCTTCGCAATTTCGTCGATACACTCGATCTGAATGGCGGTAGAGTCCATGTCCATCACCAGCAGGCCCGGCGTTTTCAGATGCGGAATTTTACCCAGCGGCGCGACGTCCAGCCCGGCGTCATGCGCCAGACGCGTTGCGCGCTGCGTCAGAGAGCCCGCCAGGCGAATAACCTGGTAGTCTTCCACGCACCAGGCGGCGACGATGACCATCGCCGCCCCCAGCTTGCTTTGATACTGGGTCAGGCGTTGCTTATCCAGACCGCGTCCGTAGAGGAGCCAGCCGCTACGACCGGCGTGGTAATCCAGAGGCATCACCTCATCGCCACTTAAAGAGAGCGGCAATCCTGGCCATAAAGAGACATCCGTTGGCAGGTCACACCAGGTAATGTTCGGCATTAAAGCTCCTGTAGTTTCGTTCGCGCCTGAAGGTTGCAGAGGGAAAATAACGCATGAGGCTACCCTGTAACCATCACTTCTGGCAACATTAAGCCGTAAATTTTCAGCAGGTGGAATATGGCTCGCGCAAAACTGAAATTCCGGCTCCATCGCGCCGTGATTGTCCTCTCCTGTCTCGCACTGTTAGTGGTGCTGATGCAAGGGGCATCCTGGTTTAGCCAGAACCATCAACGGCAACGCAACCCGCAGTTTGAAGAGCTGGCCCGCACGCTGGCACGCCAGGTGACGCTCAACGTCGCGCCATCCATGCGTACTGAAACGCCGGACGATAAGCGGATAGGCCAGGTTTTACGCCAGCTCACGGAGAACAGCCGCATTCTTGATGCCGGCGTCTATGATGAGCAAGGTAACCTGATTGCCCGCGCGGGCGAGCACGTCGACGTGCGCGACAGGCTAGCGCTGGACGGTAAAAAAGCCGGGGGCTATTTTAACCAGCAGATCGTCGAACCTATTCAGGGAAAGAATGGTCCGCTTGGCTACCTGCGCCTGACTCTCGATACCCACACCCTGCCCACTGAAGCCAAACAGGTCGATAATACCACCAATATTCTGCGCCTGATGCTGCTGCTTTCACTCGCCATCGGCGTTGTGCTGGCACGCACCCTGCTTCGGGGCAAGCGCTCGCGCTGGCAGCAATCCCCGTTCCTGCTGACCGCCAGCAAATCCGTCCCTGAAGACGAAGAGAGCGAGAAGAAAGAATAGTGATAAAGTAGGCGAACGATTCGGAAAAGGAACTTTGCCATGACGACGTTACGCCTGCTTATCTCTGACTCTTACGATCCCTGGTTTAATCTCGCGGTAGAAGAGTGCATCTTCCGCCAGATGCCCGCCACCCAGCGCGTACTGTTTCTCTGGCGTAACGCCGATACGGTGGTCATTGGTCGTGCGCAAAACCCGTGGAAAGAGTGCAACACCCGGCGTATGGAAGAGGACAACGTCCGCCTGGCGCGCCGGAGCAGCGGCGGCGGCGCGGTGTTCCACGATCTGGGCAATACCTGCTTTACCTTTATGGCAGGAAAACCGGAGTACGACAAAACCATCTCTACTTCCATTGTCCTCAATGCGCTGAATTCACTCGGCGTGAAGGCTGAAGCTTCCGGACGTAACGATCTGGTGGTCAAAACCCCGGAGGGCGACCGGAAGGTCTCCGGCTCCGCCTACCGCGAAACGATGGATCGCGGGTTCCACCACGGCACCCTGTTGCTGAATGCCGATCTGAGCCGTCTGGCGAACTACCTGAATCCGGACAAGAAAAAGCTCCAGGCTAAGGGGATTACCTCCGTGCGCGGGCGCGTGGCGAATCTGGTGGAGCTGCTGCCGGGGATTACGCACGAGCAGATTTGCGATGCGATCCGTGACGCGTTCTTTGAACATTACGGCGAGCGCGTGAAAGCCGAAGTGATCTCTCCTGACAAAACCCCGGACCTGCCCAACTTTGCGGAAACCTTCGCCCGCCAGAGCAGCTGGGAGTGGAACTTCGGCCAGGCTCCTGCGTTTTCCCATCTGCTGGATGAGCGTTTTACCTGGGGCGGCGTGGAGCTGCATTTTGACGTGGAGAAAGGCCATATCACCCGCACGCAGGTGTTTACCGATAGCCTGAATCCGGCACCGTTAGAGGCGCTGGCGGCACGTTTGCAGGGCTGTTTATACCGGGCGGATATGCTGCAGCAAGAATGCGACGCGTTGATTGGGGATTTCCCGGAGCAGGAAAAAGAGTTAAGGGATTTGTCAGCATGGATTGCGCAGGCCGTACGTTAAGTGCGGTTTGGTGCCCTCACCCCGGCCCTCTCCCACAGGGAGAGGGAGGGAAGAGACAGAATTACTCTTTATCGCCCAGCAGAACGGATTCCAGCGCGATTTTGATCATGTCGTTGAAGGTCGTCTGACGCTCAGCGGCGGTGGTCTGCTCGTGGGTACGGATATGGTCGGACACGGTGCAGATGGTGAGCGCTTTCGCACCAAACTCCGCCGCAACGCCGTAGATGCCCGCAGCTTCCATTTCCACGCCCAGGATGCCGTATTTTTCCATCACGTCGAACATCTCACCGCCGTCTGGTGCATAGAACAGGTCAGCAGAGAAGAGGTTACCCACGCGCGCGTCAACGCCCAGCGCTTTTGCCGCGTCAACCGCGTCACGCACCATGCCGAAGTCTGCAATTGCCGCGAAGTCATGGTCTTTGAAACGCATGCGGTTAACTTTGGAATCGGTGCAGGCACCCATACCAATAACGATGTCGCGCAGCTTAACGTCCATACGCACCGCGCCGCAGGAGCCAACGCGGATGATTTTCTTCACGCCGAAGTCGGTGATCAGCTCTTTGGTGTAGATAGAGCAGGATGGGATACCCATACCGTGGCCCATGACGGAGATTTTGCGGCCTTTATAGGTACCGGTGAAGCCCAGCATGCCGCGAACGTTGTTCACTTCACGCACGTCTTCGAGGAAGGTTTCTGCAATGTGCTTCGCGCGCAGCGGGTCGCCCGGCATCAATACGACGTCAGCGAAATCACCCATTTCTGCATTAATGTGAGGAGTTGCCATCTTCAGTTCCTTTTACATTGTTTATTCTTTTCACCCTCTCCCTGTGGGAGAGGGCCGGGGTGAGGGCATCAGACCGCACCCTACATGATTCAGAACATGGCCTTGCCATATTCCATGTCAGACGTACCAAAGTATTTCGCGATAGTCTGGCCGATGTCCGCGAAGGTTTCACGGTGACCGAGCGAGCCCGGCTTCACTTTCGGGCCGTACACCAGCACCGGAATGTGCTCACGGGTGTGGTCGGTCCCGGTCCAGGTTGGGTCACAGCCGTGGTCCGCGGTCAGGATCAGAATGTCATCTTCACCCACCAGCTCCATCAGCTCCGGCAGACGGCGGTCGAACAGCTCAAGACCCGCAGCATAACCCGCGACGTCGCGACGGTGCCCCCAGGAGGAGTCGAAGTCCACGAAGTTGGTGAAGACAATGGTCTTGTCGCCCGCTTCTTTCATCTCTTTGATGGTGGCATCGAACAGCGCATCCAGACCGGTGGCTTTGACCTTTTTGGTGATGCCGCAGTTGGCGTAGATGTCCGCGATTTTACCCACGGACACCACGTGACCGTCTTTCTCATCGACCAGCTTCTGCAGCACTGTCGGTGCCGGTGGCTCAACGGCCAGGTCATGACGGTTACCGGTACGCTGGAAGTTTCCCGCTTTGTCGCCGATAAACGGACGCGCGATCACGCGGCCAATGTTGTAGCCGCCTTCGGTCAGCTCTTCGCGGGCGATTTCGCACAGCTCGTAGAGTTTATCCAGGCCAAACGTCTCTTCGTGGCAGGCAATCTGGAACACGGAGTCAGCAGAGGTGTAGAAAATCGGCTTGCCGGTTTTCATATGCTCTTCGCCGAGCTGGTCCAGAATCACGGTACCGGAAGAGTGGCAGTTACCGAGGTAGCCCGGCAGGTTGGCACGCTTCACTAGCTTATCGAGCAGCTCCTGCGGGAAGCTGTTCTCGTGATCGGAGAAGTAACCCCAGTCGAACAGCACCGGCACACCTGCGATTTCCCAGTGGCCAGACGGGGTGTCTTTACCGGAGGAGAGCTCGTGCGCCCAGGCATAGGCGCCCACGACTTCCGCGTTGCCGTCCATACCGGCTGCGATTTTACCGGTAGAGCCTTCATGCGCTTTCACCAGCCCGAGGCGGGTCAGGTTAGGTAGAGTCAGAGGGCCTTTACGACCGTTGTCCGCTTCGCCTTTCGCACAGGCTTCCGCGATGTGACCCATGGTATCGGAACCCACGTCACCAAAACGTTCTGCATCTTCGGTTGCGCCGATGCCGAATGAGTCCAGCACCATAATAAATGCACGTTTCATAATTGTTCTCCGTACGTAGTGCTTCAAAAATTATCGATCAGATCAGTATACCGCTATTCGGTGATACGGCGATAGACAGTCGGTGTGGTTTCCGGTGCTTTATCGTCAAGCGTGATGGCCGCTTTCACCGCTTTCGCCGCTTCCTGCCAGCTGGCTTCGTCTTTGGCGTGGATCACCGCCAGCGGACGTTGGCCGTCAACGCTGTCGCCCAGACGGGCCATATCGGTAAAGCCGACGCTGTAATCAATGGTGTCTGAAGCCTGACGACGGCCGCCGCCCATTGAGACCACTGCCATGCCGAGGGCACGGGTGTCCATGGCGGAGACAAACCCTTCGCTATCGGCATACACCGCTTTGCTGAGCGTCGCGGTTGGCAGGTACTTCGCGTAATTTTCGACGAAATCGGTCGGGCCTTTTTGTGCCGCGACCATGCGGCCGAAGATCTCCGCCGCTTTGCCGTTGTCCAGCACCGCCTGCAGCTTCGCGCGGGCGTCGGCGTCGTCTTTGGCGAGCTTGCCGGAGATTAACATCTCCACGCACAGCGCCATGGTGACGTCGAACAGACGCGGGTTACGGTATTCCCCGGTGAGGAACTGGACGGCTTCACGCACTTCGACGGCGTTACCGGCGCTGGAAGCCAGCACCTGGTTCATATCGGTGAGCAGTGCGGTAGTGCGCACGCCTGCGCCGTTGGAGACGCCAACGATCGCTTCGGCCAGCGCCTCAGAGAGTTCATAGGTTGGCATAAACGCGCCGCTGCCTACCTTCACGTCCATCACCAGCGCGTCCAGCCCTTCTGCCAGCTTCTTCGCCAGGATAGAGGCGGTGATCAGCGGGATGGAGTCAACGGTCGCGGTGATGTCGCGGGTCGCGTAGAAACGCTTGTCTGCCGGAGCAAGAGAGCTGGTCTGGCCGATAATCGCCACACCAACGTCTTTAATAATGTCGCGGAAGCGGTTGTCATCCGGGAAGATATCGAAGCCCGGAATAGCTTCCAGTTTGTCGAGCGTACCGCCGGTGTGGCCCAGGCCGCGCCCGGAGATCATCGGGATGTAACCGCCACAGGCTGCCACCATTGGGCCGAGCATCAGGGAGGTCACGTCACCCACGCCGCCGGTGGAGTGTTTATCCACAATCGGGCCGTTAGGGTTGAGGCTTTTCCAGTCCAGAACGGTTCCTGAATCTCGCATCGCCATGGTCAGCGACACGCGCTCAGGCATCGACATATCGTGGAAGAAAATGGTCATCGCCAGAGCCGCAATCTGCCCTTCTGAGACGGTGTTATCACGAATGCCGTTAATGAAGAAGCGGATCTCTTCGTCGCTTAATGCATGACCATCACGTTTTTTACGAATAATTTCTTGTGCGAGAAACACGGTAACCTCCATGCGGAATCGGGGGAGTTGTGGCGGGTGGCGCTACGCTTACCCGCCCTACGATCCTGTAGGCCGGATAAGCGAAGCGTCATCCGGCGTTGTCTGGCAATCAGTAGCTGCTTGCGCTCTTACCGTCGCCGTGACCCAGCGCCTTCAGCAGGCTAGCCAGCAGGCTGGACGCACCGAAACGGTAGTGACGGGAATCGGCCCAGTCGGCGCCGAACAGTTCGTCAGCAATCGCCAGGAACTGCTGCGCGTCTTCGGCGGTACGCACGCCGCCCGCAGGTTTGAAGCCTACGGTTTTGGAGACGCCCATGTCGCGGATCACTTCCATCATGATGCGCGCGCTTTCCGGGGTGGCGTTAACCGGCACTTTACCGGTAGAGGTTTTAATGAAATCCGCACCGGCTTTGATGGAGATTTCAGATGCCTTACGAATCAGCGCCTCTTCTTTCAGCTCGCCGGTTTCGATGATCACTTTAAGCAGCACGTTTGCCGCCGCACACGCGTCTTTACAGGCCTTCACCAGGTCAAAACCGACCTGCTCATTGCCGGCGATCAGCGCGCGGTACGGGAACACCACGTCAACTTCGTCTGCACCGTAAGCAATCGCCGCGCGGGTTTCTGCCAGCGCAATCTCGATATCGTCGTTGCCGTGCGGGAAGTTAGTCACGGTTGCAATGCGCACGTCCGGCGTGCCCTGCTCTTTCAGAGTTTTACGGGCAATCGGGATAAAGCGCGGGTAGATACAAACGGCTGCGGTGTTACCCACTGGCGTTTTCGCCTGATGGCACAGGGCGATGACTTTCTCATTGGTGTCGTCATCGTTCAGGGTAGTCAGGTCCATCAGTTTCAACGCGCGCAGGCTGCTTGCAGTTAAATCGGTCATAACAATCTCCAACGGCAGTGCCGTATAAATTTTACCTTGCGGGTCTGTGAGTATTCTAACATCCACCCGCATCCACACTTCGACATTCATCACAGTTAATGAAAACTGCGTACAAATTTGCATTACTGTAATGAGATCTTCTTCAAACTTTAGTGCGCAAATTGCCGACTAAAGCAGCAATACCCCCTGTGGGATCAAAAGCGCCAACAGGCAGGCTTTCTACAATCCGTTCATCATCCGCAGAACATTCAAGGAAGCGAATATGCCCCACTCCAGCCCCGACGCCCTGCAGCAACGTTGCCAGCAGATTGTGACAAGCCCGGTGTTATCCGCGGAACAAAAACGTCATTTTCTGGCGCTGGAAGCGGAAAACAACCTGCCGTATCCGGCACTTCCTGAAGCTGCGCGCGCCGCGCTGGACGAGGGGTTTATCTGCGACATGTTCGAAGGCCATGCGCCTTACAAACCCCGTTACGTTCTGCCGGATTACGCAAAATTTCTGGCTAACGGTTCAGAATGGCTGGAGCTGGAAGGGGCAAAAGATCTCGACGATGCCCTCTCGCTGCTAACCATCCTTTATCACCACGTTCCGTCCGTCACATCGATGCCGGTCTATCTCGGCCAGCTTGATGCGCTGCTGCAACCATATGTTAGAATTCTAACACAAGAAGAAATCAATAGCCGAATAAAACGTTTCTGGCGCTATCTTGACCGTACGCTGCCGGATGCCTTTATGCATGCCAATATCGGGCCGGAAGATACGCCCATCACCCGTGCCATTCTGCGTGCCGATGCAGAGCTGAAGCAGGTCGCGCCGAACCTGACCTTTATTTATGATCCAGAGGCCACCCCGGACGACCTGCTGCTTGAGGTGGCAAAAAACATATGTGAATGCAGTAAACCGCACATTTCTAATGGCCCGGTGAATGATAAAATTTTCACAAAAGGTCGTTATGGCGTGGTGAGCTGTTACAACTCCCTGCCTCTGGCTGGCGGTGGCAGCACCCTGGTGCGCCTTAACCTCAAAGCCATTGCTGAATGCAGCACGTCCATTGAAGACTTCTTCACCCGCACGCTCCCGCACTATTGCCAGCAGCAAATGGCCATCATCGATGCACGCTGTGGTTTCCTGTACGAGCAATCTGGCTTCTTTGAGAATAGCTTCCTGGTAAAAGAGGGGCTGATTGATGCCGATCGGTTTGTGCCGATGTTTGGCATGTACGGTCTGGCGGAAGCGGTAAACGTGCTCTGTGAGAAAGCTGGCATCGCGGGACGTTACGGCAAAGATGAGCAGGCCAACGCGCTGGGCTATCGCATCAGCGAACAGCTTGCGGTGTTTGTCGAAAACACGCCGGTGAAGCACGGCTGGAAGCAGCGCGCGATGCTTCACGCGCAGTCGGGGATCAGCTCCGACTCCGGCACCACGCCGGGCGCGCGCCTGCCCTACGGCGACGAGCCGGATCCCATCAGCCACCTGCTGGCGGTAGCTCCCCATCACAAGCACTACTCTTCCGGGATAAGCGATATCCTGACGCTGGATGAGACGGTAAAACGCAACCCGCAGGCGGTGGTTCAGCTGTGCCTGGGCGCGTTCAGGGCGGGTATGCGCGAGTTTACCGCCAACGTGGCGGGTAACGATCTGGTGCGCGTCACCGGGTATATGGTGCGGCTATCGGATCTGGAGAAATACCGGGAAGCAGGGTCGAGAACGAACACCACGTGGCTGGGGGAAGAAGCCGCACGCAATACCCGCATTCTGGAACGTCAGCCGCGCGTGATTAGCCATGAACAGCAGATGCGCTTTAGTTAGTCAGGTCATTCCTTTTTCCTGCGTGGACGGGCCGGGCAGCCGCCTGGCCCTGTTCCTGCAGGGCTGTAACCTGCGCTGTAAAACCTGCCACAACCCGTGGACGATTGGCCGCTGCAACGACTGCGGGGACTGTGTGCCCCACTGTCCGCACGATGCGCTGACCATTCAGGCCGGGCGCGTCTGGTGGCAGGAGAGCGACTGCCAGCAGTGCGACACCTGTCTGCACCTGTGTCAGCAGCAGGCAACGCCTATGGCGCACCGCTTCAGCGTGGAAGAGATCCTCGCTCAGATCCGCAAATCCGCACCGTTTATCGAAGGGATCACCGTCAGCGGTGGTGAAGCCACAACGCAATTACCGTTTTTGATCGCCCTGTTCACCGCGATCAAAGCCGATCCTGCCCTGCGCCACCTCACCTGTCTGGTCGACAGCAACGGTCTGTTAAGCGAAACCGGCTGGGAAAAGCTGCTGCCGGTACTGGATGGCGCGATGCTGGATCTGAAGGCGTGGGACAATGAGCATCACCGTTTTCTGACCGGGCGCGAAAACCCGCAGATTAAACAGAGTATTCGCTGGCTGGCACAGCATCAACGGCTGACTGAATTGAGGCTCCTGGTGATCCCAGAGCAATGTGATTATCTGGAACATCTGAAACCGCTGACAACGTTTATCCACGGGCTGGGGAATATTCCGGTGCGTATTAACGCGTTTCAAGCGCATGGCGTGTACGGTGAGGCGGCATCATGGCGCAGCGCCACGCCCGAGGACGTTGAACCGCTGGCGCGGGCGCTGGAAAAACAGAAGATAACGGTGATCCGCCCGGCGCTTTACCTATAGCGTGATACCAAATACCGACCGCGTATTTTCCAGCAGCGCATCGGCAATCACCTCTTCAGGCTCTTTTCGCAGTTCACACAGGGTGGCAAACACGCGCGCCGCCTGTTCCGGGCGATTCGGCTGACCCTGAAAACCATTCAGTGGCATATCCGGCGCGTCGGTTTCCAGCAGAAGCGCCGACAGCGGCAGCTGCGCCATCACGTCCCGGGTTTTACTGGCGCGCGGATAGGTGATGGTGCCACCGACGCCGATTTTATAGCCCAGCTCAATAAAACGCTGCGCCTGCTGCAGGCTGCCGGAGAAACCGTGCACGACGCCCCTGCGCGGCAGATCGATGCGCTTCAGGTGCATTGCCAGCTTATCGTGCGTGCGTCTTGAATGGAGGATCACCGGCAGATCGTGACGCTTCGCCAGCCTGAGCTGCGCGTCGAGGATCGTCTGCTGGCGCTCAAACTGCGGGTTCTCGCGATAAAGATCGAGGCCGATCTCCCCGATGGCGACAAGCTTGTCGCCTGCGGTCTGCACTATCTCATCAAGTCTCTCTATGTGCTCATCACGATGCCGCTCAATCACGATCGGATGCAGGCCGAGCGCCGCATAGAGCGCGGGGTGCCGTGCAGAAAGATCCAGCACGCGGGAAAAGTACGCCGCTTCCACTGACGGCACAATGATGGCCTGAACGCCTGCGTCAGCGGCTTTCGCAATGCTTTGCGCTTCCTCCCCCGTAAACGGCGGGAAATCAAAGTGGCAGTGGGTATCGACAAAGCGGTGCGTCACGCCAGATCCTCGTTATCCAGTAAAGCGTCATTCGCCTGCGGAATATCCACCAGCGGCATCGTCAGGGCATCGTTAGCGACAATCGCAGGCGGCGTAATAATGCGTTTATGGCGATGAAGCGGCGGTTGCTCCGCCAGCATTTTCCCCACCGTTGCCAGGAAGTAGCGCCCGCACAGCCGTCCCGTTTTGTAATCCATGCGCAGCGCAGGGACGCGGCTGCCCAAGGCCATGCTCAGCAGCGGCTTAGGCGGATAGATTTCAAAAATACGCAGCTTACCCGGCGGTTTTTCAATGAAGCGCTGCATCGCGCCGTAGGTGGTTTCATGCTGCTTCGCGATGTTCACCAGCGGCTGCAGGCTGCTGTCGCCCAACCAGCGCTCCATCCGTTTAAACCACTGCGGCGTGTAATACATTTGCGACGGTACGGTACGGATCACCACAATGGTTTTCGCCCCGCGACGGGCGGCTTCCTGCACCGGTACCGCGTCACTGATCCCCCCGTCCAGATAGCTAATGCCGTCCAGCAGCGCACCGGTACGATAAAAACCGGGGATCGCGCTGGAGGCACGGATGATGTCCAGCCAGTTCTCTTTCTGAGGCGAAAAATAGCCCGGCGAATAGTCATCCCCCCGGCTGGCGCACATCCAGAATTCTTTGCCGCTATCAAACAGACGGGCCGCGGTGTCCATGGCCAGCGGCATCTGGCTGGAGGTCGACTCCAGCAGCCAGTCGAGATCGATCAGGTTACCGCCGCGCACAAAGCGCACCGGATTAAAAAACTCTTTCGCCGTGGTATAGCGCATGATGACCTTTCGCGCGTAGCCGGGCTGGTTGCAGACATAGGCAGAAAGGTTCTGCGCCCCGGCAGACGTGCCGAAGTAGAGGTCAAACGGGTTGAACTGCGCGCGCATAAATTCGTCCAGCACGCCGGCGGTGAAAATGCCGCGCTGTCCTCCACCTTCGCAGACCAGCGCGAGTTGACCTGCGCGAAACGGTTTTAACGTCAGCGGCGCAATATTGCCGAGCGTAACGGGAATTCGTTGCCCCACCTCTGCTTTCCTGTTTTGATTATTTTATAACACCACAGTAACGCACCCGACCTGTTACGCAAATAAGAAAAAGCCAGTCACTGCGACTGGCTTTTTTTTGTTGAAGGAATATTGCGTTTGCTACGGACGTCTACGACCCGTAAACAGGCTGACCAGGAACAGAATAATACCCACAACGAAGACAATTTTAGCTGCCCATGCCGCTGTACCTGCCAGTCCACCAAAGCCCAATGCGGCGGCAATTAACGCGATAACCAGAAATATAATGCCCCAACGAAACATAAGCTTCTCCTTTACCATAGTTAATGTCGGCCGCTAAACGTGAGCGCTCAGGTCACTCACCGGCGTTTTTCCAGAGTCGTTCTTATATCGCCCGCAGGTGTTAGCCAGGCGGGCGAATGGTCCAGATTTACTTCGTTTTCAGATCGTTTTTAACGCTTTTCACACCATCAATCGCTTTCGCAATGGACTCGGCACGTTCACTTTGCGCCTGCGAATCTACCGTACCGGAAAGCTGAACCACACCATCGGTGGTTTCTACTTTCACCTTACGGGACGGCACGATGTCATCTGCTAAAAGTTTAGCTTTGATTTCACTGGTGGTGGCGGCATCACCGGCGTAACCTTTCACCGACGCGTTTTTGCCGTCACGGACGTGCAGTTTATCGCTGACGGAGGCAACACCTTCGACGCCTTTCGCCACTTTCACCGCCTGTTCTGCCTGAGCCTGGCTTTCAACAAAGCCGCTCAGCGTGACCACTTTCTTGTCGGTCTTAACGGAAATATCGGTGCTCTTAATGGCTTCATCATCCACCAGTGCGGCTTTCACTTTTGCTGTGATTGAGCTGTCATCCATGAAGTTGCCGACTTTATTCATAGAGCTATCGATTTTTTGCCCTGCGCTATCGGCCGT
Source organism: Enterobacter pseudoroggenkampii (assembly GCF_026420145.1). Lineage (NCBI taxonomy): Bacteria > Pseudomonadati > Pseudomonadota > Gammaproteobacteria > Enterobacterales > Enterobacteriaceae > Enterobacter > Enterobacter pseudoroggenkampii. The sequence goes on from NZ_JAPMLV010000002.1 coordinate 236,922, forward strand.
GGATTGTGCTTTATCCATGGTGCTGCTTTCCGCGAGGGCGGAGCCGCTCACCAGAACGCTACCCAGGGTTACAGCCAGCAGAGTTTTAGAAATCTTCAGTCTTGTCATATTCATCGATCTATTCCTGTGTTGACCCGTTATTCGGGCTACGCACTTCCTTAGTAGTGATATATATTGCGAATAAACACACGGGCAAAATGGATAACCTAAAGTCATGCATTGAACAGTTAATTTATCCACGCCCGGTGTTAAACACTGAGTTAAATATAGATCACTCTCACAGAGCCGCTTTCAGAATTGGGTAAAAAACGCGCGAATAGCGTGAAATTGCGTTGAATTAAGAACATTCCGCAAGGGATTAATAAGACAGGAATTAAAGAAGAGCACGGCGGCAGCCGTGCTCTGAGAGGGGATTAGTGCTCGCGGGTTTTACGGAACTGAACGTCGGGATAACGTTCCTGCGTCAGGTTCAGGTTCACCATGGTTGGCGCGATATAGGTCAGGTTATCGCCACCATCCAGCGCCAGCTGAACTTCATTCTTACGCTTAAACTCTTCGAATTTCTTCACGTCAGAACACTCAACCCAGCGCGCGGTCGCGACGTTCACCGACTCGTAAATCGCTTCCACGTTGTATTCGCTCTTCAGACGCGCGACAACCACGTCAAACTGCAGCACGCCGACCGCGCCAACGATCAGATCGTTGTTCGCGATTGGGCGGAAGACCTGCACGGCGCCCTCCTCGGAGAGCTGCACCAGGCCTTTCAGCAGCTGTTTCTGCTTCAGCGGATCGCGCAGACGGATACGACGGAACAGCTCCGGCGCAAAGTTCGGAATGCCGGTGAACTTCATCATTTCGCCCTGGGTGAAGGTATCGCCGATCTGAATAGTGCCATGGTTGTGCAGACCGATGATGTCACCCGGATAGGCTTCTTCAACGTGCGAACGGTCACCCGCCATAAAGGTCAGGGCGTCGGAGATCACCACATCTTTCCCGGTACGCACCTGGCGCAGCTTCATGCCCTTTTCATACTTACCGGACACCACGCGCATAAAGGCCACGCGGTCGCGGTGTTTCGGGTCCATGTTGGCCTGAATTTTGAACACGAAGCCGGTGAATTTCTCTTCCTGCGCTTCCACTTCACGGGTATCGGTTTTACGCGGCATCGGACGCGGCGCCCACTCCACCAGACCGTCCAGCATGTGGTCAACGCCGAAGTTACCCAGTGCGGTACCGAAGAAGACCGGAGTGATTTCACCGCTCAGGAACAGCTCTTTGTCGAACTCGTGAGACGCGCCCTTCACCAGCTCCAGCTCGTCGCGCAGCTGCGCGGCCAGCTCTTCGCCAACCGCCGCGTCCAGATCCGGGTTGTCCAGACCTTTCACGATGCGCACTTCCTGAATGGTGTGGCCTTTACCGGTCTGATACAGGTAAGTTTCGTCTTTATAGAGGTGATAAACCCCTTTGAACAGCTTACCGCAGCCGATTGGCCAGGTGATTGGAGCACAGGCGATCTTCAGCTCGTTTTCCACTTCATCCATCACTTCCATCGGATCGCGGATGTCACGGTCGAGTTTGTTCATAAAGGTGAGGATCGGCGTATCGCGCAGACGGGTGACTTCCATCAGCTTACGGGTCCTGTCTTCGACACCTTTCGCGGCGTCGATCACCATCAGACAGCAGTCCACCGCCGTCAGGGTACGGTAGGTATCTTCGGAGAAGTCTTCGTGCCCCGGGGTGTCCAGCAGGTTCACCAGGCAGTCGTGATACGGGAACTGCATCACGGAGGTGGTAATCGAAATACCACGCTGCTTTTCCATCTCCATCCAGTCAGATTTTGCATGCTGGCTGGAGCCACGGCCTTTCACGGTACCCGCAGTCTGGATCGCCTGTCCGAACAGCAACACCTTCTCAGTGATGGTCGTTTTACCGGCATCCGGGTGCGAGATAATGGCAAAAGTGCGGCGCTTGGCCACCTCTTGCAGATAAGGAGACAACGTCATAATTAAATCTTCTTTTATAAGCGCGGCAGCACGCCACGCATCATGGAATACAAAATTGCGGCTATTTTACCCATCAACGGGGGGCAGGCAATCATTGTTTACACAGGAGTTGCTCCAGTTCGTTCAACGACGTCACGGTCCAGGTCGGCTCGATGCCTTCAGGCTTCACGCGGCCATGCGCGTTAAGCCAGACGGTCGACAGACCGGCCTTCATGCCGCCCAGAATATCTGACTCTGCCGTATCCCCCACCATCAGGACGCGATCGCGGTCGGGATTACCGGCCTGCGCCAGCGCATAATCGAAAATTCGCGGATCCGGTTTAGGTACACCCACCTCTTCCGAGATCACCAGCGCGTCGAAATGATCGCGCAGACCGGTGCGCTCGAGGCGGATCTGCTGCAGGGCGGTAAAACCGTTGGTGATGATCCCCAGTTTTACCTTACCTTTCAACGCGTTCAGCAGGGAAACCGCGCCCGGCAGTGGCGCGCAGATATCCGTCATCGCGTTCAGAAACGCCTCGTTCAGCGTCCCCGGACTGACCTTTAAACGTTCCGCCCAGACGTCAAAGCGCTGGTGCTGAAGCTGTAACGCGGTGATGGCACCGTTCTGGTAATCCACCCACAGCGGCTTGTTGACCGCCTGATAGTCCTGAAAATCTTCAGCGGTGAAGGTCACGCTATAGTCGAGAAACATCCGCTGCAGGCCGCCGAACGAATCGAACGTAAACAGCGTTTCGTCGGCATCAAAGAAAATCCAGTCCCATTTCATCGTTACAACCTTATTTTTTATTATCCAATCGGCAGAGCCATTATGATGGCGTCTTCACGTCCCTCTGCGGTGGGGTAGTAGTTACGGCGGATTGTCGCCTCGTTAAAGCCTAAGCTTTCATAGAGCGCGATGGCGGCGACATTCGACGCGCGCACCTCCAGCCACAGGGTGAAAACGTCACGGGTTTCGAGCTCACGGATGAGGTGCTCAAGCAGTTCTCTTCCCAGCCCACGGCGCTGAAACGCGGGATCAACCGCGATATTAAACAGCGTCGCCTCATCAAGAACAACCTGCGTGATCGCGAAAGCGGCCATGGTGCCGTCAACGTCCAGGCGGTAGTTCAGATACCGTTCGCCCTGATTGCTGGCGAAGGTTTTTTCGCTCCACGGAAACGCGTGGGCGCGTGTTTCAATCGCAAACGCTGTGGTCAGGTCAGGCGTCGTGAGGGAAGAAATCGTGTTCATATTCGCAGATTTGTTGCCATAGCGCGCTGCGCGCTTTTGGGTTGGCTTTCAGTTCGTCCAGCGCTGGCGAGCAGATCTGGCTCCCCTGGAGGGGGATCTCGTTTGTCTCTCCGATACGCCAGCTGTTACAGCGGCTATCAGGAGGCAGCATCGCGACACGCTCTGGCGTCAGCGGTAAAACCTGGTCGGCCGTCAGCTTCAGGCTGCGAAGGACATCATCGATCAGGGGTTCATTCAGGGCAGGCAGTTCTTCCGCCACCATCACCAGCCGAACGTGCGCCGGGATGGAGATAGCGATTTCGCCCTGAAACGCCGTCGGGCGACGCAAAGCCCACTGGGTGATGCCCAGCTGCTGCAACTGCCAGTCTCGTCGGGATGTCATAGGGAAAACTCCTGTCTCTCAGGCGCGCAAATATAGCAAATGTGTCGAAAGTGCGCCATCTACCTACTATAATCCCCGCCTGAGTTTATTGAGGAACAATTCATGTCTGCATTTACCCCGGCAAGTGAAGTCTTGCTGCGTCACAGTGATGATTTCGAAGAAAGCCGTATTCTGTTTGCCGGAGATATGCAGGATGACCTGCCCGCGCGTTTCGACTGTGCTGAAAGCCGTGCCCACACCCAATATTACCACCACTGGCAGGTGCTGAGCCGTCAGATGGGCGAGCGCGCGCGCTTTAGCCTGGTGGCGGAGCAGAGCGATATCGCCGACTGCGATACGCTGATTTACTACTGGCCGAAGAATAAACCGGAAGCCCAGTTCCAGCTGATGAACCTGCTCTCCCTGCTTCCGGTCGGCTGCGATATTTTCGTGGTAGGAGAGAACCGCAGCGGCGTGCGTAGCGCTGAACAGATGCTGGAAGACTACGCGCCGCTGAATAAAGTCGACAGCGCTCGCCGCTGTGGTCTGTACCACGGACGACTGGAAAAACAGACAACGTTTGATGCGCAGGCTTACTGGGATGAATACCAGCTTGACGGCCTGACCATCAAAACCCTGCCGGGCGTGTTCAGCCGTGACGCGCTGGATACGGGCAGCAAGCTGCTGCTCTCCACTCTGACGCCGCACACCAAAGGCAAAGTGCTGGACGTAGGCTGCGGCGCGGCCGTGCTCTCTACCGTGCTCGCCAGCCATTCGCCAAAGGTGCGCTTAACCCTGTGTGACGTTAGCGCCCCGGCGGTTGAGGCCAGCCGCGCAACGCTTGCCGCAAACGGCATTGAAGGCGAGGTGATTGCCAGCAACGTCTTCTCTGACGTCACCGGTCGCTTCGACATGATCATCTCCAACCCACCGTTCCACGACGGTATGGAAACCAGCCTTGAAGCGGCACAAACGCTGATCCGTGGCGCAACCCGTCACCTTAACAGCGGCGGCGAGCTGCGTATCGTTGCGAACGCCTTCCTGGCGTACCCGAAAGTGCTGGACGAAACCTTTGGCTTCCACGAAGTGATCGCGCAGACCGGCCGCTTTAAGGTCTATCGTACCGTGATGACGCGCCAGGCCAAAAAGTAATCTAACTCCTGCAGGCCGGATAAGCGCAATCACTATCCGGCAAGCAGGCGTCTCAGTTCCGGCCATTTTTGCAGCAATCAATAAAAGGTGAGCACTTTTCAGTTGACGTAAAGCTGAAAACATCTAGAATGCGCCTCCGTGGTTACGATACTTTTAAAGTATCGATGGTATGCGAAGGTGGCGGAATTGGTAGACGCGCTAGCTTCAGGTGTTAGTGTCCTTACGGATGTGGGGGTTCGAGTCCCCCCCCTCGCACCATAAATCACGATGATATTGCTCGCACTGGGCGAAGGTGGCGGAATTGGTAGACGCGCTAGCTTCAGGTGTTAGTGTCCTTACGGATGTGGGGGTTCGAGTCCCCCCCCTCGCACCAACGAGGCGATATCAACATAGTAATGATGTAAATAGTAAGATGACTGTGCGAAGGTGGCGGAATTGGTAGACGCGCTAGCTTCAGGTGTTAGTGTCCTTAGGATGTGGGGGTTCGAGTCCCCCCCCTCGCACCAATTATCTTACAACCCCTCTGAATATCTTCTTTTCCCTGTTATTTCAAACTCATCAGTATCACCAGAATTCCACTGACCAGTGCTACGCAGGATGGCAGTAAAACAAAGTGACGTAGTTGCTTATGCCAGATCATGCCTGACGTGACTAACAGTCCTGATACAATGATGGCTTTCCAGGTATCGAGAGAGAGATCGGCAAACGTCAAACCGCAGAGAATGGCTCCCGGTAGCAATACCCCCCAACAACTTCCCAGCGCCCTGTTCAACATGATCTGCCCTCTCACAACGATAATGATAACCAATATCATATGACAGGAATTATCATTTGTCAGCTGAATGAATCAAAATCCATCGACCTTTACCTTTCCCGTAATGACAGGAATTGCCTAAGGTGATAAATTGCGCACCTGTTAACAACGTCTAAAGATTTTCTGATAATTACTCTTTGCGCTTTTTGCATATTTAATTGCGAAACGACATCTATTTATTTGTTTTAATTAAATTTTAATAAAAATACACGACTATGACATCACAATCCTGGCGGTCTTTGGTTCACAGAAAATATCAATTATCGTTACGTTTATTTTTATTTCTGAACGCAACATCGGCAGTGTTCTCGGTAACAAACCCGCTCAATTCTGTACGACTGTTTTCCGCCCCTCTGATTGCTATATTCTCCATCAGTACCGGCCTGTTCGTCTGGCACTGGAGAAAGCGCGCGCGGAAGATAAATATTCCTGTCGTTTCAGGGATCTTCGGTATTTTGTGGGCCTGGCAAATTGTCTCCAAATTCGCCTTAATTACCCACGATCATGCGACGTATTTGTTAATCGCCCTTTTAACGGTGCTTTTTATCGGCACGCTGGCGTTCGCCAGTAATATCAAAGCCTTTACGCTACATTCATTGCCCACCTTTATTGTCTGCCTGTGGTTAAGCGATCACGATATATGGCTGCGAATGACCTATTCTTTCGCACTTCCTGTGGTGGCAATTGCTATTCATAACATTTTGCAAAGACGCAACGACCGTTTTGCTCAGGAGCTCCTTTCTCGCCTTCTGGAGGAACGGGAAACCCTTACCGATCTCAGCATGATGGACCCGCTTACCGGGCTCTATAATCGTCGCGGTCTGCAAAGCCGTCTGGAGAATTTGCCCACGGTAGAGAATGGTGAGCACTTTGTCCTGCTGATGGATATCGACCACTTCAAAGCCTATAACGACCATTACGGCCATATGATGGGCGACCAGGCGCTGAAGCGCGTCTCTGCGGCAATCCGCGATGCCGTGCGTTCTCGCGATATTGTGGCGCGTTTTGGTGGGGAAGAGTTTATGGTGCTGCTGACCAACATTTCACTCGAACATGCCCGCCAGACAGCCGAGCGGATCCGTCAGAAAGTCTACGATTTGAAAATTCCGCATCTGTTTAACGAAAGCGTTGCGACAAACGTCACCATCAGCATTGGTATTGCCATTTTCGAGGATGAAGACGTGGAAGGCGCGCTGGAAAAAGCGGACAAAGCCCTCTACGAAGCAAAGCATATGGGCCGCAATAACATTCTGTTGAGTGAAGAGATTCAGACGGCGTAAACATCACGGCGATGCCACCAGGACAAAAGTCTTGCCATTGGTATGAGCAATAGTTAGGATTGGCAATCATTATCATTTAGATTTCTATCTATACTATGGCCACGCATACCGCACACATCGTCGAACCCCTCCTCTGGCGAGCGCCCCTCACCAGCGGGAATGCTTCGCTTGCGGATGCCATACGGGATAAGATTGCGGAAACGCGCGCCCACCTGCTGGACTTTATCCGGCTTGATGAAGCCCCCCCGAACCACGCCATGACGCTCTCAGAGTGGCGCCAACCGGCAAAACTGCAATCGCTGCTGGCCACCTATTCCGACCATATCTATCGCAATCAGCCCACCCTTACGCGGGAAAATAAACCCCTGCTCTCACTCTGGGCACAGTGGTATATCGGGCTGATGGTGCCTCCCCTCATGCTGGCGCTCTTAACACAGAAGAGCATGCTGGAACTCTCGCCGGATAATTTCCACGTCGAGTTTCACGAAACCGGGCGTGCAGCCTGCTTCTGGATTGATCTTCACGAAGACCAGAATGCGGAACGCCTGACGGCTCAGGAGCGTATGGAACAGCTTATCACTCAGGCCCTGATCCCGGTGGTGGAAGCGCTGGAAGCGACGGGAGAGATTAACGGGAAGCTTATCTGGAGCAATACGGGCTATTTAATCCACTGGTATTTAACGGAAATGAAGCCGCTTCTCGGTGATGAGAACGTTGACGCCCTGCGTCAGTCCTGCTTCTTTGCAAAACAGCTTTCCGATGGCCGTGACAACCCGTTGTTCCGAACCGTCGTGCTCCGTGATGGACTTCTGGTTCGTCGCACCTGCTGCCAGCGCTATCGCCTGCCGGACGTTAAGCAGTGCGGGGATTGCACGCTGAAGTAGAGCAGTGAATTGCCCGGTGGCGCGTCGCTTACCGGGCCTACAAAAACAAAAAACGGCAACCTGCGTTGCCGTTTTGCTTTTACCTAAGCCACCTGCTGATTGTCCTCTTCAGCATTACGCTGCGCTTCTTCCGCTTCCTGCTCCAGCAGCTGCTTCTCATACACTTTGAAGAACGGGAAGTAGATGATCGCCGATACGCAGGCCAGAATCACAACCAGAATAGCCGCGCGGAAGTCCCAGCCCAGAGCCCACGCTGCGCCTATCGGCGCCGGTGCCGTCCAGGGAACGACCGAGATGACGCGCCCAATCAAATCAAACGTCATCGCCGCCCACGCCAGCACGGCGTTAACCATCGGTGCCAGCAGGAACGGAATAAAGAACACCGGGTTCATCACGATTGGTGTACCGAAAATGACAGGTTCGTTGATGTTAAAGAAGCTGGGCACCACGCTCAAACGCCCGATAGAGCGTAAATGCGCTGAACGGCTACGCAGATAGCAAATCACCAGCCCCATCGTCGCGCCCGATCCGCCAATCACGATAAAGAACGTCCAGAACGCCTCCATAAAAATATGCGGCAGAGGCTGGCTGGCGGCCAGCGCGGTCTGGTTAGCGCCCAGGTTAGTCAGCCAGAACATCTGCAACATCCCGGAGACGATGGCGGCGCCGTGGATCCCGGCAAACCACAGCAGATGACCAATCAACACCGCCAGCAGGATCGCAGGCAGTGAATCCGCCGCGGAAACCAGCGGTTTAAAGACCGACATAATGGCCTGCGGGATCAGCATGCCAAACTGAGACTGAATGACCAGGCTCAGAGGATAGAGCGTTAACACCACCACCAGCACCGGGATCAGCAGATCAAAAGAGTTTTTGATCATCGGAGGAACCTGGTCTGGCAGGCGAATACCGATGTTATGCGCCTTGAGGAAACGCATCATCTCAACGCAGTAGATCGCCACCAGAATCGCGGTAAAAATCCCCGTTCCCCCCAGGCTGTCGACAGGAAGCGTGCCTTTGGTTTTCGGTGCCGCGACCAGCAGAAACGCCATCAGCGACAGCATGGCGCACATGAACGGGTCTAACTGGTGCGATTTGACATAGTGTTTGCCAAGGTTATAGGCAATGGCCGCACAGATATAAATGGACATAATGCCCATCGTCATATCAAACGGCGTCAGGATTTGGCCTTCAAACTGCTTCGCCATATCCAGCCAGGCGCGGGCGAAACCCCACGTGGTATCAGGCGAAAAAGGTGGGTAAGCGAACACTAACAAAAATGAACCCACAATCATAAATGGCATCGCGGAGATGAACCCATCACGAATAGCCATGACATGACGCTGGGAAGAGATCCGCCCGGCAATCGGGCTCACGTAATTTTCAACGAAACGGAATATCAGGTTAAACGCAGCATGGTTGGCAGACATGGCAGATCTCCTGTCAGACGTTTGTTACGGGCACTTTCGCGCCGCACGTTGTTCCATAAATCAGCTTCACAACCTTGCTGGCTTGTGTACCAGTGGTACTGCTCAGACGAAATGGTTTCATATTTGGCTCTTATTATTGGATACAGGGGACGTTACGTACTCAGTATTAATCGACGCATCACGCCCTGCAACCGGTTACTGTAACCGGTTTCTGTGAATGTGAAGAGGATCCAGAAATCAGCCGTTCGGGATATTTGTTACTTAAGAGATATTTACAGAGCATAAATTCTTATGACAGATTACGCAGGATATTTGTCAGGAGGAAACAATGAGTTTGCAGTCTGTACAGCAGTTTTTTGCCGACAACGCGCCGGATATAGACGTAATTGAACTTAGCCAGAGTACCGCTACCGTTGCGTTGGCTGCTGCCGCCCATCGTGTTGAACCGGGACAAATCGCCAAGACCTTGTCACTCAAGGTGAAAAATGAGGTGATTCTGGTGGTGGCGAAAGGCGATGCGCGCCTGGATAACAAAAAGCTGAAAGACACGTTTGGTGCGAAAGCGCGCATGCTCAGCAGTGATGAAGTGGTGACCATCACCGGTCATCCCGTTGGCGGCGTGTGCCCGTTCGGGCTGGAAAATCCGCTCGCGGTTTACTGCGATATTTCATTAAAGCAGTACGCCGAAGTCCTGCCCGCCGCAGGCGCAATTCATAGTGCCGTGCGTATTTCACCTGACAGAATGGCAGAGCTGACTTCCGCAAAGTGGGTTGACGTTTGCATCTGATTGATGCGCCAGAGCCTGTCTGGCGCGCAGCGGGCTGGCTATAAAAAGGTCGGCTTGCTGAGTGCCGAACTTCGCGGTTCTCTTGCCGGAAGGTGAGTAATAATATCCGCCGCATCGAGCAACCCGACGTCAGAGCTCACCCCCAGCTTCACCATCGCATTAAACTTATGCGCCCGAATGGTCTTAATATTGCGTTCAAGCTGCGCCGCGATTTGAGGAATAGAATAGCCGCAAGACATATAACGCAATATTGCCCGTTCCGTTGGGCTTAACATTCTGTTTTGACTCCGGTACCAGTGATTCATCATATTGTCATTGATGCGCAGCGTTTCACTCAACAACACCATAAGTTCCTGCTGCAGGTGCTCAAGCGACAGCGATTTACTGACCACACCGTGAAGGCGTGACGGTGAAAGATGGCTAACTAACCGTGCTTCCGTCTCATCAGCGACCAGGATAATGCGCTGGATATGACCATGCGTAAACGCGAGCTCCCGCAGGTGCGCCAGACAGTTACGGCGCTCCTCTCGTGCATCGGAAAGTGAATAGATCAGCGAGAAAAAATTGACGTGCTGAAGTGCTTTCTTGAAGCTGTCAAATTCGCTAAACAGATGCAGCTGATAGTGATTCAGGCCGGGCATCGCAAATAAATGCTGTAGCCCAACAGCACTCATCGTGCAATTTTCGACGATGGCGATATGTCGTGTTGAATCGGTTTTTTCCATTCCTCAAACTCTCCATAGGCTGACATCAAATTCAGCTCTCTCATTCCCTGCGTACTGTTGATCCAGGCGTACATATCGGCATTACTACGTAAAGATAGCCGCCGCATCGCACTGTTTTTCTGCGCACTGATGGTTTTATTGCTCTTCTTCAGCAATGTGGCGATTTGGTTAATCCCCCATCCTTTACCTAACAGACGCAGTACCTTGCGTTCGGAGTGCGTGAGTGCGATAACGTGTTCGTCTTCATCCTCCGTACTTTGAGGCTCCGGGGTTAATAACGTCTGGCTTATCCGCTCTGCCCGCTCGCTACCTGCCCGAATCGCGTTAACCACGCCTTCAATGGGCTCCATATCAGACAGCAACGTGCTTTCCGGGCGCATAAGCAACTCAACCGCAATAGGGTAAAGCGGCCGCGAGACTAAAAAGATCCAGTGAATGTCCCGGTATTGGTTCAATAAACCGTAATACTCTTCGAGGGTTCCCCGAGGATTTCTGTATTCACCTGAAATATCGGCAATAATGACATCTGCGCGGCGTAGCTGGAGCAGTGTTAACTCCTGCAATGAGCGACAATAGGTCAATTCAAAATCCGGGAAATGGCGTGCCATCACGCCCCCTAACCCGTTTTGCATCACGGGCATCCGGCTAATGACAACGCCATACTTACCATGCAATGACAACATAGACCCTCCGTGTCCATTCTTCATTTGATGAGTAACGTTAAAACGTACCAATGTATGAGTATTTTCGTCCCTGAGTGTAAAACTGATTAATACAAGCAGAAGATGAGATATGTTCTTAGTATAAGAAATGCCTAAAACAACGGTAATATCTCATAAAGCGCAAATAAATTTAATTGCGGAGCCATTAAAATAACGACAATATAAAATTAGAATAACTAAATACAAATATTCTATATTTTTATATTTATAATTCACCGCATTGATAAATTAATCCAACGCCCCTTTCGTGATACGGGCTGAAACTGTTTGCACAAACCTTGATCTGGCCCACAGCAAGAGGGACTGCACTTTGTGCTAAAAGTACTCACTACGGGCTAACCGGCAACCTATCCATCTTTTTCAGGACAATACATGCAGGCAGATCGGTCAACGCAGCGTGCTATCACGCGGCTATGTATAAAGTGCGGTCTTTTTCTGCTCCAGCACGGCGCGGAAAGCGCGCTGGTTGAGGAGCTCTCCACCCGGCTGGGAGTGGCGCTGGGTATGGATAGCGTTGAAAGCGCAATCTCATCTAACGCCATTGTGCTGACCACGATCAAAGACGGTCAGTGCCTGACCTCCACACGCAAAAACCATGACCGCGGTATTAACATGCACGTCGTGACCGAAGTGCAGCACATCGTCATCCTTGCTGAACACAAGCTTCTCGATCTCCATGAAATTGAAAAACGGTTCAACCAGATCAAGCCATTACGTTATCCGCGCTGGCTCGTTGTGTTAATGGTAGGGCTCTCTTGCGCCTGCTTTTGTAAGCTCAATAAAGGCGGCTGGGACGGCGCGCTCGTCACCTTTTTTGCCAGCAGTATCGCCATGTATGTTCGCCAGCTGCTCACGCACCGGCAGCTGCACCCGCAAATTAACTTCTGCATTACCGCGTTTGTCGCCACCACGGTTTCCGGCCTGCTTCTGCGCCTGCCGCAGTTTGCCAACACCCCAACCGTTGCCATGGCCGCCAGCGTGCTTCTGCTGGTCCCGGGCTTTCCGCTGATCAACGCCGTCGCCGACATGTTTAAAGGGCACATCAATACCGGTCTGGCACGCTGGGCTATCGCCAGCCTGCTGACGCTGGCGACCTGCATCGGCGTGGTCATGGCCATGACTCTCTGGGGGTTACGCGGATGGGCGTGATAGATTTTCTGCTGGCGCTGGCACAGGACATGCTTCTGGCCGCCATTCCTGCCGTCGGCTTTGCGATGGTATTTAACGTACCGCAACGCGCGCTGCCGTGGTGCGCGCTGCTGGGTGCGATTGGCCATGGCTCGCGAATGGTGATGATGACCGCGGGTTTTAACATCGAATGGTCAACATTCATCGCTTCCATGCTGGTCGGCAGTATCGGCATCCAGTGGTCGCGCTGGTATCTGGCGCATCCCAAAGTGTTCACCGTTGCCGCGGTGATCCCGATGTTCCCAGGCATATCTGCGTATACAGCGATGATTTCCGCAGTGAAAATCAGCCATTTTGGCTACACCGAGCCTCAGATGATCCTCCTCCTGAGCAACTTTCTTAAGGCGTCATCCATCGTCGGCGCGCTCTCCATCGGGCTGTCGATCCCCGGACTGTGGCTGTACCGCAAACGCCCACGCGTTTGATATTTGTATTATTTCGCTGCCGTGGAGATAATTCTTCTGGTCCGTTTGGTGAAAATAAGGAAAGGATGTGGCTAACCCTGGCAGCGAACACCCCGAGCACAGTGAAGAATCCAGCCTGAAAGAGAAAATCTTTCAGAGCGCCATCGCGCTTTTTGCCGAGTATGGATTGAACGGTGCACGGATGGAGCAGATCGCAGAGAAAGCGGGCACCACCAAACGCATGGTGGTTTACCATTTCAAGAATAAAGAGAACCTCTATCTCCTGGTTCTGGAACATGTTTACACCCAGATTCGCGCCGGTGAAAAAGCGCTAAGCCTGACGGGAATGCCCCCGGTCGAAGCGCTGGTCAATCTGGTTGAAGCCACCTTTGACTACCATGCCGACCACCCTGACTACATCCGGATTATCTGCATGGAAAACATGCAGCGCGGCCGCTTTATGCAGCAGTCGAGCTATCTCCGCCAGGTCAACCGAAGCGCGCTCGACCTGCTGGAGGAGATCCTGCGCCGGGGCAAAGAAAAACAGCTCTTCAGTGAGACGGTAGACGCCCGCGATCTTCATCGTCTGATAAGCAGCTTCAGCTTTCACTACGTTGCCAACAGCTACACCTTTACGCTGTTGTTTGAAGAAGGCGCAGACGAGCAGGCTCAGCGTCAGCACTACCGCAAAATGGCCGTTCAGGTGGCGCTCCGCTATACTTGCCCATAAAATTGCTTGCAATCAAATCGTGCACTATCTATATTCATTTCATGAACGCGAAAACGAACGACGCAACCGCTGCGCTCAAGCTGGATAACCAGCTCTGCTTTGCCCTCTATTCGGCAAACCTGGCGCTTAACAAGCTGTACCGGCAGCTGCTGGCACCGCTGAACCTGACCTACCCGCAATATCTGGTGATGCTGGTGCTGTGGGAGCAGGATGATATGACGGTGTCGGACATCGGTGAACGGCTGTTTCTGGACTCTGCAACCCTGACGCCGCTGTTGAAGCGGCTGGAAAGCGCCGGGCTCATCAACCGCCACCGTTCACGCAAAGATGAACGCCAGGTCGCCGTCACCCTGAGTGAAGCGGGACGTGAGCTCCAGCAGCAGGCATTGGGTATCCCCCATGCGGTGGGTTGCGCAGCGCAGTGTGATACCGACACCCTGCTGGCGCTCAAACAGCAGCTCGAACTTTTGCGGCAACAGCTACACCGCGCGTAAAGCTATACTTTACGCGTGATTATTTACTCATATATATCGCACGCTATTTAATAGCGCACATTAAACAAGATGAGGAACCTGCCATGTCTTTAGAAAAAGTCGTTTATACCGCCAAAGCCAAAGCCACCGGAGGCCGTGACGGCCGAGCCACCTCTTCCGATGGCGTACTGGACGTAAAACTGGGCGTGCCAAAAGAGATGGGCGGCATGGGGGGAGACGTGACGAACCCTGAGCAGCTGTTTGCTGCCGGCTACTCTGCCTGCTTCCTGGGCGCGATGAAGTTTGTGGCAGCGCGCGACAAATTCACCCTGCCAAAAGAGGCCTTTATTGAAGGCGAAGTCGGCATTGGCCCACTGCCAACCGGTTTTGGTATTGAAGCAAAACTGAACATCCACGTTGAAGGTATGGATCCTGCGGAAGCCAAAAAGCTGGTCGATGCGGCGCACATTGTTTGCCCGTACTCTAACGCGACCCGCGGCAACATTGACGTGACGCTGAACATCATCGCGTAATCCCTTCTGTTCCCTCTCCCTGTGGGAGAGGGTCAGGGTGAGGCATCAGCCCTCACTTTACCCCTCCTTTCCTTTCCCCTCTCTGTGCTACCATAAGTCCATATCACGCCCGTAGTAATCAGTAGAGTAAGCGTTATGTCCTCCAGACTTCTGACCACCAGCATTGCTGGCATTGATGCCTTTATGCGCGACCCACGCGGTGTGTTGACTCACGCCGAAGGCGGCACGGTTGCGGTTTTTGCCGACAACGCGCCGGCGTTTTACGCAATCACACCGGAACGTCTGGCACAGCTTCTGGAGATCGAAGCACAAGTGTCACGCCCGGCGAGCGATGTCACGCTGGATAGCCAGTTCTTTGATGAACCGGTTAACGTTCCCGTGACCGTTCCGATGGGCAAATTTGCCCTCTATGCGGGCTGGCAACCGGATGCGGATTTCCAGCGGCAGGCCGCGCTGTGGGGCATTGCGTTAACCCAACCCGCCACCGCGGAAGAGCTCGCCGCGTTTACCGCCTGGTGGCAGGCAGAAGGGAAAGTGTTCACCCACATTCAGTGGCAGCAAAAGCTCGCGCGTCATCTCCAGATTACCCGCGCCGGCAACAACGGCCAGCCAAAACGTGATATCAATGCGTTTTCAGAACCGGATAAACAGATCCCCAGCGGATTCCGAGGTGCGAAATGAAGAACGTCGGCGACCTGATGAAACGTCTGCAAAAAATGATGCCTGCCAACGTGAAGCCCGCTTTCACCACCGGTGAAGAGCTGCTGGCATGGCAAAAAGAGCAAGGTGAGATCCGCGCCGCCGCGCTCGCCCGCGAAAACCGGGCGATGAAAATGCAGCGCACCTTTAACCGTTCCGGTATCCGTCCCCTGCACCAGAACTGCTCGTTCGATAACTATAAAATCGAGACCAACGGGCAGATGAACGCGCTGGCCGCCGCACGGCAGTACGTGGATGAATTCGACGGCAATATCGCCAGCTTCATCTTTAGCGGCAAGCCGGGCACCGGAAAAAACCACCTTGCTGCCGCCATCTGCAACGAGCTGCTTCTGCGCGGTAAATCGGTTCTTATCATCACCGTGGCCGATATCATGTCTGCGATGAAAGACACCTTCAGCAACCGCGAAACCAGCGAAGAACAGCTGCTTAACGATCTGAGTAATGTCGACCTGCTGGTCATCGACGAGATTGGCGTTCAGACGGAATCGCGCTATGAAAAAGTGATCATCAACCAGATTGTCGATCGCCGCTCCTCGTCCAAGCGCCCCACCGGCATGCTGACGAACCACAATATTGACGAGATGACCCGCCTGCTGGGGGAACGCGTCATGGACCGCATGAAGCTGGGTAACAGCCTGTATGTCATCTTCGACTGGGAAAGTTACCGCAGCCGCGTCACCGGCAAAGAGTATTAAGACAGTTCCAGGAATCGCCGAGAGGTCGCAGGTATATACTGGAACCCCTTCGGCCCAAAACGGACCTTTTTGAGAGAGCCATGATGAAAAAACAGATTATTGTCAGCACCTTTTTAGGCGCGCTGCTGGTAACCGGTGCAGCGCAGGCGGCGTCCTGGCAGGAGTCCCTGTCAAGCGCAGCAAACGAGCTGACCAAAGAGAGCAGCAGCACGCAGGGCGGACTCTCCGCCTCTTCCCTCACCAGCCTGCTGGGCAACAGCGGTCAGAGCCTGAGCGCGGGCACGATGAACAACGCGGCGGGGATTCTGGAATATTGTGCGAAGCAAAAGCTGGCCTCCGTGACCGACGCGCAAAACGTGAAAAACCAGGTGCTGGGTAAACTGGGTCTGGATACCCAGGAGCAGAAAGCGGACACCAACTATATGGACGGCATTCAGGGCCTGCTTAACGCGCAGAACGGCCAGCAGCTTAACCTGAGCACCCTCGGCAACTCCTCTCTGGCCAAACAGGTGAAAACCAAAGCCTGCGATCTGGTGCTGAAACAAGGCGTTAATTTCATCTCCTGATCCACCCCATTTTCTGCCACAACACGCCGCGTTTAATGCGATAGTCTTGCAGCGCGGCGCTAAATGAGCGTTTTTCCCACCTGCCACCGTCTCATCGTCCGTTTGTCAGGATGTGCACACCTTCATAAAAACGATTTTCTAAACCAAATCCTAACAACAGCACACTTTCGTGACACTAAAATTGCAGCTTAACGACATCGCAATTACATTGTATGACCCAAAAAATAAACAGTTAGCCAGCGAAGCATCTGGCGTCACGAGGATATGCTGTTGTCTGAATTCATGTCTCTTATCCTTTTTCTGGCTTCTGTCGGCGTTTACGCCTGCAAAGCCGGCCGTCACACCTGGTGGTTTATCGCCACGCTGGTTGTCCTCGGCATTTTTATTATTTTAAACATTACCTTATACGCCAGCGATTACTTTACCGGTGACGGCATTAACGATGCAGTGCTCTACACGCTGACAAACAGCCTGACGGGCGCGGGTGTCAGCAAGTACATTCTTCCGGGGCTCGGCCTTGTCGTCGCGCTGGTCACCATTTTTGGCGCGCTGGCCTGGGTGCTGCGTCGACGTCGCCATCATCCACACCATCATGGCTACAGCCTGCTGGCGTTATTCCTGGCGCTGGCCTCCGTCGACGCCAGCCCGGCGTTCCATCAGATCACCGAACTGGTGAAATCCCAGTCGCGCGACGGCGATCCGGATTTCACGGCTTACTACAAAGAGCCGTCGAAAACGATCGCCAACCCGACGCTCAATCTGGTCTATATCTACGGTGAAAGTCTGGAGCGCACGTACTTTGATAACGATGCCTTCCCGGACCTGACGCCAGATCTGGGTGCGCTGAAAAATGAAGGTCTCGATTTCAGCCACACCATGCAGTTGCCCGGTACGGATTACACGATTGCCGGGATGGTTGCCTCCCAGTGCGGTATCCCGCTGTTCGCGCCTTTTGAAGGTAACGCCTCTGCCTCGATGTCGACCTTCTTCCCGCAGAATATTTGCCTCGGCGATATCCTGAAAAACTCCGGTTACGAAAACTATTTTGTGCAGGGGGCAAACCTGCGCTTCGCCGGAAAAGATGTGTTCCTGAAATCCCACGGTTTTGATCACCTGTATGGCTCAGAAGAGTTAAAAACGACGGTTGCCGACCCAAACTACCGCAACGACTGGGGCTTTTATGACGATACGGTACTCGACGAAACCTGGAAGAAATTCGAGGAGCTGTCCCGCGCGGGCAAGCGTTTCTCTCTCTTTGCGCTGACGGTGGACACTCACCATCCTGACGGGTTCGTCTCGCGCAGCTGTAAACGCAAAAGCTATAACGTTGATGGCAAAAACAACAAGTCTTTCAGCGCCGTCACCTGCAGTCAGGAGCACATTGCCGCGCTGGTCGAGAAAATCAAAGCCTCGCCCTGGTTTAAAAACACCGTCATCGTCGTTTCGTCTGACCATCTGGCGATGAAAAACAGTGCCTGGGATCAGCTCAACAAGCAGGATCGCAGCAATCTGTTCTTCGTCCTGCGCGGCGACCAGCCGCAACAGGAGGAGATTGCCACCAAACGCAACTCCATGGATAACGGCGCCACCGTGCTGGACATCCTGGGCGGCGACAACTTTATTGGCCTGGGCCGCAGCACGCTGTCGGGGCAATCCCTGTCGGAAGTGTTCCTCAACATGAAGGAAAAAATCCTCGCCTGGAAGCCCGACATCATCCGCCTGTGGAACTTCCCGAAAGAGATGAAGGACTTCACCGTCGATCGGGATAAAAACACCATTGCCTTCTCGGGCAGCAACTTCCGTCTGCCGCTGCTGGTGCGCGTGTCGGAGGGACGCGTTGAGCCCCTGCCGGAAAGCGAATATTCCGCGCCGCTGCGCTATCAGCTGGCCGATTTTGCGCCACGCGATAATTTCGTCTGGGTCGACAGATGTTACAAGATGGGCCAGCTCTGGTCGCAGCCGCTGGCGCTCTCTACCGACTGGTGCGTCTCTCAGGGTCAGCTTGGCGGGGAGCAAACCGTACAGCACGTGGATAAAGCCCAGTGGAAAGGCAAAACCGCGTTTAAAGATACGGTAATTGATACGGCGCGCTATCAGCACAACATCGACATGCTGAAAATCAGCGACAACGATATTCGCTACAAAGCGGACAGCTTTATCTTTAACGTGGCCGGCGCGCCGGAAGAAGTGAAGCAGTTTAGCGGCATCTCGCGGCCGGAGTCCTGGGGACGCTGGTCAAACGCGCAGCTGGGCAATGAGGTGAAAATTGAGTACACCCATCCGCTGCCGGAACAGTTCGACCTGGTGATCACCGCCAGAGCGTATGGCCCTAACGCTAACAAGCCCGTACCGGTGCGCGTGGGCGATCGGGAGCAGACGCTGACGCTCGGGAACGACGTGAGCACGCATACGCTGCATTTTGAGAATCCTTCGCGCAGCAATACCCTGGTGATCGTCCCGCCGGATCCGCAGTCCACCAATGAAGGGAATATTCTTGGCCATTCACCGCGCGAGCTCGGAATTGGCATGGTCGAAATTAAAATTGTGAGTCGAGCAGGCTAATGGTCGACCTTAACATCACCCTTCGACCCACACGTCCCGGCGACGTTGCCGCCCTGCCCGCCATTGAACGCGCGGCGGGCGAGCGCTTTCGTGAAGACCCGGAGCTCGCCTGGCTTGCCGACGGTGAAGTCATTTCTGCTGAGAAGCACCTTGAGTATGTCGAACGTGGGCTAAGCTGGCTGGCGCGGGTGAACGACCGCCCCGTGGGGTTTATCCTCACCGAAGCGCACTCTTCGTCGCTGTTTATCGTGGAGCTTTCGGTCGATCTGAACTGGCAGGGAAAAGGGATTGGCCGGCAGCTTATCGCCTGTGCGGCTGACCATGCCCGCACGCTGGGGCTGACGTCGCTGACGTTGACGACGTTCCGGGACGTACCGTGGAACGCGCCGTTCTATGCAAAGCTAGGGTTTAAAAAAATGACGACGCTGACGCCTGAACTGCGTCAGAAAAGGGAAGAAGAGACAGCGCACGGTTTCGCGTATGAAACGCGCTGCGCCATGCGCCTGCCTCTGTAATATCGCCCGGTGGCACTGCGCTTACCGGGCCTACAAAACCCTGAACCGTAGGCCGGGTAAGGCGCAGCCGTCACCCGGCACAACGCACAGAGTTAGAACGTTTCCCAGTTATCGCCTGAATCGACCGTCGCGGTTTTACGCGCCATCACCGGCGTGGAAACCGCTTTAGCCGCAGCGAATTCGCGCGCTTTCATCTGCTCCTGCTGAATGCGGAACACCGCCACGGCCTGAGTCAGGCGGCTCGCCTGCTCTTCCAGTGCGGCCGCAGCCGCGGCAGACTCTTCAACCAGCGAGGCGTTCTGCTGGGTCACGCGATCCATCTCAGCTACCGCCAGACCCACCTGGTCGATACCGCGGCTCTGCTCGTCAGACGCAGAGGCGATTTCACCCATGATGTCCGTTACGCGGGTCACCGCGTTCACGATCTCACCCATGGTTTCACCGGCGCTTTCTACCAGCGTTGAACCCACTTCCACGCGACCCACGGAGTCTTCAATCAGGCTCTTGATTTCACGAGCCGCCTGGGCACTGCGCTGGGCCAGGTTACGCACTTCACCGGCCACCACCGCAAAGCCACGGCCCTGCTCGCCCGCACGCGCCGCTTCTACCGCCGCGTTCAGTGCCAGGATGTTGGTCTGGAAAGCAATGCCGTCGATCACGCTGATAATGTCGGCAATTTTCTGCGAGCTGCCCGCGATATCGCGCATGGTCTGCACCACGTTATCCACCACTTTGCCGCCTTTCTGCGCGGTTTCGGAGGCGCTCAGGGCAAGATGGCTCGCCTGACGGGCGTTCTCGGCGTTCTGCTTAACGGTCGCCGTCAGCTGCTCCATGCTGGCAGCGGTCTCTTCCAGGGAAGCGGCCTGCTGTTCAGTACGGGAGGAGAGGTCGTTATTGCCCATCGCGATTTCACTCGCGCCGCTGTAGATCGCGTTCGCGCCGTTACGCACGTCGCCAACGGTACGCACCAGCTCACCCTGCATATGGCGCAGCGAGTCGGCCAGTTCACCCATTTCGTTGGTGCCCTGAACCTCAATACGCTTCACCAGGTCGCCGCTGGCGATATGGCGAATGTTGTCGATCAGACGATTCAGCGGGGAGATCAGCGTCTGCTTGATGTTGAGCCAGACGGCCACGATCACCACCAGCACGGCAATCAGGACGCTAATCAGCACCCAGATAGCCTGGCTGAAGGAGCTGTTGCTGTCTTCGACCGCCATCTGGTACAGCTTGTCGTTCTGCTGCAGGTAGCTCACGTACTGCTTCTCAAAACCGTCCTGATAGCTCTGGGTCGGCTGGTCGAAGAAGGCGTTGATTTTGCCCGCGCCCAGCAGCTGGATCAGCTCCGCCAGCGCGCCGTGGTAAATATCATAGTTACGCTTGATCTCCATCGCTTCCGCGTCGTTTTGACGCGGATCGCGCGGCAGGGCTTCGTAGGCAGCCCAGTTTTTTTCCGCCTGTTTCAGAGACGTAGACGCGATTTGCATCAAATCGTTAACGGTCGCGCCGCTGCCGATATTGCTCTGATCCATCATGTAGCGGATACCCGCGCGGTTCAGGGTATTACGGGTTTGCAGCAACGCTACCCAGCTGGCGTTCAGCGTGGACTGTTGCTGGCGAATGGTTTGCAGGACGGTGAAATTCTCTTTGTCATTCTTCAGAGCATTAAAGAAAAGACCACCGGATGTGAGTTGTAAAAGGCCAAATATCGCTAAAACCAGCATTAAGCTGGTGACAATCTTGATACGGTTTAACATGTTTTCTCTTTCCTCAGGCAGATACAGAATTTTCGGCCTGGAAAGGGAAAACTTTACGAAAATCATCCTGGAATTTGGGGTTTTTACTCTTCTTCCCGCGCTGCGTTATGCCGGTTTCCGAGTTCAATAAACTCTTCCAGCAGCGCCGTCAGCTGTTTCATCTTCTCCGGCGTATATTCCGCCTCAATCTGCTGATACGCCTCTTCGACCTGCGCCTGAGCGTGTTCATACAGCGCATTCCCCTCTTTGGTCAGCGACACGTACAGCTTGCGCTGGTCGTTCACCGGCTTTAGGCGCAGCACCAGGCCGTCACGCTCCATGCGCGTCAGAATACCGGTCAGGCTCGGGCGCAAAATGCAGGTGCGAAACGCCAGATCGTGAAAATCCATCGACGGATGTTCAGCCAGCACGCGCACAATGCGCCACTGCTGCTCGGTCAGATTATGGCGCTTCACGATCGGGCGGAAGTAGGACATCGCCGCTTCCCGCGCCTGCAGCAGCGCGATGGTTAATGAATCATGCATAGCCTCTTCCCTTCACATCATTAACAAGTAAACAATCACTAAAAGATGTTTTTATAAACAACACGTTTTCCATCAAAAAGTCTAACAGAAACCCATCAATTTTATTAACACACTGATTTTAATATACATAAAAAATAATATGTAAATTTATTGTTATTCATATCACAAATTTTTCACTTCTGATTGCGAAATGAACAGCAAAAGCATAAAACCAGATCATTAACATATTAATGAAATCCAAACAGGACATCCGGCCTGAGGAGTATGTGAATGAAAGGTACCGTTTTTGCCGTCGCCCTCAACCATCAAAGCCAGCGTGAAGCCTGGCGTGAGGCGTTTGAAAAAGCCCCCTACAACACGCCGCCGAAAACGGCGGTGTGGTTTATCAAACCGCATAACACCGTGATTCGCGCGGGCGAGCCCATTCCGTTCCCGCATGGGGAAACGGTGCTCAGCGGCGCCACGGTGGCGCTGGTCGTGGGCAAAACCGCCAGCAAGGTGCGCGTGGAGGACGCTGCGGAGCACATCGCGGGGTATGCGCTGGCCAACGAGGTGAGCCTGCCGGAAGAGAGCTTCTATCGCCCGGCCATCAAGGCCAAATGTCGTGACGGATTCTGTCCGCTCGGCGAACTTGTCGCCGTTGATAACGTAGATAACCTGACCATCATCACCGAGATCAACGGCCGCGAAGCGGACCACTGGAACACCGCCGATCTTCAGCGTAACGCTGCCGAACTGCTGAGCGCCCTGAGCGAGTTCGCCACCCTCAATCCCGGCGATGCTATCCTGCTCGGTACCCCTCACAGCCGCGTTGAGATCCGCCCGGGCGATCGCGTGCGTATTCTGGCGGAAGGCTTTCCGCCGCTGGAAAACCCGGTGGTGGATGAGCGCAACGTCACTATTGCGCACAGCAGGCCGCCGCACGCCACGCTGTTTGCCCTCGGTCTGAACTATGCCGACCACGCCAGCGAGTTGGACTTCAAGCCGCCCACCGAGCCGCTGGTCTTTATCAAAGCGCCAAACACCTTCAACGGTGACAACCAGACGTCGGTGCGTCCGAACAATATCGAATACATGCATTACGAAGCGGAGCTGGTGGTGGTCATCGGTAAAACCGCGCGTAAGGTCAGTGAAGCCGATGCGATGGACTATGTTGCGGGCTACACGGTCTGCAACGACTACGCCATCCGCGACTACCTGGAAAACTACTACCGCCCGAACCTGCGGGTGAAAAGCCGCGACGGGCTGACCCCCATTTCCCCAAACATCGTGCCAAAAGCAGCCATTCCCGACCCGCACAACCTCGCCCTGCGCACCTTCGTTAACGGCGAGCTGCGTCAGGAAGGCACCACGGCGGATCTGATCTTCAACATCCCGTACCTGATTGCGTACCTGAGCGACTTTATGACCCTGCAGCCGGGCGACATGATTGCCACCGGCACGCCGAAGGGGCTCTCCGACGTGGTGCCGGGCGATGAGGTGGTGGTGGAAGTGGAAGGCGTGGGACGCCTGGTGAACCGAATTGTGAGTGAGGATATGGCAAAATGAAAAAGATAAACCATTGGATCAACGGTAAAAACGTCGCGGGCAGCGACTACTTCCACACTACTAACCCGGCCTCCGGCGAGGTCCTGGCAGAAGTGGCCTCCGGCGGCGAAGCCGAAATCCATCAGGCCGTTGCCGCCGCCAAAGAGGCGTTCCCGAAGTGGGCCAACCTGCCGATGAAGGAGCGCGCGCGCCTGATGCGTCGTCTGGGTGACCTAATCGACCAGAACGTGCCCGAGATCGCCGCCATGGAAACCGCCGACACCGGCCTGCCGATCCACCAGACCAAAAACGTGCTGATCCCGCGCGCCTCGCACAACTTCGAGTTCTTCGCCGAAGTGTGCCAGCAGATGAACGGCAAAACCTACCCGGTCGACGACAAGATGCTCAACTACACCCTGGTGCAGCCGGTGGGCGTCTGCGCGCTGGTGTCGCCGTGGAACGTGCCGTTTATGACCGCCACCTGGAAGGTCGCGCCCTGTCTGGCCTTAGGTAATACCGCCGTGCTGAAGATGTCCGAACTCTCCCCGCTGACCGCCGACCGTCTGGGCGAGCTGGCCCTCGAAGCGGGGATTCCGGCGGGCGTGCTGAACGTGGTGCAGGGCTACGGCGCGACGGCAGGCGACGCGCTGGTGCGCCATCACGACGTGCGCGCGGTCTCCTTCACCGGCGGCACCGCCACCGGGCGCAACATCATGAAAAATGCCGGGCTGAAGAAATACTCCATGGAGCTGGGCGGCAAATCCCCGGTACTGATTTTTGAAGACGCGGATATCGAGCGCGCGCTGGACGCCGCCCTGTTCACCATCTTCTCCATCAACGGTGAGCGCTGCACCGCGGGCTCGCGCATCTTTATCCAGCAGAGCATCTACCCGGAATTCGTGAAGCGCTTTGCCGAGCGAGCCAACCGCCTGCGCGTGGGCGACCCGACCGATCCGACCACCCAGATTGGCGCGCTCATCAGCCAACAGCACTGGGAGAAGGTCTCCGGCTATATCCGCCTCGGCATTGAGGAAGGCGCAACCCTACTGGCGGGCGGCCCGGACAAACCGACCGACCTGCCTGCACACCTGAAAGGCGGCAACTTCCTGCGCCCGACCGTGCTGGCGGACGTTGATAACCGCATGCGCGTGGCGCAGGAGGAGATCTTCGGGCCGGTGGCCTGCCTGCTGCCGTTCAAGGACGAAGCGGAAGGGCTGCGCCTGGCCAACGACGTGGAGTACGGCCTGGCGTCGTACATCTGGACCCAGGACGTCAGCAAGGTGCTGCGCCTGGCGCGCAATATCGAAGCGGGCATGGTGTTCGTCAACACCCAGAACGTGCGCGACCTGCGCCAGCCGTTTGGCGGCGTGAAGGCCTCTGGCACCGGCCGCGAGGGGGGCGAGTACAGCTTCGAGGTGTTCGCGGAGATGAAGAACGTCTGCATCTCCATGGGCGACCATCCGATTCCAAAGTGGGGGATCTGAAAATGGGTAAATTAGCGTTAGCGGCAAAAATCACCCACGTGCCGTCGATGTACCTTTCCGAGCTGCCGGGCAAAAACCACGGCTGCCGCCAGTCGGCCATCGACGGGCATAAAGAGATCAGCAAGCGCTGCCGCGAACTGGGCGTGGACACCATCATCGTGTTCGATACCCACTGGCTGGTGAATAGCGCCTACCACATCAACTGCGCGGACCATTTTTCAGGCGTCTACACCAGCAACGAGCTGCCGCACTTTATCCGCGATATGACCTACGACTACGACGGCAACCCGGCACTCGGCCAACTGATTGCCGACGAGGCGGTGAAGCTCGGCGTGCGTGCCAAAGCGCACAACATCCCGAGCCTCAAGCTGGAGTACGGCACGCTGGTGCCGATGCGCTACATGAACCCGGATAAGCACTTCAAAGTGATCTCCATCTCGGCGTTCTGCACGGTTCACGACTTCGCCGACAGCCGCAGGCTGGGCGAAGCCATCGTCAGCGCCATCGAAAAATACGACGGCACCGTGGCGGTGCTCGCCAGCGGCTCGCTGTCGCACCGCTTTATCGACGACCAGCGCGCGGAAGAAGGGATGAACAGCTATACCCGCGAATTCGACCGCCAGATGGACGAGCGCGTGGTGAAGCTGTGGCGCGAGGGTCAGTTTAAGGAGTTTTGCAGCATGCTGCCGGAGTACGCCGACTACTGCTACGGCGAGGGCAACATGCACGACACGGTGATGCTGCTGGGCATGCTCGGCTGGGACAAATACGACGGCAAGGTGGAGTTTCTCACCGAACTGTTCGCCAGCTCCGGCACCGGCCAGGTCAACGCCGTTTTCCCCCTGCCCGCGTAAGGAGCCACCATGCCGCACTTTATTGCTGAATGTACCGACAACATCCGCCAGCAGGCCGACCTGCCGGGGCTGTTCGCCAAAGTGAACGAGGCGCTCGCCGCCACGGGCATCTTCCCGCTCGGCGGTATCCGCAGCCGCGCCCACTGGCTGGACACCTGGCAGATGGCCGACGGCAAGCATGATTACGCCTTTGTCCATATGACGCTGAAGATTGGCGCGGGGCGCAGCCTGGAGAGCCGGGAAGCCGTGGGGGAGATGCTTTTTGGGCTGATCAAAGCGCACTTTGCGGAACTGATGGCGAGCCGCTACCTGGCGCTGTCGTTTGAGCTCGACGAACTGCACCCGACGCTCAATTACAAACAGAACAACGTGCACGCGTTGTTTAAGTAATACCGCACGGTCTGTCCCCTCTCCCACAGGGAGAGGGAGAAAAAACATAAAACAGGATATCGCCATGCTCGATAAACACACCCATACCCTGATCGCCCATCGTCTGCATCAGGCGGAACAGTCCCGGGAGCAGATCCGCGCGATCTCGCTGGACTATCCGGAGATTACGATTGAAGACGCCTACGCCGTCCAGCGCGAATGGGTGAGCCTGAAGATCGCCGAAGGCCGCGTGCTGAAGGGCCACAAGATCGGCCTCACCTCTAAAGCGATGCAGGCCAGCTCGCAGATCAGCGAGCCGGACTACGGCGCGCTGCTGGACGACATGTTCTTCCATGACGGCAGCGACATTCCCGTCGATCGCTTCATCGTCCCGCGCATTGAAGTGGAGCTGGCCTTCGTGCTGGCAAAACCGCTGCGCGGCCCGAACTGCACGATCTTCGACGTCTATAACGCCACGGATTACGTCATCCCCGCGCTGGAGCTGATCGACGCCCGCTGCCACAACGTCGACCCGGAGACCCAGCGTCCGCGCAAGGTCTTCGACACCATCTCCGATAACGCCGCCAACGCGGGCGTGATCCTCGGCGGCCGTCCGATTAAGCCCGACGAGCTGGATCTGCGCTGGATCTCCGCCCTGCTCTACCGCAACAGCGTGATCGAAGAGACCGGCGTGGCCGCAGGCGTCCTGAACCACCCGGCCAACGGCGTGGCGTGGCTGGCCAACAAGCTTGCGCCGTACGACGTGCAGCTTGAGCCTGGTCAGATCATTCTCGGCGGCTCGTTTACCCGCCCGGTGCCCGCCAGCAGGGGCGACACCTTCCACGTCGATTACGGCAACATGGGCTCCATCAGCTGCCGCTTTGTCTAGGAGAGCACGATGCAAAACGCATTTAAAGCGGCGCTGAAAGCAGGCCGTCCGCAAATTGGGTTATGGCTGGGGCTGACCAGCAGCTACAGCGCCGAGCTGCTGGCCGGAGCAGGCTTCGACTGGCTGCTGATCGACGGCGAACACGCGCCGAACAGCGTGCAGACCGTCTTAACCCAGCTGCAGGCTATCGCCCCTTATCCGAGCCAGCCGGTGGTCCGCCCGTCGTGGAACGACCCGGTACAAATCAAACAGCTGCTGGACGTGGGTGCGCAAACCCTGCTGGTGCCGATGGTGCAAAACGTCGACGAAGCGCGGCTGGCGGTACGTGCCACCCGCTACCCGCCTGCGGGCATTCGCGGCGTCGGCAGCGCCCTGGCGCGGGCGTCGCGCTGGAACCGCATTCCGGACTACCTCCAGCAGGCCAACGACGCCATGTGCGTGCTGGTACAGATCGAAACCCGCGAGGCGCTGAAAAACCTGCCGCAGATCCTGGACGTGGAAGGCGTCGACGGCGTGTTTATCGGCCCGGCGGATCTGAGCGCCGACATGGGCTTTGCCGGCAATCCGCAGCACCCTGAAGTGCAGGCCGCCATCGAGCAGGCGATCGCGCAGATACGCGCTGCCGGTAAGGCCCCCGGCATCCTGATGGCGAACGAGCAGCTGGCTAAACGCTACCTCGAACTCGGCGCGCGGTTTGTCGCCGTCGGCGTCGACACCACCCTGCTCGCCCGCGGCGCGGAAGCGCTGGCGGCACGTTTTATCGAACAACCGGTTACGTCAGTTAATAACAATAAATCCGTCTACTAAACGTAAGATCTGGAGCGCACCATGACGACCTCTACCCTGCAAACTCATGATAATAAAGCTGTTGAACACCGCGTAATTCACAAGCTGTTCCGGCGTCTGATCGTCTTTCTCTTTATCCTGTTTGTCTTCTCGTTCCTCGATCGCATCAACATCGGCTTCGCCGGGCTGACGATGGGTAAAGATCTGGGCCTCACGTCAACCATGTTTGGCCTGGCCGCGACGCTGTTTTACGTCACCTACGTGCTGTGCGGCATCCCGAGCAACATCATGCTGGCGAAGATCGGCGCGCGACGCTGGATCGCCGGGATCATGGTGGTGTGGGGTGTTGCCTCCACCTGCACCATGTTCGCCACCAGCCCCGAAACCCTCTACGTCCTGCGCATGCTGGTGGGCATTGCCGAAGCCGGCTTCCTGCCGGGGATCCTGGTCTATCTCACCTGGTGGTTCCCGGCGTATCACCGCGCCCGCGCCAACGCGCTGTTTATGATTGCCATGCCGGTGACCATGATGCTCGGTTCGATCCTCTCCGGGTACATTCTGGCGATGGACGGACTGTGGAACCTCAAGGGCTGGCAGTGGCTGTTCCTGCTGGAGGGGCTGCCGTCGGTGGTGCTCGGCGTGGTGACCTGGTTTTACCTCAACGACACGCCGGACCAGGCCACCTGGCTGGATGACGACGAAAAACAGGCGCTGAAAACGATGATCGCCCGCGAGCAGGAGGTGGCCGTAACGCAGCCTGCCTCGGCACGCTCTACCCTGCGCGAAGTGCTGACCCCGGCGGTGCTGCTCTACACGCTGGCCTACTTCTGCCTGACCAACACGCTGAGCGCGATCAACATCTGGACGCCGCAGATCCTGCAAAGCTTCAACACGGGAAGCAGCAACATCGTCATCGGCCTGCTGGCGGCGATCCCGCAGTTCTGCACCATCCTCGGGATGATCTGGTGGAGCCGCCGCTCCGACAGGCTGAAAGAGCGAAAAAAGCACACCATCCTGCCGTATCTGTTCGCGGCGGCGGGATGGATGCTGGCCTCCGCGACGGATCACAGCCTGATCCAGCTACTTGGCATCATCATGGCCTCAACCGGATCGTTTACCGCCATGGCGATATTCTGGACCACGCCGGATCGGGTTATTAGCCTGCAGTCCCGCGCGGTGGCGCTGGCGGTGATCAACGCCATCGGCAACGTCGGATCCGCCGTCAGCCCATTGCTGATTGGGATCCTGCGCGACGCGACCGGCAGCTTCAGCTCGGGGCTGTGGTTCGTGGCCGGGCTGCTGGTGGTCGGCGCGCTGGTGCTGACGCGCATTCCGATGACGCAGCGGGATCAACAGAGGAACGCTCATGTGCCAGAGCCCTATCGCCAACATTGATATCAGCAAGGAGTACGACGAAAGTCTGGGCACCGACGATGTGCACTACCAGTCGTTCGCCCGCATGGCGGCCTTTTTTGGCCGCGACATGCAGGCGCATCGTCACGACCAGTACTTTCAGATGCACTTTCTCGATACCGGGCAGATTGAGCTCCAGCTCGACGATCACCGCTACTCGGTGCAGGCCCCGCTGTTCGTCCTCACGCCGCCGTCGGTGCCGCACGCGTTTATCACCGAATCCGACAGCGACGGGCACGTGCTGACGGTGCGTGAGGATCTGATCTGGCCGCTGCTGGAGGTGCTTTACCCCGGCACGCGGGAGGCGTTCGGCCTGCCGGGGATCTGTCTTTCGCTTTCCGACAGGCCGGACGAGCTGGCGGCGCTGAAGCACTACTGGCAGCTGATTGCCCGGGAATCCACGGAGCAGCTGCCCGGGCGCGAGCATACCCTGGTCCTGCTGGCGCAGGCGGTGTTTACCCTGCTGCTGCGCAACGCGAAGCTCGACGACCACGCCTCAGGCGGCATGCGCGGCGAGCTGAAGCTGTTCCAGCGCTTTACCCAGCTGATCGACACCCACTACCACCAGCACTGGACGGTGCCGGAATACGCCAGCGAGCTGCACCTGACCGAATCCCGCCTGACCGATATCTGTCGCCGCTTCGCCAACCGCCCGCCAAAACGCCTGATCTTCGACCGCCAGCTGCGGGAGGCCAGGCGCTTGCTGCTCTTCTCCGACAGCACCGTCAGCGAGATTGCCTGGCAGCTGGGGTTCAAAGATCCGGCCTATTTCGCCCGCTTTTTTAACCGCTTAGTGGGGTGCTCGCCCAGCGCGTATCGGGCGCAGAAAGTACCGGTTTCCTGAACGCATCACGGTTCGTAGGGCGGGTAAGCGCAGCGCCACCCGCCGAAAAGCCGCACAGATCACAAAATCCAATCCCGCCCGAAAAGTACCCGCCGTTGTCCCAATCGTCCCTTCACGTTACGTCCCTCTCAGGCTTCAATTAAACAACAAAAACAAAACATAAATTTAACAACCCTATTCCGATACGAGGTCCCCTATGAAGCCTGAAGAGTTCCGCGCTGATGCCAAACGCCCGTTAACCGGCGAAGAGTATTTAAAAAGCCTGCAGGACGGTCGTGAGATTTATATCTACGGCGAGCGCGTCAAAGACGTCACCACCCATCCGGCGTTTCGCAATGCGGCGGCCTCCATCGCGCAGATGTACGACGCGCTGCACAAGCCGGACATGCAGGACACGCTCTGCTGGGGCACCGACACCGGAAGCGGCGGCTATACCCACAAGTTCTTCCGCGTGGCGAAAAGCGCCGACGACCTGCGCCAGCAGCGCGATGCCATCGCCGAGTGGTCGCGCCTGAGCTACGGCTGGATGGGCCGCACGCCGGACTACAAAGCCGCGTTCGGCTGCGCGCTGGGCGCCAACCCGGCCTTCTACGGCCAGTTCGAACAGAACGCCCGGAACTGGTACACCCGCATTCAGGAAACCGGCCTGTACTTCAACCACGCCATCGTTAACCCGCCAATCGACCGCCACAAGCCGGCGGACGAGGTAAAAGACGTCTACATCAAGCTGGAGAAGGAGACCGACGCCGGGATTATCGTCAGCGGCGCGAAAGTGGTGGCAACCAACTCGGCGCTGACCCACTACAACATGATCGGCTTCGGTTCCGCGCAGGTGATGGGCGAAAACCCGGACTTCGCGCTGATGTTCGTCGCGCCGATGGATGCCGAGGGCGTGAAGCTGATCTCCCGTGCCTCCTACGAGATGGTGGCAGGCGCAACCGGATCCCCGTACGACTACCCGCTCTCCAGCCGCTTCGACGAGAACGACGCCATCCTGGTGATGGATCACGTGCTGATCCCGTGGGAAAACGTGCTGATCTACCGCGATTTCGACCGCTGCCGTCGCTGGACGATGGAAGGCGGTTTCGCCCGCATGTACCCGCTGCAGGCCTGCGTGCGTCTGGCGGTGAAGCTCGACTTTATCACCGCCCTGCTGAAGAAATCCCTGGAGTGCACCGGTACCCTGGAGTTCCGCGGCGTGCAGGCGGATCTCGGCGAAGTGGTGGCCTGGCGCAATATGTTCTGGGCGCTGAGCGACTCCATGTGTTCCGAAGCCATCCCGTGGGTCAACGGTGCGTATCTGCCGGATCACGCCGCGCTGCAGACCTACCGCGTGATGGCGCCGATGGCCTACGCCAAGATCAAGAACATCATCGAGCGTAACGTCACCTCCGGGCTGATCTACCTGCCGTCCAGCGCCCGGGATCTGAACAACCCGCAGATCGACCAGTATCTGGCGAAATATGTGCGCGGCTCCAACGGCATGGATCACGTCGAACGCATCAAGATTTTGAAGCTGATGTGGGACGCCATCGGCAGCGAGTTTGGCGGTCGTCACGAGCTGTACGAAATTAACTACTCCGGTAGCCAGGATGAGATCCGCCTGCAGTGTCTGCGCCAGGCGCAGAGCTCCGGCAACATGGACAAGATGATGGCGATGGTCGACCGCTGCATGTCCGAATACGATCAGCACGGCTGGACCGTACCGCACCTGCACAACAACAGCGATATCAACATGCTCGACAAGCTGCTGAAATAGCGCAGCGGGAGGTTGCAATGCATTCAGATGAACAACGCCTGCGTTTTCGCGACGCAATGAGTAGCCTGTCGGCGGCGGTCAATGTGATCACCACCGAGGGTGAGGCCGGACGCTGCGGCATCACCGCTACCGCCGTCTGCTCGGTCACGGACACGCCGCCGTCAGTGATGGTGTGTATCAACGCCAACAGCGCCATGAATCCGGTATTTCAGGGTAACGGCAGGCTGTGCGTTAACGTGCTGAACCACGAGCAGGAGATCATGGCTCGCCATTTCGCCGGGATGACCGGAATAACGATGGAGGAGCGCTTTGCCCTCTCCTGCTGGCAAAAAGGCCCGCTGGCGCAGCCGGTACTCAAGGGCGCGCTGGCCAGCCTTGAAGGCGAGATTAGCCAGGTGCAAACCATCGGCACGCATCTTGTCTACCTTGTTGAAATTAAAAACATCATCCTGAGTGACGCAGGACACGGCCTGATCTACTTCAGGCGCCGTTTCCACCCGGTTATGCTGGAGGCGGAAGCCGCCTTGTAATCCCCCTCGCGCTGGCCTTTTTTTCCGGCCAGCGCCGCTTTCTACAAAAACTCCTAAGGTTTCCGCTAAATCACGCCGTTATATAACCATAAGAGAAATTTTCTATGCCTGAATACTGACATTTTGTGTCAGTGCACCCGCATCATTCAGCGCATACCTAAATATACAGGATGACCTTATGGCTAAAACGACGCGGAGCCGCTCGGCTGAACGTCTGGTCGATATTCTGGTTGAGCTACATTTAAACGGTGTGGTAAACCGCAGTGCGCTAATGGAGAAATTCAAAATTACCGAGCGCACCGTCTACCGGGATTTAAATGCCCTCTCTCCCATTGTTGAACATACCGGTAACGGGCTATATCGACTGATCCATTCGGCACAATCGCCCGGCGGACAAGGCTTACATCACACTCTTGCTAACTTCCTGAATGCTGATAGCTTTTTCCCTGAAAGAAATACGGAATTCTGGCAGGATCTTGAAACGCGCGTTGACGAAAACCATATTCTTATTCTTGCGAATGAAGCCGAACACACGGTACAACGTGATATTCGCCGTCATTTAACGAAAATCGAGAGATCGATTAAAAACCATAATGTTTGTCAGATTGTTTATAAGGGGAAAACCCGTCTGATTAATCCCTATAAACTCATTAACAAAAAAAATATATGGTATTTACAAGCCACCGAAAATAGCCGCCTGAAATCCTTCTCATTGAGTCAGATTAGCTGGTTTGATATTCAGAAAACGACCTTCACCCCGGAAGAAAATGTCCTTGCGCTGCTGGAAAAAAGCCTCGACCCCTGGGTCTCTGAAAATACTTTCGCGGTGAAAATATTCATCAAAGATAATATTTCACATTACTTCCTGCGTCGCGATCTTCTGCCAGAACAAGAGCTGCTGGCGGAGCAACAGGGCGGCGTCACGCTGCGCTGCCAGGCGGCCCACGAGAACCAGATCCTGCCACTGCTGTTCTACTGGCTGCCTCATATTCAGATTCTGGAGCCGAACTGGCTGAAGGAAAAACTGCTCGGAACGCTGGAGCACTATCTGGCGGTGGAGCGCAACCCGAATAATCAAGTGATCTCAATCACATAATTTCGCCCCCTGGCGGCGAGCCGGAACCGCTCGTCGCCGCCTTTGACCGCTCACCTGTCACTTTCAACCACTCATTCATTTACCTTCCTTTACACGCGCGAGGATCTGGCACGATCGCTCCAGCATTAATCAATACCTCCTCACAACGAACCCTGACCCTTTTTTCTTTACATAAAAAACCAGGTCTTACTATGGATACTAAAAAACTACTTAAGCACGTGCCCTGGGCCTTACTCGGGATCCTCGGCGCTTTTTGTCTGGCGGTTGTCGCATTACGCCGGGGCGAACACGTAAGCGCCCTGTGGATCGTGGTCGCGTCCGTTTCCGTCTATCTTGTTGCTTATCGCTACTACAGCTTGTACATCGCGCAGAAGGTTATGAAGCTCGACCCGACGCGCGCCACTCCGGCGGTCATTAACAATGACGGCCTGAACTACGTGCCAACCAACCGCTACGTGCTGTTTGGTCACCACTTTGCCGCTATCGCCGGTGCAGGCCCGCTGGTGGGCCCGGTGCTGGCCGCGCAGATGGGCTACCTGCCGGGTACCCTGTGGCTGCTCGCCGGCGTGGTGCTGGCGGGTGCGGTGCAAGACTTTATGGTGCTGTTTATCTCTTCTCGCCGTAACGGCGCCTCTCTGGGTGAGATGGTCAAAGAAGAGATGGGCCGCGTGCCGGGGACTATCGCCCTGTTCGGCTGCTTCCTGATTATGATCATCATCCTCGCGGTGCTGGCCCTGATCGTGGTGAAAGCGCTGGCCGAAAGCCCGTGGGGTGTCTTCACCGTCTGCTCAACCGTGCCGATTGCGCTGTTCATGGGTATCTACATGCGCTTCCTGCGTCCGGGACGCGTGGGTGAGGTGTCGGTGATTGGTATCGTGCTGCTGGTGGCCTCCATCTACTTCGGCGGCGTGATTGCGCACGACCCGTACTGGGGTCCGGCGCTGACCTTCAAGGACACCACCATTACCTTCGCGCTGATTGGCTATGCGTTTATCTCCGCGCTGCTGCCGGTCTGGCTGATTCTGGCCCCGCGCGACTACCTGGCGACCTTCCTGAAAATCGGCGTTATCGTCGGTCTGGCGATCGGCATCCTGCTGATCAACCCGGATCTGAAAATGCCTGCGGTAACGCAGTACATCGACGGTACCGGCCCGCTGTGGAAAGGCGCCCTGTTCCCGTTCCTGTTCATCACCATTGCCTGCGGTGCGGTCTCCGGCTTCCACGCCCTGATCTCCTCCGGTACTACGCCTAAGCTGCTGGCGAACGAGAAAGACGCGCGTCTGATCGGCTACGGCGCGATGCTGATGGAGTCCTTCGTGGCGATCATGGCGCTGGTTGCCGCGTCCATCATCGAACCGGGTCTGTACTTCGCGATGAACACCCCGCCGGCGGGTCTCGGCATCACCATGCCAAACCTGCACGAGATGGGCGGTGACAACGCGGCGCTGATTATGGCGCAGCTGAAAGACGCCAGCGCACACGCGGCGGCGACCGTCAGCTCCTGGGGCTTCGTGATTTCGCCTGAGCAGATCATGCAGACCGCGAAAGACATCGGCGAACCGTCCGTGCTGAACCGCGCAGGTGGCGCTCCTACACTGGCTGTCGGTATCGCACACGTGTTCCACAAAGTGCTGCCGTGGGCGGACATGGGCTTCTGGTACCACTTCGGTATTCTGTTCGAAGCGCTGTTCATCCTGACCGCGCTGGACGCCGGTACCCGTGCGGGCCGCTTCATGCTGCAGGATTTGCTCGGTAACTTCGTGCCGTTCCTGAAGAAAACCGACTCTCTGGTAGCGGGCATCCTGGGTACGGCGGGCTGCGTCGGCCTGTGGGGCTACCTGCTGTATCAGGGCGTTGTCGACCCACTGGGCGGCGTGAAGAGCCTGTGGCCGCTGTTCGGTATCTCTAACCAGATGCTGGCTGCCGTGGCGCTGGTGCTCGGTACCGTGGTACTGGTGAAGATGAAGCGCACTAAATACATCTGGGTCACCGTGGTTCCTGCGCTGTGGCTGCTGCTCTGCACCACCTGGGCGCTTGGCCTGAAGCTGTTCAGCGCCAACCCGCAGCTGGAAGGCTTCTTCTTCATGGCTAACCAGTACAAAGAGAAGATTGCCGCAGGCGGCGCGGATCTGACCGCGCAACAGATTGCCAACATGAACCATATCGTGGTGAACAACTACACCAACGCGGGTCTGAGCATTCTGTTCCTGGTGGTGGTGTACAGCATTATCTTCTACGGCATCAAAACCTGGTTGAAAGTGCGTAACGCTGAAGGCCGTACGGATAAAGAAACCCCGTACGTGCCGGTGCCGGAAGGCGGCGTGAAGACCTCTTCACACCATTAATCCAGCATGTAACTGTAGGCCCGGATCGCTGCGCGCCACCGGGCTTTTTCTTATCAGGACAGGTTATGTTTGGTAACTTAGGCGAAGCAAAAAAATACCTCGGTCAGGCGGCGAAAATGCTGATTGGCATTCCGGACTATGACAACTACGTTGAGCATATGAAGACCAACCATCCGGATAAGCCGTACATGACCTACACCGAATTCTTCCGCGAGCGTCAGGAAGCGCGCTACGGCGGAAGTGGAGAAGGCGGCGTCCGCTGCTGCTAAAGGAGAGACCATGACCCCGATTGCCGTTACCCTGCTGACCGGTTTCCTCGGCGCCGGTAAAACCACCCTGCTGCGCCACATCCTGAATGAACAGCACGGCTTTAAAATCGCCGTCATCGAAAACGAATTTGGCGAAGCCTCCGTAGACGACCAGCTGATTGGCGATCGCGCCACGCAGATCAAAACCCTGACCAACGGCTGTATCTGCTGCACCCGCTCTAACGAGCTGGAAGACGCCCTGCTGGACCTGCTCGACAGCCGCGATCGCGGTGAAATCGACTTTGACCGCCTGGTGATCGAGTGCACCGGCATGGCCGACCCCGGCCCGATTATTCAGACCTTTTTCTCTCATGAGATCCTTTGCCAGCGCTATCTGCTGGACGGCGTCATTGCCCTGGTCGATGCGGTCCACGCCGATGAGCAGATGAATCAGTTCACCATCGCCCAGTCTCAGGTGGGCTACGCCGACCGCATCCTGCTGACCAAAACCGACGTGGCGGGCGAAAGCGTTAAGCTTCGCGAGCGCCTGACGCGCATCAACTCCCGCGCGCCGATTTACACGGTGACGCACGGCGATATCGACCTGTCTCAGCTGTTCAACACCAACGGCTTTATGCTGGAGGAGAACGTCACCGCAAAACCGCGCTTCCACTTTATGGGAGACAAGCAAAACGACGTGGCGTCGATTGTGGTGGAACTGGACTACCCGGTGGACATCAGCGAGGTTTCGCGCGTGATGGAGAACCTGCTGCTGTCGTTTGCCGACAAGCT
The DNA here is from genome assembly GCF_026420145.1 of Enterobacter pseudoroggenkampii. Taxonomy (NCBI): domain Bacteria; kingdom Pseudomonadati; phylum Pseudomonadota; class Gammaproteobacteria; order Enterobacterales; family Enterobacteriaceae; genus Enterobacter; species Enterobacter pseudoroggenkampii. Next base: position 273,916 of record NZ_JAPMLV010000002.1, read on the forward strand.
GCTGCGCTACAAAGGGATGCTGTGGATTGACGGCGAACCCAACCGCCTGCTGTTCCAGGGCGTTCAGCGCCTGTACAGCGCCGACTGGGACAGACCGTGGGGCGATGAAGTACCGCGCAGCGTGATGGTGTTTATTGGTATACAGCTGCCGGAAGAGGAGATTCGGGCGGCGTTTGCGGGTCTGAAGAAATAGCCGCCATGCATCCCCTCTCCTCTGTGGGGCTGAGGGATCCCCACAAAATATTGCCTGCACAGACGGCCCCCTCTCCCTTGAGGGAGAGGGCGGAGGTAACATCCCTGTAAAGCCCGCCTTCTCGGCGCATCCCTGCGCCTCGCCCCGGCCTGCAGGAAACGACTCAGCGATTTACAGCCGGACCAGGTCGTCGCTATAAGCCCGTCATTTTTGTAACTACTCTCGTCGCTTTCAGTAAAAAAAATTACTGGAGATTCCTCAGTCTGTGGGGAGAGGGTAAGTAGAAAACTTATTTCACCGCCTCCGGCAGCGTCACAATCCACAGCTCGCTGTCGGACTCCGGCTTCTTCAGCGGCTTCACGCTGAGCGTGGTTTCCACCGGCTTATCATCCAGCGTCAGCTTGCCTTCCGCGTTCACCCGATAATCCTTGAGCTTTTTGCCCTCGACCGGGTTTTGCATCGCCACCTTCACGCCAAAGTCGTTATCGTTCGCCACCGCAAGCGTTTTGCTGTCGATAAGCGCCAGCCCTTCGGCCTTCTCCTGCTGCCAGCCCAGCGCGCGCAAATCGACCACCTGCGTTTTTGCTCCAAGGGTAATCCCGCGCTGCGCCAGGGTTTTCTCATCATCAAACTCCGGGTACTCGCCCGGCTTGTCAAAGGCGGAAAGATCGCTCGCCTTGCTGAGATCCACCTTGTAAATCAGGTTACGCATCCCGTCGTTTTTATCGCTTCCCTGCTCAATCAGCAGGATGTGCTGATTATCGAGCGCCACGATGTCGCCGATTTTGGCGTCGCTGTTTTTATCGTAGGCCGCGCTGTCGATGGGGTAACCGTACATCGCGGTTTTGCCGGTCGCCGGGTCGAAGCTCACCAGTCGGGTGAACAGCGCCTGCTTTTTGCTTTTACCGTCGATGTCCAGCGTGCTTTGCACGGCGGCGATAATCCGCCCGTCCGGCATTCGGGTCAGGCCTTCAAAGCCCCGGTTGGGCTGGCGCCATTTGATGATGTTTGGCAGACCGCCCGCGATGGATTTTTCGCCTTCCGCGGCCTGCGGCCCGTGGATCACCAGGATCTTGCCTTTGCTGTCGACGTTAATCAGGAACGGGCCGTACTCGTCGCACAGCCAGTAGCCGCCTTTGCCGTCCGGCGTGATGCCTTCCGTATCCAGTCCGCGGTTGTCACCCTTGAGCGTCTTTAAGGTATCGCTGAAGGCCACTTCATTGGTGGAGCCAATCACGCCGCTTTGCAGCGGCAGACCGTTAATCTCGCCTTTATCGTCATGCAGCGGGCGGGCATCAACCGCCTCCGCTTTGCCGTTCTGAACGCGGATGGTCATCAGCAGCGGCGCGAAATCTGGCGTGACAAAAATTTTGGCTTCGTTTTTACCCATTTTTGGCGCATCGGCGTTGGGACCGCGATCGGTCACGGTCGCAAACGTCAGGGCATCGCCCTGCTTGCCCGTAAACAGCAGGCCAGAGCCAATCCCCACCGGGAGCCCGTTCGGGAACGCATCGGCAAACGCGCCGCTGTATTTCACATGGGAGCCGTCAGGGAAGCTAACGACATAGCGCTCAGCGGTAGGTTGTGCCGCCAGGCCAGAGAAAGAGAGCGCACAACCGATAAGCACAGGAATAATTTTTCTTTTCATATTGTTAGCATCCAGTTAGTGAAGCCAACAACGTAAAGAATAAACGTGTCAGAAAAATGACATGGAAAGGCAACCGGCATGGGCGAGTGAACGTATATTCATTGCCCGGAAATGTAAGGTTGTGTTGTATTGTGTGACAACTGAAATATTTTTGGAAATTATTAGAAACTCAATTAATTCACCTCTAATCACTATCCCTTCTTCGTTCAGTTTATGTTTAGTCAAAAAATTAAACGGTTCCTAAACACCAAAACATCACCCGTTGACACCCCGGCGATCAAACAGCATTGCAACAACTTCTATAAAAAACTTAACAATATCAGCATAAAACAGCGATTTTTATCACATTTGCAGTCATAAACATCGCTTGTTAAGGTGCCCCCAGATGAATTTAATGACGAGGCATAAAACATGAAAAAACTGAATATCCTTCTTCTTTCTGCTCTGACCGCCCTCTCGGGTTCCGCTCTGGCAATGGGCGGCAGCATTGAGCAGGGTAAAAACTTTACCAACCTCAACCTCGAAATGGGTAAATCCTCATCCGGTCTGTATGCCGAAAGCAACTGGCTTAAAAACACCGATGACGGTACCCAGACCGGCGGCGTGGGCGCAGGCTACAACCTGGAAGTGGGCCCGGTGATGCTGAACGCAGGTGCGAAAGCTATCTACATCGGCCCGAAAAAAGGCGATAACGGCGTGGCGTTCCCAATCGGTGGCGGCGTAAACGTAGCCCTGACCGACAGCATCCACGTGTACGGTGAAGGCTACGTGGCGCCAGAAGGGCTGAACAACAGCGTGAAAAACTACGTGGAAGCCAACGGCGGCGTAAGCTGGACGCCGATCGCGCCGGTGACCCTGAAAGTGGGCTACCGCCACGTGAGCGTTGATGGCAAAGACGGTCGTCCGAACCATACGCTTATTGACGGCGCATATGTTGGCGGTGGAGTCACCTTCTGATGAAACACCGCATGACCGCGCTTTGCGTTCTGAGCCTCACGCTGATGCTCACCGGCTGCGTCCAGTACAAATGGGTGAAACCGGGCGTCAGCGACGTGGAAATGAATAAAAAGCTCACGGAATGCGAAGCGCAGGCACTGATCGACCTTCCCCCGGATAACGTGGTGACCGGTTCGAGCTCGGAAAAAACGGACAAATCGAAAAAGAAAAAGGATATTTCCACGAGCTACACGGTTGAAGACGCGAATGAATATCGCCGGGATACGCTGGTTGACAGCTGCATGTTTAAAAGCGGCTGGGACAAGATCGAAGTGCAATAATCCCCTTAAAAAAACCTGCCGGCTGGCAGGTTTTTTTATGACCTCTTACTTACGCACCACCACCAGCTTCTGGTTCACAAACTCTTTGATCCCCAGATCCGACAGCTCGCGTCCGTAACCGGAGCGCTTCACGCCGCCGAACGGCAGCTCTGGCGCGGTATCGGTAAGCCAGTTGATGTACACCATCCCGGTCTCGATCCGGGACGCCATTTTCTTCGCGCGCTCGATATCCTGGCTGAATACCGCCCCGCCCAGGCCGTAGTGGGAGTCGTTCGCCAGCGCGACCGCCTCGTCGTCGTTTTTCACCACGTATATCTGCGCCACCGGGCCGAAGAACTCTTCGAAGTACGCCGGGTTGTCGCGCGAGATGTTCGTCAGGATCGTCGGCTCGAAGAAACTCCCGTCGCGCTGCACCGGCTTGCCGCCATAGTGCAGCGTGGCGCCGCTTTTCACCGCCTCGTTAACCTGTTTGGTCAGTGTTTCAAGCGCATCTTTCGACGACAGCGGCCCCAGCGTGGTGCTTTCGTCCAGCGGATCGCCAATCTTCACCTGCTTAAACGCTTCGGTGAATTTGCTCAGGAAAGCATCCGCAATCTTTTCATGCAGGATAAAGCGCTTCGCCGCGGTGCAGACCTGCCCGGCGTTGTTGAGGCGCGCATTCACACCAATCTTCACGGCTTTGTCCAGGTCCGCATCGTCCAGCACCACGAAGACGTCGTTACCGCCCAGCTCCAGCGTGGATTTCTTAATGTGCTTCGCCGCTTGTGCGGCCACCACGCTGCCGGCTTTTTCGGAGCCGGTTAATGCGGCGCCCTGCACGCGATCGTCGGCAATGATGTTCGCCACCTGCTCGGACGAAATAAACAGGTTGGTCCACGCCCCTTCTGGTGCGCCCGCCTCGCGCACCAGATGGGCAAAGGTCTCAGCGCAGTGCGGCACAATGCTGGCATGCTTGGCGATCACCGGGTTGCCCGCCGCCAGGTTCGGCGCCAGGACGCGCATCAGCTGATAATACGGGAAGTTCCACGGCTCAACGGCCATCAGCACGCCGATGGGGTGATGCTCCACCCACGCTTCCCCAAGCTCAGAGTCGTACTTCACCGGGGCCAGGAACTGCTTCGCATTGTCGGCGTAATAGCGGGCGATCTGCGCGCACAGCTTCACCTCGCCGCGGCTCTGTTCGATGAGCTTACCCATCTCCTGGCTGGCGATTTTCGCCAGATCCTCGATGCGCTCGTCGATCAGGTCGGCAAGCTTATGCAGCACCGGCAGGCGCTGGCTGATGTCGCCTTTCGCCCAGTCCGAATGGTAAAGCGCATCGGCCGCCTTCAGGGCCGCTTCAATATCCGCGTCGGTATGTGAGGGGTATTCTTTGATGAGCTGGTTAGTGGCAGGATTTACTGTCTGATAAGCCATGTCGAATCTCCTTGTTTTACCGCTTAGGGTATTAAGGGTAGTCAACATGACTGGCTGTGGACGTAAAGTTGGGTATATCCGGAAGGTTCTTAATGAAGCGCTGCCAGACGGTTCGCTGACGTGGTATAAAAACGTCCTGAAGGAGTTCATATGACCGATACCCGACACATCCGGCAGACTTTTCACCGCGCCTCAGGCCTTGAGCTGCGCAGCACGTGGCAGAGCACGCAGGCGTATAAACGTCATTGTCACCCGCAGCTCTCCATCGGCGCGATTGTGGAAGGCCAGACCTGCTGCGTGTGTCATGACAGAGAATACATCCTTAACCCCGGGGACCTCATTGTGATCCCGGCCTATGCGCCGCACAGCTGCAACCCCGTCGCCGGGCAACCGCGCAGCTACCATATGCTCTATATCGACACCGATCTTCCTCTGGCGCTCCAGGTGATTCGCGACCGTACGCTCTTTAAGCGCTACCTTGAGATTGTTGAGACGATGTCGCCTGCCTCCGTGGACACGCTGCTTTCAGCCCTGCCCCGCCGCCTGGAAAACGCAGATGCGCTTCGCTCAACCAGTCAGCACGTGCGGCAGGCGTTTCTTGCCGACCTGGCCGCACCGCCTTCGCTTGACGAACTTGCCCAACGATTCTCGCTGCGCAAAGAGACGCTGATCCGCACCTTCCGGCAGGACACCGGCCTGACGCCGGGCAGCTTCCTCAACATCTCCCGCGTGGAGTTCGCCAAAGCGCGGCTACGTGCCGGGGATGACATCGCCGACGTGGGCTACCAGAGCGGCTTTGCCGACCAGAGCCATTTTCATAAGACCTTCGTCAGCTATACCGCCGCCACGCCGCGCCAGTACGCCACTGGCCGATCAATATCCGACAATAAATAGCGTTTGCATCACCGTAGTCTGACCTCAGATTGTTAACCGAGGTTGCTATGGAACTGTTCTTCCCTTCCGCTTTTCTCGCTCTGGCGCTGGCGCATTTTGTCGCCCTGTTAAGCCCGGGTCCGGACTTCTTCCTGCTGGTGGGCTACGCGGCGCGCTACCGACTGCGCGGCAGCGCCGGATTGTGCGTCGGCATCGCCGCGGGCAACGCGCTCTATATTGTTCTGGTCATTATCGGCTGGAGCGCGCTGCGCCAGTTTGCCTGGCTGTTTACGCTGATAGAGCTTTGCGGCGCGCTGTACCTGCTGTGGATCGGCTCGCATCTGGTACGCAGCCAACCGCAGGCGCTGAGGCTGAATGAAACCCGTCAGCGCTGCCCTTCGCTGCGAAAGCAGATCCTGCTGGGGCTCGGCTCGGCGCTGCTTAATCCGAAGAACGCGCTTTTTTATCTGGCCCTGATGACGTCGCTACTGGGGCCGAACGTGACGCTGCTTCAGCAGGTGACCTGCGGCGTCTGGATGGTGACGGTAGTGCTGGTGTGGGATCTGGCTCTGGTGTCGCTGATGGGGCTATCGGCGGTGCAACAGAAGCTCAGCCGTGCGCTGTGGCTGATAGAGCGCACGGCGGGGGTGGTGCTGATGGGGTTTGGCGGGTGGGTGCTGTGGCGGGTGATATGAAAGAATCTTATCAGCCGTTTTCTATGCCCCTAACCGATAATCCCAGTCATCCGAGTGAATAACGTTACCGTCACGGTAATGCCAGGTAATCTTTTTATAACGAAGCAAAACAAGCTCAAGATGACCCTGTTTTTCATGGTAAGTCTCTTTCACGTCATGCATTAATGAAAACACCGTGACGACCTTCACCGCTTCCAGCGTTATCGTGAAATAGATTTCTTCCTGACCGGCATCATTGATTCTGTACAGGTCGATAGTCGCTTTCCTGAACGTACCGCCCGTGCTGAGTGCTTTATAGAGAAAAACACTGGAGGCATCTATTTCTTTCTCAATAAGAAAGGGACGATGCTGGCGTTTGCTCAATGCTCTGCCATTATGCAGGTCATAATTATAGCTTACGTTATGATAGAGCCCTAAAACCTCAATCTGGTTTTCACGGTCTTTAACTTTCACGCTGCCTTTTATGTTATTACCCGCATCGTCAGTTAATGACATATATCCCGGAATGGCCATTTACATATCCTTATCGAATGGAACAGAGTGTTCAACAGTTGAGATCATAACGGCGAGACATCTTTGACCCTGCGGGGTTGTTATTTTAAACATTTCCCTGATTGAATCCACAAAGAGCTTATTACCCTCTGCTTCCGTTTCTGGATAACTGGCAAAAGCACAGATTTGTTGAATAGTGAGTAAGGGCTTATCGTCTTTTAAAATGGCTAAAACGCCTGCAGGATTATGAGGGATAGCTTCAGAAAGCGCTGCTTTTAAGTCTTCAGCCGTACTGGCGTCCACGCCCGACTCAAGAGCACTCGCGACAGCTAACCATTTCTGATTTCCTTTGCTAATCTCTGGGATAACATGATTCCACCATTCCGACTCATCGCTATCATTAGCATATAATTGTGCAACAACATGCCTGGCGCCTTTGCCGTTTATCATCTGCAAGATCTGTTCAGGAGTGTGTTTTTTGGCAAATAAACCCATCGGTAAGCACAAGAAGAATAGCGCAATAATATACTTCATTATCGCACCACCAGTATTGTATCACCCGAATCATAAATCAAATGACGCTTGTCCTGACCGTTCATAATGATGCAACCTGCTGACGCAGAACCTGGTGGCTGACCTTTTTTATCACCATGAATTTGAAAATGATCTCTACCAAAGGTATTGGTCCCCGCTATAGGCTCAAGAATAATGGCCTCAGCACTTTTATGATTATTCCACCCGGCAGTAAAATAAATACCTCTGGGAATAGGCCCTCTGTTTCGTTGACTTTCACACTCTGGCTTATCTTTCGATTCACCCGCACCGCTGTAGCAGTTAGCGACAAACACACCATTATGGCTCAATACCCCCGTCGAAACTTTATACTCCCATGTCATCGATACCGTCTCCTTTCATAAATAGTCCTTTATCTTATGGCTAACAGGAGCGTTAAAATGACTACGACGGTCACAAAACATTACGTCCGAAAATAAATAAGCACAAAAAATATAGAAAAATTAATAATAGATAATTTAGATGTATCTATTTTTTATATAGACGACATTTGTTCACACTGAGAATGCGTCTCCCCCTTACACCAGTTTTGCACTTTTGGTTCACTTGCCTCTATCCTTAACCCATGGAAAAAATAGCTGAACTCAAACGCGCCAAGCTGCTGGCGCTGGCGCTGCTGCTGGTTGCCGCCGCGGCGTTTATCACCACCCTGTTCCTGCCGCAGACCTTCTGGGTGCGCGGCGTCAAGGCCATTGCCGAGGCGGCAATGGTCGGCGCGCTGGCTGACTGGTTTGCGGTCGTCGCGCTGTTCCGCCGGGTGCCGATTCCCTTTATCTCCCGCCATACGGCGATCATCCCGCGCAATAAAGACCGGATCGGCGACAATCTCGGCCAGTTTGTGCAGGAGAAATTTCTCGATACCCAGTCGCTGGTGGCGTTGATCCGCCGCTATGAGCCCGCGCAGATGATTGGTGCCTGGTTCAGCAAGCCCGACAACGCCCAGCGCGTCGGGCTGCATCTGATGCAGGTGATGAGCGGTTTTCTCGAGCTGACCGACGACGGGCGCATTCAACGCCTGCTCAAACGCGCGGTGCATAAGGCCATCGACAAGGTCGACTTCACTGAAACCAGCGCCGTGATGCTGGAGAGCATGACCAAAAACAACCGCCATCAGGTGCTGCTGGACACCATCATCAACCGGCTGATTACCCTCATTCAGCGGGAAAGCACGCGGGAGTTTATCGCCGACCAGATCGTCCACTGGCTCAAAACCGAGCATCCGCGCAAGGCGATGGTGCTGCCCACCGAGTGGCTGGGCGATCAAAGCGCGGAGATGGTGTCAAACGCGGTGAACACGCTGCTGGACGATATCAGCCACGACCGCACGCACCAGATCCGCCAGGCGTTTGACCGCGCCACGCTGAAGCTTATCGACAACCTGAAAAACGATCCGGACATGACGGCAAAAGCCGACAACATCAAGCACTACCTGAAAAACGATGAGGCGTTTAACCGCTATCTGGGTGAGATGTGGGCCGACCTGCGCCAGTGGCTGAAGGCGGACATGCAGAGTGAGGACTCGCGCGTGAAGCAGCGCATCGCCAACGCCGGGCTTTGGTTCGGTGAAACGCTGACGAACGATGCGAACCTGCAGGCCTCGCTGAACGAGCATCTGGAGCAGGCCGCGCACCGCCTCGCGCCGGATTTTGCCGCGTTCCTGACACGCCACATCAGCGACACGGTGAAAAGCTGGGATGCCAAAGACATGTCCCGCCAGATTGAGCTGAACATTGGCAAGGATCTGCAGTTTATCCGCGTCAACGGCACCCTGGTGGGCGGGACGATTGGCCTGATCCTGTTTTTACTCTCGCAAATCCCGACGCTTATCCATTGAGCGTCCTGAGGATCAGCGCCTTCATGCTGGAAATAGCGGCATTGGCGGAGGCGCTTCCCTGATGCAGCGCTATTCCCAACTCTCCTGTATCTGGCAACAGGCGGCTGTCGACCTGTAACGTCTCGGGCAGGCCAATACGCGTGCGGAGCGTAATACCCAGCCCCGCGCTGACGCCCGCCCACAGTCCGCTCAGGCTATAGCTGGTAAAAGCGATACGCCAGGGAATACCTGCGGCATCCAGCGCTGCGATAGCCCGGCTTCGCAAGAGGCAGGGGGCGTCAAACATCACCAGCGGCAGCGGCTCACCTCGGTGCAGAAGTACCTCAATGTCCTCGCTGGACCGGCAAATCCACTTTAGCGGCTCGCTTCGCACATAGTCGCCTTCTCGTCCTTCCTGCCAGACCAGCGCCAGATCGAGTTCGTTTGCCGCCACGCCCCGCAGCAGCGGCGGGTTGCGATCGACGCGCGCGATCATGCGAAGCTCAGGGTGTTGTCTGTGAAAATCGCCGATAACCTGCGGCATCACGGATTCCCCAAAGTCCTCCTGCATACCCAGACGCACCTCGCCCTGCAGCAACTCCCCCCTGATAGCCCGGAGCGCTTCATCATTTAATGCCAGCATGCGTCGGGCGTAGCTCAGCAGAATTTCACCCTCCCGGGTCAGAGCCAGCGTACGCCCCTGCTTCACGGTGAGCGCCACGCCGCACTGCTGCTCCAGCTTTTTTAGCTGGGCGCTGACCGCAGAGGTGGACCGACACAGCCTGTACGCCGCCTCGGCAAAGCTGGTGGATTGAATACCCTCCACAAAGCTGCGCAGCGCGTCCAGGTCTAATGCTGAAAAGCGTTTATCCATATCATCCTCATTTTCAGGACATTTAGTCCTGAACATTGTGATTTTATTTATGGTGGCAGCCTGCGAGAGTGATTTCCAGACGACAGGAGGAATAAAAATGAGCACAACACTGAATCGCGACACGCTTGCGCAGGTCTCCCCTAAGCTGGCGGAACTCAGCCAGCAGGTGCTGTTTGGCGATATCTGGCAGCGTTCGCAGCTTGCTCCGCGGGATCGCAGCCTGATCACGCTTGCCGCCCTGGCCGCCCTGGGGCGTACCGCGCAGCTTCCCTGGCATATCGACTTTGCCCGACAAAACGGCGTGACGGACGACGAGATTGCCGAAGCGTTTACCCATCTGGCGTTTTACGCAGGCTGGCCGGCAGCCGTCAGCGCCCTGACCTGCCTGGCAGAGGAGAAACAATAATGCCGTTTGTTCGCATCATGACGGGTGGCCGCTATAGCGAGATGCAGAAAAAACAGATTTCGGACATTCTGCACCAGGCGCTGACGGAAACCTTCGCCGTTCCCGCGCAGGACCGGTTTCATTTTTTTGAATGCTTCGCTGCCGGGGATCGATACGTTGATCGGCACTATCTCAGCCCGGGCAGAACGGAGGGGGCAATACTGTTCAATATCGTGGCCGGTAAGCCGAGGAGCGATGAACAAAAAGCGGCGCTCTACCGCCAGTTGGCTGCGCAACTGAATGAGAAGATGGGCATCAATGGTGGGGACGTGATGGTCGTTATCCAGTTTACTGCCGCTGAAGACTGGAGCTTCAGCGGCGGCATACGCTATCAGCCCTGAATGACGTAGCGCGTCGCCTCGAAGCGGTTCAGGATCAGGTGCACCAGAAAGACCATCGTCAGCGTCGCCACCAGCGAAAAGGTGACGGAGGTGATGCGGTACAGATCGCTGAACACCAGGTCAGTGTCCGGGTGCATGTTCTGCCCGAACATAATGCCGATGGTGGTGATGCTGGAGAACCCCACGCCTGCGCCCACCTTCTCCATCACGTGGAGTCGTGCGCCAAACGCCAGCCCGAGGCCGATCAGCGGCATCATCAATAGCATATGGCTGCTGTGATCGTAGAGGATCAGCTGCACCACCAGAATATAGAGGCAGCCCAGCACCACGCCGACCACGCGCCAGATGGAGCTCATCACCGAACCGCGATAGTGCATCGGGAACAGGATTAAAATCCCCGCCATCAGCGCCGAAAGCGAATCGCTTAAGTCGCTGATCTGAAAAACGATGAATATCAGCGTCGCGACGGTACCGGAGAGCAGCGACTCGTGGCGCACGCGGGCGTCGTCTTTCTCAATCAGCGGCGGCGGCTTGCGGGGCTCCACGTCCGGCAGGAGATATTTCATCAGCGCGCTCAGGCATACCGCCATCACGCTCGCTTCGATGTTGGAAAACAGCAGCGTGTGCCAGTTGGTGGTGGGGTAGCTCATAAAGTTGAGCATCACGCTCTGGCACACCACGCCCATGGACCCGAACAAAAACAGCGGCCCTTTACTCATAAAGCGAAAGCGCATCACGTACAGGGCAAACACCACCAGCGTCATGATGACCGGCCACTGCGACAGATAGCCGATGATAATCACCATTTCAACGCAGTTTAGCGCGGCGCTGAAGATAAACTGCTTCGCCACGTGGCGGTTAAACACCGGCACCAGCGACAGCAGCATAATCGGGTAGACCACGAAAAACACGCCGTAGCTGGTGTTGTAGAAGCTGGAGATGCTGAGCGCAATCATCCCGGCAAAGACGATGCGCAGGGTCTGGCGAAAGTCGTTTGCCGTATAGACGATGTTGCCGTGCGGGGTAAACACCCGCGCCAGGGTAGTAATAGACATCGAACTAATAAACATAGTGCAGCAGGCTCACCAGGTGGATCTGCATCCCGGAGAAGAAGCGCGCAAACGGTCCTTCGCTGTTGTAGAGCTGCACGGTCGCGCGGGCGCCGGTCGGCAGATGCTTCGGCAGCGCCTCGTCCAGCGTCACGTGAATGCGCATGCGCTGAGCGTCGCGCACCCAGCGGTTGGAGGTTTCCGGCTCGGAGAGCTGGCCGTTAACCGCCTCCTGACCGGCAAGGATCCCCGCGTCGCTGCTGGTGACGTGGGCGCGGAAAACGTGCCCCGGGAAGGCGTCGAACACCACGGCGGCGTCGGTGCCCTGACGGGTATGGCGCAGGCTCTTCTCGCGGAAATCGGCCACGATGTCGGTCTGGTTGTTCACCAGAGCCAGCGCGGCTGAGCCCGAGGAGGCGTAAAAGCCCGGGCTTAACTGCAGGTTACTGACCGTGCCGTCCGCCTGGGCGTAAACCTTCGTCCAGCCAAGATTGAGTTCCGCTTCATCCAGCGCGTTGCGGTATTTTTGCAGCGTCACGTTGCGGTGCTCGTCCCGCTCGCCGCGCTGAATGCGCAGGTTCTGGATGTTGGCCTGAATTGAGCTGACGGACTGTTCGCTGTTCTGCCAGGTCGTACGGACCTTATCCAGATCTGCCTGCGAGACGTTCTGCAGCGTGCTCAGCTTCTGGTAGCGATCAAAGGTTACTTTGTCGTTACGCGCGGTCAGCACGGCGGTTTTCAGGCTGGCCTGCGCGGCGGCGATCTGCGCGTCCAACTGTTCGTTAGACAGGCGAGCCTGCTCAAGCGCGATTTGCGCAGCTTCCACCTTATTGCGAAACGGCGTGTCGTCGAGCTCAAACAGCAGATCGCCTCTCTTCACCTGGCTGTTGTTGTGGACATGTACCGCCGCAATGTAACCGGAGACGCGCGGAGACACCGGCGTCACCACGCGCATCACGGTGGAGTCCGGCGTCAGCGGGATCCAGATATCCGCGACGATAAAGTAGACAAACATCAGCAGGAAAGAGGCAATACTCACCCTTACCCAGCGGGCAAACTTTTGTTCAGGGGTCATTATTTTTCGGTCTTGTTATCTTCTTCGCGGATTGTCCGCAAATTGCAGGCGATTTGATTCAGGGTAGCGCTGAAAATGTCGAGATGTTCCGGCGCGATGTTTTGCGATACGCGCGCCTGATACGTCTCAATCACCTGAGTGAGCCTTTGTAACAGGGCTTTTCCCTCAGGCGTCAGCGTCAGAAGCCGGATGCGCTTGTCATAAGGCGATACGGCGCGCAGCAGGTATCCCTGCTTTTCCAGCTGTGTCAGGGTGCGCATCAGCGGCGGCAGTTCAATGCCCTGCACCTCCGCCAGCTCACTCATTGAGACGTTATCCCCGAGCTGATGCAGCTGCATCATCACCGTCCAGCTCGACTGGGTTAACCCGGTATCGAGAATGGCCTCGTCGATGACGGCACGCCACTGGCGCACGATCATCGCCATCCGCATGCCCATCGGCCTGCGGCAGAACAGTTCTTCTTCACTCATGGGGAAACCTCTCGTCACACGCGGTCAAGATAATAGTTATCAGGGTAAGTATCAAGAAACGAGAGGCGAAAGCGCAGGAATTGCGAAAAGGGTGTTCTCCCTCTCCCTGTGGGAGAGGGTCGGGGTGAGGGCATCAGCCCGCAGCGGCGTTTAGCGGCTAAAATGCTTCCTGAAGGCGGCCTTTCCCGACGCCGTCACCACCACCTCCCGATACCCCGCCACCCGCTGGATCCAGCCTTTATTTTCCAGATGATCGAGCAGCAACGCGCCGGCTTCTCCGCCCAGGTGAAACCGCCGCTCGCTCCAGTCCAGGCAGGCGCAGCAGGCCTTCCGGCGCGGATGCGCGCTTAACGAAATGCCGAGCGTCAGGAACTGCTCCCGGCCATAGAGTGTCAACGCTGAACCGTCAGCCTCCAGCCAGCCTTCCGCCTGCATGAAATCATAGATCTGCACCGCCACCGCGCCTGCGAGATGGTCATAGCAGGTCCGGGCTTCACGCATGGCTTTCGGCGCGGTGGTTTCCGGCGGGATAATGCGGCTCCACGAAAGCCCCATCATCTGCTCCACCAGCGCCGCCACGTCGTGCCCGGCAAGACGATAATAGCGATGCCGCCCTTGCGACAGGCAGGTTATCAGTTGCCCTTCAAGCAGCCGGGCGAGATGCCCGCTGGCGGTCGACGGTGCGACATCTGCCGCCGCGCTCAGTTCAGTGGCCGTCCACGCCCGCCCATCCATTAGCGCACAGAGCATCTTCACGCGCGACGGATCGGCCATTGCAGCCGCCACCGCGGCAATCGCCTTTTCCAGCATCGCGCTGTTGTCAGGGGGTAAATTCGTCTTAAGCATGGGCCGCCCAGGGTTCAGTGATCTCAGCGGCCAGCTTATCATTATCCGTCAGCAGAATAAGGTGATTCGCATGGTCGCTGTACTGGGCCAGGATAGACACACCGCGTGCCGCCAGCGCCGCCGCGATCTCGCCCAGCTCGCCAGGACGCTCCTGCTTAAGCTTTCTGATCACCGGCTTTCGCACCGCCTGCACGATAAACCCGGCGTCGAGCAGCACGCGTCGCGCTTTTTCCCCGTCTTCCATCAGGAAATGGGCATCTGTACCAAAAACGCCACCGCCCTCCAGCCCCACGCCGTTGCGGCCCAGCAGCTGTCCAAAGCGCGCCAGCTCACCCGGGATATCGCGAAAAATGACATGAACGTCATACATCGGCATGCCCTCCGGTTTCAGAGGTATATTCCCGCACGACCTGCGCCACCCGAATGCGGTAGTACGCAAAAATCGACTCCCGCCCTTCGGCCTGCGCCGCCTGATGAAAGACGTTCTGCTTCCAGCGGCGGACGGCCTCTTCATCCCGCCACCAGGAAAGGGAGAGGATTTTGCCGTCGGTCGTCAGGCTCTGGAACCGCTCGATATCAATAAAGCCGTCGATGTCGGCCAGCAGCGGCTTAAGTTCGGCGGCCAGCTGGAGATAGCGCGCCTGATGAGCGGGCTCGGCTTTAGCTTCGAAAAGGACTGCGATCATGATGGTCTCTCCGTTGTGATGTTGGGGAGAGAATGCAGGATGGAAAAGCACGATGCTTCGGCAAGGAGCGAAGTGTTGTGCCGGATGGCGCTGCGCTTATCCGGCCTACGGGCTCATGTAGGCCCGGTAAGCGCAGCGCCACCGGGCAGGTTTTATCCCACAATCGACCGCGGCTCCATAAACGCCCGGATCCCCCACTCGCCCATCTCGCGCCCCAAACCGGAGTGCTTAAACCCGCCGAACGGCGCCTTCGGTTCATGGGCCAGGGTGTTCACCAGCACGCGACCGGAAACAATCTGCTGCGCCACGCGTCGCGCGCGGTCCACATCGCCGCCCAGCACCATCGCGCTCAGGCCGTAGTCGGTGTCGTTGGCAATGGCGATCGCCTCCGCCTCGTCCTGATAAGGGATTACGCACAGCACCGGGCCGAAGATCTCGTCGCGGGCAACGGTCATCCAGTTGTTCACGTCGGCAAACAGCGTCGGACGCACAAACCAGCCGTCCTGCGTGCCTTCCGGCCGCCCTTCACCGCCCGCCAGCAGGCGTGCCCCCTCTTCGAGGCCTTTACGGATATAGCCCTGCACCCGCTGCCACTGCCTTTCGCTGACCATCGGGCCGACGTCAGTCGCACTGTTGCGCGGGTCGCCGGAGTTCACCGCCGCCACGGCCTGCGCCAGCCCGGTTTCGATCTCCGCCTTGAGCGAGTAAGGCACCAGAATGCGCGCCCCGGCCACGCACGCCTGCCCGCTGTTCATAAACCCGGCCTGAATCACCAGCGGGATCGCCTGCGCCAGATCCACATCATCCAGCAGGATCGTCGGCGATTTACCGCCCAACTCCAGGGTCACGCGCTTAAAGCTTTCCGCCGCGTTGCGCAGGATCGCCTTGCCGGTATTCGTGGAGCCGGTAAACGAGATTTTTGCCACGTCCGGATGGCGGCTAATGGTTTCACCTACCGTCTCGCCGCGCCCGGTGACGATGTTAAACACGCCCGGCGGCAGCGCGGCATCGCGCAGCGCTTCAGTGACAATCCGCGTTTGCAGGGCGCTCATTTCGCTCGGCTTGATCACCGCCGTGCAGCCCGCGGCGAGCGCGGCCGCCAGTTTGCCGCAGATAAACCCGGCATCGCTGTTCCACGGCGTAATCAGCCCGGCCACGCCGAGCGGCGTCATCTGCACCGTGGCTGCGCCCGCGGGGGTGACGAATTCAAACGCCTCCAGCGCCTCGATAGCCTGAGCAATCACCTCCGCCGGATAGCTGGCCATCCACGCCGAGCGCGAGGCGGGCGCGCCGTACTCTTCAATGACCGCCTCCAGCAGATCGTCGTGGCGAGCGGCCACGGCGGCGTGCATGCGCTTCAGCGCCGCGATGCGTTCCTGCTTTGTGGTCTGCGACCACGCCGGAAACGCCGCTTTCGCCGCCGCAATGGCGCGCTCTGCGTCGACCTCATCCGCCAGAAGAACCTGGCCGATGACCCGCGCCGTCGCCGGGTTGTACAAATCAAACCACTCGGTGCCGTGCGGGGTAACAAACTCGCCGTTAATAAAGATCTGTTCGATAGTGTGCATATAACCCTCCTCAGGCTGTGTGAGACCAGTCTGTCACGGCTTCTCCGTTGCGATAATCCACGCTATGCTGCAAGGGTTGTTTCGATTTTCAGGATAATCTATGCATCGTTCAGGTCTGACAGAGCTGGAAGTGGTAATGGCGGTGGTGCGGCGCGGCAGCTTTCGCGCCGCGGCGCAGGAGCTGGGGATGTCCGCCACGGCGGTAAGCAATGCCATCGCCGGACTGGAGAGCCGCCTTGAGACGCGGCTTTTCAACCGCACCACCCGCAGCGTGGCGCTCACCGACGCCGGACAGCGCTACGTGGCACGTATCGGCCCGGCCCTGCAGGAGATCCGTCTCGCCGGGGAAGAGATCCACAGCGACACCGGAGAACCCGCCGGCACGCTGCGTCTGAACGTGCCAAACCATATCGGCACCCTGTTTCTGGACCAGCTGCTGATCGACTTTATGATCCGCTACCCGAAGATGCGCGTAGAGACCGTCAGCGAAGCGCGAATGATCGACATCGTCGCGGAAGGCTATGACGCGGGGATCCGCCTTGAGGAGTCTGTGCCGCAGGACATGATTGCCGTACCGCTGACCGGGGAGATCCGCCAGCTGGTCACCGCCACGCCGGACTATTTTGCACGTCACGGCATTCCGCAGACGCCGGACGATCTGCTTTCACATCAGGGGATCGGCATGCGGATGGCCCACGGCGGGATCTACCGCTGGGAGCTGGCGCGTCGGGGTGAAACGTACGCCCTTGCCGTACCGCCGCGTTTTGCGACGTCCGATCTTTTTGCCTCGATCCGCGCCGTGAAAGCGGGGTTAGGGGTGGGATTTTTACCGGAACTGTATATCCGTGAAGAGCTTGAACGTGGAGAACTGATGAGCGTCCTAAACGACTGGGCGCAGCCGTTTGCCGGGCTGCGCCTGTACTACCCCGGCCATCGCCACGTCCCGCCGGGACTGCGGGCGCTGGTGGCGATGGTTCGCGAGCGCGGGATTATTCCAGGTTAGCCTTATTCAGCCCGTAAGCCGCGTCCAGCGCGCCGGGTTCCATGCGGGAGGTGATCCCCAGACGGTTCCAGGCGTTGATCGCCACGATGGCGAAGTTCAGCTCTGAAATCTCCACGTCCGAGAAGTGCTCCGCCACGCTGCGGTAGAGCGCATCGCTGACACCGTGAACGCCAATCTGGGTCAGCGCTTCGGTGAAGGCCAGCGCGGCTTTCTCGCGGGCGCTGAACAGCGGGGACTCGCGCCAGGCCGCCAGATGGTACAGGCGCAGCTCGCGCTCGCCGGCGATTTTCGCCTCTTTTGAGTGCATATCCAGACAGAACGTACAGCCGTTCAGCTGCGACACGCGAATGTCGATCAGGTGTTTCAGCGCCGGGTCGATGGAGGTTTTTGCTACCTCCATGCTCAGGGCAGACAGCGCGTTGGCGAGGGCAGGTGTAACTTTATGGTGGTTAACGCGAGTGCTCATGGTCTTTCCTCTTTTTGTGCGGCATGTGCCGTGCGATGAGGCAAATCTACGCCGTTCATGACATAGTAAAAAGATACAAAAAGCGTGAAATGAGGTAGGACATGAAGCCGGGCTATCACGAGATTTATTCCCGCTACCGCGACAACATCATGCGCGGCGTGCTGAAGCCGGGCGACAGGGTGCCTGCCATCCGCGTGCTGGCGGAAGAGCTGAAGGTGGCGCGTAAAACCGTCGAAACGGCGTACGCCATTCTGACGGGTGAAGGGTATCTGGTGAGCCAGGGCGCGCGCGGCACGCGGGTTAACCCGGACTTACTGCTGCCGGATAAGACTGCCCCTGCGGAGCAGCCTACCGGAGCGCTTCCGGCCTCGCTCATCAGCCAGCGCGAGCGGGCGGGGTTTCTGCGCCCCGGCATCCCTGCCCTCGACAGTTTTCCGTATAAAAAATGGCTGCTGCTGGCAGGCCAGGCGACGCGGGCTATGCGACAGGAGGAGATGCTCAACCCGCCCGTTCTGGGCTGGTATCCGCTGCGCCAGGCCATCGCCAGCTACCTCAACATCTCGCGCGGGCTCTCCTGCACCGCCGAGCAGGTGCTGATCACCAGCGGCTACAGCGGCAGCCTGCGGCTGATCCTCGATACCCTTGCCAGCCGCAGCGACAAGGTGGTGTTTGAAGATCCGGGCTATTTTATGGGCCAGCAGCTGCTCAAGCGGATCGTGCCGCGCCTGCACACCGTGCCGGTCGATCGCTGCGGCATCGACACGGACTACCTGCTGCGCCACCATCGCGACGCCCGTTTTGCCATCGTCACCCCGTCGCACCAGAGCCCGCTGGCGGTCACGCTCTCCCTGCCGCGTAAACAGCAGCTGCTCGACTGGGCCAGCCAGAACGAGGCGTGGATTATCGAAGACGATTACGACGGGGAGTTTCACTACACCCGCAAGGTGCTGCCGTCGCTGAAAAGCCTCGACCAACACGACCGGGTGATTTTTATGGGCACCTTCAGTAAAACCATCATGCCGTCGCTGCGCATGGGCTACGTGGTGATGCCCGCCAGCACCGTCGGAGCCTTTACCGACTGCGCGGACATCACCACCAGCGGCCAGCCGGTGCTGACGCAAAAGATCCTCACCGCGTTTCTCAACGAAGGGCATTTTTTCCGTCACCTGAAAAAGATGCGCGCGCTGTATCAGACCCGCCGCGACTGGATGATTGCCGCCCTGCGCGAGGTGTATGGCGATCTGTTTTTCACCGAGCAAAACGACGGTGGAATGCATATCGTGGCGTTCCTGACCAAAGGAAGCCGTGACCGGGAAGTGGCGCGCTGCTGGCAGGAACAGCAGCTCCAGGTCAATGCGCTTTCGGAGTGGTATCGCGGTTCCGGGAAGCGCTACGGGCTGGTGATGGGCTATAACAACGTGCGGTCGTATGAAGAGGCGGTGGCGCTGCTGGAAAGGCCGAAGCGGCAGACGTTTGAGCTGTTGCGCTGAACATCGCCGGGTGGCGGCTTCGCCTTACCCGGCCTACGGTTTAAATATCATTGCGGGACAACCCAACGTCCTTGAGCTGCTCGTCGCTCATCTGGCTCAATATGCGGCGGGTACGGTTGATGCGATACCAGTTGCAGATCGTTTTCCCGATCCAGACGAACACAATAAACGGACGTTTTGAACGATTCTCGTAGAATTCCATGATGCTCTCCTCACTGTGTCAGTGGGGTTATCATCCCGGAAATACACCCGTGCAATACAGATGCAAAAACACCTTTTGTTTAACATACAGATCCGCTAAAACAGTATCTGCATGGCAATTTTCGCAGCAATCTGTACTGGTTTTATAATCTGTATGGTGAAAACAAAGGATACAGCATGACACGCTACCAACATCTGGCCAATCTTCTGGCTGAACGCATTGAGCAAGGGCTGTATCGCAGCGGCGAACGTCTGCCGTCGGTGCGCACGCTGAGTCAGGAGCACGGCGTGAGCATCAGCACCATACAGCAGGCCTACCAGATCCTCGAAAACCTCCAGCTGATCACGCCTCAGCCGCGCTCCGGCTATTTTGTCTCACCGCGCAAAGCCCAGCCGCCCGTCCCGGCGATGACGCGCCCGGTGCAGCGCCCCGTGGACGTTACCCAGTGGGATGAGGTGATGATGCTGCTGGACGCCCGCGCCGACAAAGAGATGATCTCCTTTGGCGGCGGTTCGCCGGACATTAACCAGCCGAGCCTGAAGCCCCTGTGGCGCGAGATGAGCCGCATTGCGCAGCATAATCCCGGCGAGATGCTGAGCTATGACGTGCTCGACGGGCGCCTGGAGCTGCGTGAGCAGATCGCCCGCCTGATGCTCGACGGCGGCTCCACCGTCTCGGCAAGCGACATTGTCATTACCAACGGCTGCCACGGCGCGCTGTCTATCGCCCTGCTCTCGGTGTGTAAACCGGGGGATATCGTGGCGGTGGAATCTCCGTCGTTTCACGGCACCATGCAGATGCTGCGCGGGTTTGACATCAAGGCAATTGAAATTCCTACCGATCCCGAGACCGGGATCAGCATCGAAGCGTTAGAGCTGGCAATGGAGCAGTGGCCGATCAAGGCGGTGATCCTGGTGCCCAACTGCAATAATCCGCTCGGATTTATCATGCCGGAAGCGCGGAAAAAGCAGGTGCTGGCCCTCGCCCAGCGGCACGATATCGTGATTGTCGAGGATGACATTTACGGCGAGCTGGCGGCGGAGTACCCGCGCCCGCGCACCATTCATTCGATGGATATCGACGGCCGCGTGATCCTCTGCAGCTCGTTTACCAAAACCGTGGCGCCAGGCCTGCGCGTCGGCTGGATTGTGCCGGGACGCTACTACGACCGGGTGATGCACATGAAATACGCCGCGGGCGGGTTTAACGTGCCGGGAACGCAGATGGCGGTGGCGGCGTTTATTCGCGACGGGCATTACCATCGCCACGTGCGCCGTATGCGCCAGATTTATCAGCAAAATATGGAAACCTACACCTGCTGGGTGCGGCAGTATTTTCCGGCAGAGATTTGCGTCACGCGCCCACAGGGCAGCTTCCTGCTGTGGATTGAGCTGCCGGAGAAGGTCGATATGGTGTGCGTCAGCAAGCAGCTGTGCCGGCTGAAGATCCAGGCCGCGGCCGGGTCGCTGTTTTCCGCCTCCGGGAAGTACCGCAACTGCCTGCGGATCAACGTGGCGCTGCCGCCGACGGACAAAAATCGCGAGGCGCTGAAGAAGCTGGGTGAAGCGATTGTGATTGCGATGGAGGAGGGCTAGTGCGGCCTGATGCCCTCACCCCGACCCTCTCCCACAGGGAGAGGGAGAAAACCGTGCCGCACTACTCGTCGAAGTACCAGTACCCCTGGTTAATCAGCCCGGTGAGCTCCTCGACAAACGCCGGGTTTTTCAGCGCATCGCCCAGCTCGGCCTGACCGAGTTCGGTGAAGCGGCACAGCGCATCCGCCGCCTTCGCGTCAACCGTCTCCAGCTGTTCGCTGTTGATGAAGAAGCTGCCGTTGATGTTCAGCACGCGCAGGCCGCTCAGGCGAGACAGCGTTTCGCCGCCCTGCAGCGCGTCCAGCACCTCTTCCGGCGCGTACGGCGGCTCGGCGGCGGCGATATCCAGCTCGTGGCGCGGCGTGGAGACAAAGCTGCCGAACCATTTTGTGAAATCATCCGGCTTGCTAATCATGTCGATCATCATCTGACGAATGCGATCGAGCTCGTACTGCTCGACGCGGCCAGGATGTTCACGACAGGTCAGATCCGGATCGCTGTAGTGCTCACCGCCCAGATCGTTTTCCAGCGCGTAATCGGCGAAGCTGCTGATCAGATCGCGACCGTTCGGCCCGCGGAAGCCGACGGAGTAGTTAAGCGCCGTTTCATGGGTAAAACCGTCGTGCGGGAAGCCAGGCGGAATGTAGAGAATATCGCCCGGGGCCAGGTCTTCGTCAATGATCGGCTCGAACGGATCCACGTGCAGCAGCGCCGGATGCGGGCAGAACTGACGCATCGGCAGCTTGTCACCCACGCGCCAGCGGCGGCTGCCCATCCCCTGAATGATAAACACGTCGTACTGATCGATATGCGGACCCACGCCGCCGCCCGGCACGGAGAAGGAGATCATCAGATCGTCCAGACGCCAGTCCGGCAGAACGCGGAACGGACGCACCAGCTCCGCGGCGGGCATATGCCAGTGGTTCACCGCCTGCGCCAGCAGCGACCAGCCGGTTTCGCCCAGATCGTCAAAGTGCTCGAATGGGCCATTGCTGGCCTGCCATTTGCCGTTGAAATGGCTCACCAGACGGCTATCGACCTCCGGCTCCATCGCCAGCCCCGCCAGCTCGTCCGGGGTAATCGGGTCGACAAAGTTCGGGAAGGCATTTTTCAGCACGACGGGTTGTTTTTGCCAGTATTTCTCAAGAAATTCCGGCCAGTTCAGGTTCAGTTGATACGCCATGGGTAGCACCAGTAAGAGGGGAAACAGGCGCGATTATAGGCAAGAAGGCAGAGGGGGAACTTGTCATGGGTCAAACCCGCACGTGTAGGTCGGGTAAGGCGAAGCCGCCACCCGACACAAACACGCCGCGAAAACTTAATCCAGCTTCAGTTCGTCATAATGGGTAATCAGTTTACCCACGATACCGTAGTCCAGCGCTTCCGCCGGCGACATCCAGAAGTTGCGGTCGGTGTCTTTTTTCACTTTTTCCAGCGGCTGGCCGGTAGCGTCGGCGATCAGCTTGTTTACGCGATCCAGCATGCGGATGATCTCGCGCGCTTCGATCTCAATATCCGTCGCCTGACCGCGCACGCCGCCCAGCGGCTGGTGGATCATAAAGCGGGTATTTGGCAGCGAGTAGCGGTGCTCTTTTTTCGCGGCCAGGAAGATGGTGATCCCGGCGCTCGCCACCCAGCCGGTGCCGATCACGTGCACTTCCGGGCGAATGAATTTGATGAAGTCGTGGATGGTGTCGCCCGCTTCCACGTGACCGCCCTGGCTGTTGATGTACAGCTTGATCGGATCGTTGCTGACGCTTTGCAGCAGGATC
Source organism: Enterobacter pseudoroggenkampii (assembly GCF_026420145.1). Classification (NCBI taxonomy): domain Bacteria; kingdom Pseudomonadati; phylum Pseudomonadota; class Gammaproteobacteria; order Enterobacterales; family Enterobacteriaceae; genus Enterobacter; species Enterobacter pseudoroggenkampii. The sequence continues at coordinate 296,778 of NZ_JAPMLV010000002.1, forward strand.
ATCTGGGTGATCACTTTCTGCGCCAGCTCCTGGTTGATCTCACCGGAAATCACAATCGAACGAGACTCCAGCAGTTTTTGCTGCAGAGCGCCCGCGCCGTTTGACCCTTCCGCTTTTTCCTTGTCGCTTTCTTTCAGTGTGTAGTGCATTGTTATGTCCTCAGCATTTAGCGCTCAAAACCAGAGTGTAGCCTGTTTTACCGATCAAAGTCCTCACCGGCAAATTACGAGGGAGCCCATGCACATTGCCCATGTTGCACGCGTTTCGTTCTTTCACCGCCCCCGCCCGGATCGCTATACTTCATATGATTATCATATTGTTAAATGATAATTATATTTAATGTGTTAAGATGAAAGTCAGCATAAACAGTCCCTTACGTCACTCCTGGGGCTGTTTGCATCCTCGACATGTAAAACAGCACCGGGGCGGTGAATGGAACACATTGTGTATGTGGTTGATGACGATGACGCAGTCAGACAGTCCGTGATCGGGCTGCTGGAATCCGCAGACTTAAACGCCATCGGCTTTTCATCGGCAGAAGCGTTTCTTCAGCACCGCTTTGAAGAGCTCCCCTCGTGCGTGGTCCTCGATATGCAGATGCCCACCATCTCGGGTTTTGAGGTGGCAGATGCCCTCAAGGACAGCGGGCGCGAGATCCCGATTATTTTTCTCACCGGCCACGGCACCATTCCGATGTCGGTGCGCGCCATTAAAGGCGGCGCGTACGAATTTCTTACCAAACCCGTCGAATCCACCGCGCTTATCGACGCCATTGAGTCCGCGCTGCAGCTGGCGGAAAACAACGCCGAGCGCAATAAAGAGCACTACGCCCTGAAGCAGCGCCATCTCTCCCTCACTCCGCGCGAACACGAGGTGCTCACGCTGGCGATAAGCGGCATGCTGAACAAGCAGATTGCCGCCGAGCTGGGCGTCAGCGAGATCACGGTGAAAGTGCATCGCCGCCGCGTAATGGAGAAAATGCAGGTGCGCTCCGTGGCAGAGCTGGTCAGGGCCGTTGAGCGCCTGACCAAAAGCCAGCCTGCGGAGTAACGTTTACCCTTCCTGTACCGCCAGCGGCAGCGCAAAGGCAAACACCGTGCCGTACGGCTCCCGGCGGCGCGCGCTCAGCTTCCCGCAGTGGCGCTCAATGATGCTGGCGCTGATGGTCAGCCCCATCCCCATCCCCTGTGGCTTGGTGGAATAGAACGAGTCAAAAATCTGCTCCAGCCGCTCGGGCTCAATGCCGCTCCCGGTATCGGCGATCTCAACGATCGCTTTCCCGTCCGCGTTGCTGGTGCTGAGGGTGATGGTGCAGGCGCGATCCTTCACCTCGGCCATCGCCTCAACGGCGTTCATCACCAGGTTAAGCAGCACCTGCTGGATCTGCACGCTATCGCCGGTGATAAAGCTGTCCTGCGCCTTCAACAGGTAATCAACGCTAATGTGTCGCTGCTCCAGCTCGCTGCGGGAGAGCGCGATGATATGGTGGATCAGATAGTGGAGATCGATGCGCGAGAAGGTGGGATCCTGCTTGCGCGTCAGGGACTGGATGCTGCGAATGATCTCCCCCGCCCGCGCGCCTTCCGCGGCGATCTCTTCCAGCCCTTCCCGCACTTTATCCAGTCGGGCCGGCTCCCGGCTGAGCCAGCGCAGGCTCGCTCCGGCGTTAGAGACGATCGACATCAGCGGCTGGTTGATCTCATGGGCGATAGAGGAGGTCAGCTGCCCGACGGTGGTGGCGCGGGACACCCTCGCCAGATCAGCCTGCGCCACCCGCATGGCATCCTCCGCGGCGCGCTGGCTGGTGATATCGGTGATGATGCCGTAATACTCATTCACCTCGCTGCCCACGCCCACCGGATCGCCAATCCCGAGGATATAGCGCGTAGAACCGTCGGTACGCTTCACCCGAAACTCCGCGCGCATGGAGAGCCCTTCGCGCACGCTCTGCGTGACGATGGTGCTGATGCGGGCATAGTCGTCTTCATGGACGAAGGTCAAAAACTCCGCCATGGAGATCATCTTTTGCTGCTCGGGCAGGCCGAGGATGCGGGCGTACTCCTCCGAGACAAACATCAGATCCTGCTCCAGCTCCCAGCGCCAGCTGCCGGTGTGGCTGATCTGCTCGCCCAGCATCAGCGAGGTCTGGCTGGCGCGCAGCTCTTTTTCCACCCGACGGCGCTGGATGTTCTCCCCCAGCAGCTCGGCGTACAGCCGCGCCGTCTCCAGGGAGACCGCAGCCTGCGCCCCCAGCAGGCTCACCACGCGAGAATGCTCGGCGGTGAAGACTTCCGGCATCAGGCGGTTTTCCAGGTAGAGCACGCCCACCAGCCGCGCCTGCTTGAACATCGGGACGCACATGACGGCCGCTCCCGAGGTCACCAGATAGGGATCCTGACTGAAGGGGTGAAACTCCTCCGGCTTACCGGTGCGAATCTCCTGCCCGGTACGGATCACCGCCGCCAGCACCGACAGGGGCATGTCGGTCGCCGTCGGCACGTCCTTCAGGATCCGCACCCGCACGCCTTCGGTGCTGGTCCAGGCGCTGGCCTCGATCTCCGGGATCAGGTTATCGCTGATGCGAAGCAGCAGGCCGCGCTGCGCCCCGGCGCGTTCGAGGAGGATCGTCATCAGGTTTTCGATTAAGCGCTCGAGATTGATCTCTTCCGACAGCGCGCGGGAGGCTTTGATGACGCTCTGCAGATCGCGGATCGTCTCGTTCTGAGCGAACGCCACCGTGTCATAGGCGCTCGCCTGCCCGGAGGCCAGCAGATGCGGGAAATCCTGCTCCAGCTGGCGCACCTTGGCCTGCGCGCCCGCCCGGCCCCAGGCGGCAATTGCGCCACGGAAGTGTGCGTCCGAGGCGGTTGGATAGCCGCAGGCCAGCGCAAAGCGGCCCGCCAGCTCGTGGGCCAGGGCATTAATCGGATTAAACCCGCCCTCGCGGGAGAGCCGGACCGCCTTCTCATACTGCTCAAGCGCGATGCTGTTCATCCCGTCCAGACGCACGATTTCGGCGTAGATCAGCGCCTCTTTATCCGCGAACGTGCCGGGATTAATGCGCGCCCAGAGGGCGATTTTGTCGTAGTGGGCGTGAATGCTGCGACGGTGGTTCGCCGAGAAGGTCTCCGGCGTTAGCTGACGCGAAAGCGCCAGGGCGCTGTAAAGATGGTAATCCAGCAGATGGATGTGCCCCGGCGCAGACCACGCGTACCACCCCGCC